>NZ_JAFLXF010000013.1:0-191522 GCF_019891575.1 Pseudomonas sp. MIS38
AAGCCGGCGGATTCTGGCGTACGCGTAGGTAACGGCGCAAGGCGTTGTAGCCGTTATGGCGTAACGGTTCGTGTACTTTAAACGTGGTTGCGGGGTTATGTTTATGTGCGGGGTTTGCTCTGTTGTTTTGATTTTGTCTGGTAGGCCGCTTTCGCGAGCAAGCCCGCTCCCACAGTTGGAATGAGTGCATTCAGGTGGGAGGTTGGTCGGTTGGCAGGCCGCCATCGCTGGTAAGCCCGCTCCCACAATTTGACTGAGTGCATTCAGTTTGGGATTGGTTGGCTGGTGAGCCGCCTTCGCCAGCAGGCTGGCCCTTACAGTTGTATTGGGTGTATTCATTTGGGGATTGGTTGGCTGTAAGGGCGTCATTGCTGGCAAGCCAGTTCCCACAGGTTCAGGCAGTCGGTGGGCGCAACACCAGCGCAAACAGCTCGCCATGCCCGTTCACATTGAGCTTGTGATAGAGATTGCGCCGATGCACTTTCACCGTCTCCGGCGAGATGCCCATCTGCTGGGCGATGGCCTTGCTGGAAAAGCCCTGCAGAATCAGCCGCGCGGTGTCGACTTCACGGGTGGTCAGGCGCGCATCGAAGCGATCGAGCAGCGTTGCCAGATCCCCCGCCACCGGCTCGGCGCCCGTCCCTTGTGGCGGCAACAGCTGCACGTGTCGGCGCATCGCCGCCAGCACCCAGTCGCGCACACACAGCAGACGGCCCTGCTCGGCCAGATCGAAAGCCGTCGAGCGTCCGAGTGACAGGCCAAGCACGCCGCCCTCGATGTTGATCATGAACTGCAACTCGTCCTCACCGACCACCGAGCGAAAATAGCTCTGGTAATACTCGCTGTGCAGAAACTGGTCCGGCGCCACCGAGGCCAGGCTGTGCAAGCCGTCGGCGATGCCGGTCGAGGCGGTTTGATAGAACGGATCAAGCAGGTACATCCCGGCGCTGTAGCTGGCCAGTTCTTCCTGTTCATCGGCGCGGCCCTTGCTGTCGAAGTCGATCAGCAATTGCGGTGCCTGCCCCGCCTTCATCAACGCCACCAGCGCGTTGTCCAGCGGCACCAGCAGGCGCAGCGTGTCGACCAACGCGCGCCAGAAAGCGTCCTGGCCGACGGCGGTAAACACCCGCGCCAGACTTTGGTGCACCGGCAACTCCTGCAACAACGCGTCCACGCTCTACCCCTTTTGAGTAACCCATGATGGGAATGGGTCAGGCGTGCCCGCCCGGATAGGCTGAGCACTCCTGTCAATCACCGGCCTGCCGCAGGCCAGGAGTGCCGCATCATGCGTTGTCGTCGTGGCTATATCAACCGGGGCATCAACCTTGGCCTGCTCGCCTGTTTTGGCGTCGCATCCGCCGCCAGTGCCGCCGATGCGCCGAGCGTGCACGTTTACAACTGGTACGACTACATCGGCCCCACGACGTTGGCTGACTTCAAGCGCGACAGCGGCATTCAACCGGTTTACGACACCTTCGACAGCGCCGAAGTGCTCGAAGGCAAACTGCTGACCAGCCGCAGCGGTTACGACGTGGTGGTGGCGAGCAACTTCAGCCTGCCGACGCTGATCAAGGCCGGCGCCCTCGCCCCGCTGCCTCGCGATCAACTGCCGGGCTGGAACAATCTGGACAGCGATCTGCTGAGCAAACTGGCCAACAACGATCCCGGCAATCAATACGCCGTGCCTTATCTGTGGGGCACCAACGGCATCGGCTACAACGTCGACAAAGTGCGCGCCGCACTCGGCGACAAGGCGCCGCTGGATTCGTGGGATCTGGTGTTCAAGGAAGAGAACCTCGCCAAGCTTGGCCAGTGCGGGGTGGCGATGCTTGATTCGCCGTCGGAGATGCTCCCGGTCGCCCTGCACTACTTGGGCTTGCCGCCCAACAGCACCAACCCCGAGGACTATCAGAAAGCCGAAGCGCTGCTGCTCAAATTGCGCCCGCACATTGCCTACTTCAACTCGTCGAAATTCATCAGTGACCTGTCCAACGGCAACATTTGTGTGGCGGTGGGCTGGTCCGGGGCGATGCTCGAAGCCAAGACCAACGCCGAGCAGGCGCACAACGGCGTGAAGATCGCCTACAGCCTGCCCAAGGAAGGCGCGCCGGTGTGGTTCGACACGCTGGTGCTGCTCAAGGACGCGCCGAACCGCGCTCAGGGTCTGGCGTTCATCGACTACCTGCTGCGCCCGGAAGTGATCGCGCCGGTCAGTGATCACCTGTCGTACCCCAACGGCAACCGCGCCGCGACGCCACTGGTGGCTGCGGCCACCCGGGATAACCCGGCGGTGTATCCGTCGGCCGCGGCGATGGCCACGTTGTACACCCTGGAACCGCTGCCCAAAGCCACCGAACGCGTGCGTACGCGGGTGTGGAGCAAGGTCAAGAACGGCCAGTAACCCCAACACATTTCCCTGTGGGAGCGAGCTTGCTCGCGAATGCGTCGGGTCAGTCAACATCTCCTTTGAATGACACACCGCCTTCGCGGGCAAGCCACGCTCCCACAGGGTTTTGTGTTCAGTCCCGCTCATTCATTTCTGCCTTTTTATAGAGAGACATCCCATGAAACCTCGTGCCCGTGACCTCAACATCCGCATCGGCCAACTGCAACCCGGCCCGCTCAACGCCATCACCGACGTCCCCGGCGTGCGCGTCGGCCACAGTAACGTGCGTGGCCGCAGCGACAGCGGACGGGACATCTGCACCGGCGTCACAGTGATCGAACCGCGCCGCGGCTCGACCAACCAGCAACCGTGCTTCGCCGGGGTGCATGTGCTCAATGGCAATGGCGATGCCACCGGCCTTGAGTGGATTCGCGAGGCCGGGCTGCTGACCAGTCCCATCGCCTTCACCAACACCCACAGTCTTGGCGTGGTGCGCGATGCGTTGATTGCGCTGGATCGTCAGCAGCAACCGGACGACGGGCGCCTCTACTGGAACATGCCGGCGGTGCTGGAAACTTTCGATGGCTTGCTCAACGACATTAATGGTTTTCACGTAAAGCCCGAGCATGTCGCCGAGGCGCTGAGCTCAGCGCATGACGGCGCAGTAGAAGAAGGCGCCGTTGGTGGCGGCAGCGGCATGATCTGCCATGAATTCAAGGGCGGCATCGGCAGCGCGTCACGCCGTTTGAGCAGCGCTCAGGGCGGTTGGACGGTGGGCGCGATCGTCCAGGCCAACCACGGCATTCGCAGCGAGTTGCGGGTCGACGGTTATCCGGTGGGCCGTTACATGGAACAGGTGGATTCGCCGTTCCTGCGGGCTTCGCTGCCGCATCCGGGCATGGGTTCGATCGTGGTCTGCCTGGCCACCGACGCACCGCTGCTGCCGCATCAATGCACGCGCCTGGCACAGCGCGCCAGCCTCGGTCTGGCGCGCAGCGGCGGCGGTAACGAAGACCACAGCGGCGACATTTTCATTGCCTTTGCCACCGGCAACGAGCAGGTGCCATCCGCCGCTTACGAGGGTAAAGGCGCGCCAACCTGCAACGGCTTGCGCATGGTCAACAACGACCACATCAGCGAGCTGTTCCTCGCGGCTACCGAGGCGGTCGAAGAAGCGATCATCAACGCCCTGCTCGCCAGCGAGAGCACCGCGGGCAACGGGCATGCAGTGCCTGGGCTGGATAAGGAAACTCTGCTCGCCGCCCTCGCCAAGGCCGGCTGGCCCGGCGCCCGCTGACCTGTAGGAGCTGCGGCACGCTGCGATCCTTTGATCTTGCTTTAAAAAAATCAAAAGATCGCAGTCTTCGGCAGCTCCTACAGGAGGTGCGACTCAGGTGAACATCTGGGCGCCGATATGTCGCGCCGTTTGCAGATGCTCCTGCGGATCACGCACCTCCGACTCCACCATCAGCGTCGAGCTGACCACCGTCGCCCCGCTGTAATCGAAAATCCCGTGTTCGATCTGCGCCTTCATCGCCGGGCCATAACCGTGACGTTCGTAGGCGCGTTCATCGGCCCCCGCAAGCCCGACCAGATGCACGCGCAGGCGCTGCAGCTTCTTCACATGCTTGAGGTCGCCAGCGAAATCAAACGCCCAGCCGTTGCTGAACACCCGATCAATCCAACCCTTGAGCAACGCCGGCATCGACCACCAGTACACCGGGAATACCAGCACCAGAGCGTCGGCCCGATCAATCCGTGCCTGTTCCGCCAATACGTCGGCTGGCGGCCGCGCCTCACGGTGATGCACGGCGAAATCCGCTGCGCCGAACACCGGCTGAAATCCCTCGGCGTAAAGATCGGCGATTTCCCGGGTATTGGCAGGGTTGGCGCTTGTCAGGCCCTCGGCAATCTGCGTTGCCACGCTGTGGGTCAGCGAACGCGGTTCGTGATGCGCCACAACAATCAATGCGTGCATGGTCATTCTCCTGTAAGTTTGCGCTGACCAAGGGCTATGTACTCTTGGTAAGTTACGAACAGTAAGTTACGTTTGGTATATAACCGATGTCAACCACAGAAATGACCGAAGCCGACTCCCCTGCCCAGCCGCGACGTCGCCTGTCGCGCGAAGATCGCAACCGCCAGTTGCTCGACGTCGCCTGGCAGATCATTCGGGCCGAGGGCACCGATGCCCTGACCCTGGGTTATCTGGCGGACAAGGCAGGGGTGACCAAACCGGTGGTCTACGACCACTTCACCACTCGCTCGGGCTTGCTCGCGGCGCTTTACCGGGACTTCGATACGCGCCAGACTGCGGTGATGGACGCTGCCATCGACCAGTGCCCGCCAACGCTGATCGACACCGCGACGGTGATCGCCACGGCGTACGTCGATTGCGTGTTATTGCAGGGCAATGAGATTCCGGGGGTGATTGCCGCGCTGGGCAGCACGCCGGAGCTGGAAAAGATCAAGCGCGACTACGAGGCAATCTTCCTCGAAAAGTGCCGCAGTGTGCTGCAACCGCTGGCTGCTGGCGGGGAAATCACCCAGGCCGGTTTGCGCGCGATGCTCGGTGCCGCCGAGGCGTTGTCGAATGCTGCCGCCAGTGCTGAAATCAGTGCCGGGCAAGCGAAGGACGAGTTGATCGCGACCATCATCGCGATGGTGGAACGGGCCGCCGCCCGTGCGACTAGCGGTACTTGAGTCGGCCCCCGCGCGTTCCCATGATGAAGGTACGCGGGCGCTTCACTCCTGAGCGACTGCGTAGGGAACGGGTGTTCTGAACCCCAAATCAAGCCTGTTCCCTGTTTCATGCGCAGCTTGAGCCTCATGGGCTCTACTTCTCCCCATCAAAGAGCCTTGAGGCTCTTTTTTTGTCCGTTTTTTGCGCCGGACTCAGGACTCAGTGCAGCGTCAGGCGCTGACGGACAAATTCTTCGACGTGACGGGTAGTTTGATCCAGATGCCGGTCGCGCTGTTTTTCGGCATCGAGCATCGCGCGCTTGCCGTTTTTCTGCAGCAGGTAGGTGTGGATCTGCTGCACTTCCAGCGAGCGATAGATCGGTGTGGTGTCGATGAAACCGCGCAGGCCATTGCTGCGGTAATGCCGGGTGCTCATCAACACCTGGGTTTCGCGCGCGCCGATCACCTCGAAACCCAGCGCCTCGAAGTACGGCACCTTGCCGACGCTGCAGGTCAGTTCGGCATGCGGATAACGGCTGACCATCTCGCCGATCATCGCCCGCGCCACGCCCTGGCGCCGATAGCCTTCGCGCACGGCCATGTAGGCGACGCTGCAGGCTTCCCAATCGCCTTGCACCGGCAGGTACAAGAGGAAACCTATGACCCGCTCCGGATCGTCCTCGGCCGTCGCTACCAGCAACTCCACCTCGGTGCCCTTCTCGCCATTCAGCGCCTCCAGATACAGATGCACCTCATAGCCGACCGCGTACTGATAGACGTTGTACAGCAGATTGCTCGGGCCAAGACCGACCGCGCTGATGTCGGTCAGGTAATCGACCACCAGTTGCAGAATCTGGCTGTTAACGCTTTCGGGGCATGGGGATTGGTAGTGGGTGATGCGTGGCATGACAACTGAACTCCGGCGGAAAACCGCGACATCATACCGTGTCCCGACGCCTGCCACCGTCGCAGGAAATACCGAAGCAAGCTGACGGTTGACCTGAAGAAAATTTCATCTGCCAAGGCTCGGATCTTTCGCCGATTTAGCGTCCAATTCTTCAGCTGCGTTCACTTTTTTAACGCAGGCCTTGAGGAGTTCACATGAGCGTTTTGCGTTCACTGTTCAAATGGCGGCAAGCCTTGTTGCTGGTGCCGCTGACCCTGGCAGCGCTGGCCAGCACCCCGGTGTTTGCACAACCCCCGGTTTACATTCAGCAGGCACCGCCGCCGATGCGCATGGAAGTGATGCCCGGCCCGCGCCCCGGTTATGTCTGGGATCAGGGCCATTGGCGCTGGGAAGGACGCGGCTACGTGTGGATGCCCGGTCATTGGCAACCGGTGAGGTACGGCGCGCACTGGCGACCAGGCCACTGGCAGGCGCGCGGTCCTAACTGGTACTGGGTCGAAGGCCACTGGGCCCGTTGAACCCGCTCGGCAACAACAACTTATCTACCGGGAAGACCACCATGTCGCGAAACCTGAAAACCCTGCTCGCCGCCTCACTGGTCGCGATCACCCTGTCGGGCTGCATTGTCGAACCGGTACGGCCGCATCGGCCACCGCCGCCGGTGGAAGTCGTGCCGGTCATGCCAGCGCCCGGTTATCACTGGGTCGCCGGTCACTATCGTTGGGATGGACGTGAGTGGCGCTGGGCACCGGGACATTGGCGCGCCTACTGACCTGAGCGGCTGGCGTCACTGCTGTGGCGCCACTACCTTGAACTTGATCGCGATGTCGTTGGACACCACAGTGTCCGTCCACTCCCCCGCCCCGAGTCCGAACTGGTCACGCTTGAGCACCAGCTCACCGTCGAAAATGCCGATCGAACTGTCCGGTTTCAGCTCGACCGGCACCTGCACCTCGCGGGTGATGCCCTTGAGGGTGAGCTGGCCGGCGATCAGATAATGATTGCCCGTGACCCGGGTAAAACGGCTGGACTCGAACACCGCCACGGGAAAGCGCTGCGTATCGAACCACGCCGGTTTCACCAGTTCGGTGTTGGCGTCAGTGCTGCCAGCGTCGATGCTGTTCAGGTCGATGTGCAATGTGGTGTGGGCGCCGGCGAGGTTGTCGCTGTCGAACTGCAGTGTCGCGTCGAACTTGCCGAAGGTGCCGTACATCAGCGAGCCCATCTGGCTGTAGGTGAAACTGATCTGGCTGGCGGTGGTGTTGACGCGGTTGTATTCAGCAGCCTGCGCCGCGCTCGTGACGCACAGGCAGGCAAACAGTGCCGCAGCGGTGAATCGGGCACGCATGGGATTCTCCGGACAGGGCAAACCTTCGAGGCCTCGACTGACTTAAGCAAACAACCGGCGAATGCGCCATGTCATTTGTCTGCCGGTGTGGCTCGGGCTCAGACCAGCCGCTCGATCTTCTGATGCTGCCAGACCAGTTTGTAATACAGCGTCTGCAACACCAGCATGCCCAGATACGCCACCGGGAACGCCATCCAAACGCCCTGCAAACCGTACTGACCGTCCAGCCAGTAAGCTGCCGGCAACTGCACGCCGACCACGCAGACAATCGCAATAATCACCGGCACCAGCACCGTTCCGCTGGCGCGCATGATGCCGCCGATGATCGCCTGGAAGCCGAACACCAACAGGCTCCACAACATGATGTGCAGCAAGTGCTCAGCCATCGCCCGGGTCGAATCTTCGGTCAGGAACAGTCCCAGCAACCAGTGCGACAACAGGTAACCGAGCACAATCAAACCGCCGGTCAGGCACACGTTGATCAACAGCCCGGTGCGCAGGATCGCTGCCAGGCGTTGCAGTTGCCCGGCACCAATGGCCTGGGCGCCAAGGATCGAGGCGGTGATGGCAATCGACAGCGCCGGAAACTGCACGTAGTTGACGATCTGCGTCACCGCGCCATAGGCCGCTGTCGCCTGCGAGCCGTGCTGGTTGACCAGCGCCAGAATCACCAGCTCCGACAGCGACAACACAATCATCTGCACCCCGGTCGGCAGGCCGATGCGCAGCACCTTGCCGAGAATCGCCGCGTCCAGGCGCAGTGCCGCGAAGAACTCGCGGTCCGGCGCCAGCGGATGGTCCTTGCGAATCAGCCGCCACGCCAGCCACGTCATGGCCGACAGGTTACCGGCCAGACCGGCGAAGGCGGCACTCTGAATGCCCAACTGTGGCAGACCGAACCAGCCACGAATCAACGCCGGGGTCAGCGCCAGCCCGACCGAGGTCGACACGATCAGCGCCAACAGTGGCGACACGGTGTCGCTGACTCCGCGCAGCAATTGCGTGAACAGCACAAACACCAGCATCGACGGCAGAATCCACATCATCACATGCGCATACGCCACTGCGTCGTCCAGTACATCCGCCGGCGTTCCTAACCCTTGCAATGCCTGACGCGCAAACACGCTGCCGAGTACCGCCGCCAGCAAACCGATCAACACCCCCAGCAACAGCGTTGCCCCGGCGATCGCCTTGACCATGTGTGCCTCGCGCGCGCCCCACGCCTGGCCGATCAACACCCCGGCGCCCGCGCCCAGGCCGATCACCAGCGCGATAAAGAAAAAGATCACCGGGAACATCCCCGACACCGCCGCCAGCGCTTGCGTACCGAGCATCTGCCCAATGTAAATGCTGTTGACCGTGCCCGACATCGATTGCAGGAAGTTGGACAACACCATCGGCGCAAGGAACAGCAGGTAGGTTTGCCAGAGCGGTTTGATGGTGCTGGGGGTTTGCATTGAGGATCGTTCTCGGGGTGGGAGATGCGAGGGATATTACGCTAGATGGACGGGATAAAGTCGGTCGACATCGCCTCTGCTCAAGGCTTAAATGTCGGCACTATTTTTTGTGGAACGCGCCTGCCCATGACTCCGTTGCGAAATGCTCTGACCTGTTCCCTGCTGGTTCTGTTCAGCCACGCTGCCGGCGCCGCCGAGCCCCCTGTTTCCTCCGAATCGTTGCGTCCGTTGCTGACAACCTTGAACGAACGCCTGAACATCGGCGACCTCGTCGCCCTGACCAAATGGGACAGTGGCAAGCCGATTCAGGACAGCCCGCGCGAAGCCCAGGTCATCGCCAATGCCCGCACCCTGGCGACCGAACACCAGCTCGACCCCGAAGAAGTCGCCCAGTTGATCGCTGCACAAATGGAGGCAAACAAACTGGTGCAGTACGGATTGCTCGCGCAATGGCAAGCGGCTGGTGCGGCGCCGGACACCCCGCGACCGGATCTGGCCGGGCAGATTCGTCCGCGCCTGGACGAGCTGCAAACCCGCCTGCTGCGCCAGTACGCCGACTTCGCGCCGCATCGCCGCGACCCGAATTGCCCGGTCTGGCTGGCCAAGGCCCGGCAGGGCCTGACACACGACGCACTGCATGATCTGGCCCTGACCCGCGCCACCGGAGAACTATGCATTCGGGCGCAGAAGCTCTGAATCCGGACTTGCGGCATACATCGCTGGCGTCGATAGTCACCATCACGCCAATGAAGTTCTCATAAAAAATCCGCGGCGTAACATCAGCTCCATACCAACCCAATACACCCCGGAGCACACGATCATGAAACGCCAAACCATCCTCGGCATCGCTTTCTCGGTTCTTGCAGTTAACGCTTTTGCAGCAACACCCGTTCACACTTTGGTCGCTGAAGGCGGCTCGGACAAGTTGATTGAAAGCCGTCTGGCTGAAGGTGGTTCTGATCGTTTGCTGGAGCGCCGTGTTGCCGAAGGTGGCTCGGATCGTCTGCTGGAGCGCCGCGTCGCTGAAGGTGGTTCGGATCGTCTGCAAGAACGCCGTGTCGCTGAAGGTGGCTCGGATCGTCTGCTGGAGCGCCGCGTCGCTGAAGGTGGTTCGGATCGTCTGCAGGAACGCCGCGTCGCTGAAGGTGGTTCGGATCGTCTGCAGGAACGCCGCGTCGCTGAAGGTGGTTCGGATCGTCTGCAAGAACGCCGTGTCGCTGAAGGTGGTTCGGATCGTCTGATCGAAAGCCGCAATGCATAAAACAACGGCTCTAAAGCAGTCAAAGAAGCCCGGCCTGATCAGCCGGGCTTTTGCATTTCGTCGTTTGCTGGCGTGGTTCTTTTCAACAACCCGCGTCAGAAAGGATCTTGCCTTGTAGGGCATTGGCGAAACTTCCGACGGTGCTTATCCGAAGCGACCGACTGGCAGCCCGACGCTTAATGCGCATACCATGCGGCCACAACGTCCAAACAGAATTTGCCTGCCCATGCTCAAAGCCAGTCTGCGAAGTCACCTGACCCTCTGGTTCGCCGGTTTGTCCCTGCTGACCCTGGCGATCGTCGGCTTCTATGTCGGGCATATCGCCACCGAACAGATGAAACAGGTCAGCGGCAATTCACTGCTCAATACCGCGCGTTCTGCGGCAACGTTGCTCGGTGACCAATTACGCGAGCGCCAGCTGGAGGTCTACCTGCTCAGCCGTGCGCCGCATCTGGAACGCGGCGACCTCGACAACCCGGCGATTCTCAAATCGATGCAACTGCGCACCCAGGCCCGGGCCGAGTATGCGTGGATGGGCGTGACCGATGCCGATGGCCATGTGCATCAAGCGGTGAATAATTTGCTGGTCGGGCAATCGGTGCAGCAACGGCCATGGTTCCAGGCTGGCCTGCGGGGTGAGTACACCGGTGACCCGCACGAAGCGGTGTTGCTGGCCAAACTGCTGCCGGGAACGCCCAACGGCGAACCGCTGCGTTTCATCGACTTCGCCGCCCCGATCCGCAACGCCGACGGCCAGGTGATTGGCGTGCTGGGCGCGCACGCGCACTGGAGCTGGGTGACGCGTATCGTCGAATCGGCAGCGTTCTCGCATAAAAATGCGTCGCCGGATATCGAAGCGCTGATCATCGATCACGACGGCAAGGTGCTGTACCCGGAAGCCCTGATGGGCCAGCAACTGGCGGTGAATGATTCGAAGTCGCCGGGCTGGTCGGTCGGCAACGGTTACCTGACCAGCATGGTCACCGTACCGACGCCTTCGAGTACGGCGTTGTCCTGGTCGATTGCCGTGCGCCAGCCACTGGACACCGCTCTGGAGCCGGCGCGCCTGCTGCTCTATAAATTGTTGCTGCTGGGTGTGGCCGCCGCCGTGGCATTCGGGCTGGTGGCGTACTATCTGGCGCAGTATCTGAGCCGGCCGATCGAGCAACTCGCGCACTCGGCCAAACAGGTGCAGAACCAACAGCCCGGCGCACACTTCCCGCTGCAGCACCCGGTGCGGGAAATCGCCCAGCTTGGGCAGTCGATCGACGCCATGACCCGGTCGCTGCTGGCCAAGGAGCGCGAACTGCAGGAAGCCAACGCCTCGCTGGAAGCCACCGTCGCCCAGCGCACCGCGGCACTGATGCAGGCCAATGCCGAACTGTTGAACCTGGCGACCCACGACGCCCTGACCGGCGTCTACAACCGTCGCCGCTTCGATGAAAAACTCAGCGAATACAGTCTGCTGTTCCGCCGCACCGGGCGACCGTTTGCCCTGCTGCTGATCGACGCCGATCACTTCAAGCGTATCAACGACACCTACGGCCACGCGATTGGCGACGACGTGTTGCAGCAATTGGCGCAGCTCATTCAGGTCAGCGTGCGCGCCACAGACTTCGTCGCCCGTTATGGCGGCGAGGAATTCGCCGTACTGCTGCCGGAAGTCGCCCAGCCTGATACTCCAGAGATGGTCGCCGAAAAGATCCGTGTCGCCGTGGCCCAGGCGCACTTTCCCGAGATCGGACAGGTCACGGTGAGCATTGGCGTCGCGCTGGCCGACCCGGCGGACAACAGCCACACGATGCTGATCAAACGTGCCGACCAGCAGCTGTATCAGGCGAAAGCGGCGGGCCGTAATCAGGTGGCTTGATCAGCCCTCTTTGACTTCGCAAATGCCGTTGGCCTGGTTTGCCGGGCCGGCCGAGCAAAATCTTTAATTGGAGAACTGCTGCAGATACGCCAGCAAATTATCGATCTTCTCCTCGTCACTCAGCCCCCAGAAAATCATTCGTGTGCCCGGCACCACGCCCTTTGGATCTTTCAGATACGCAGTCAGCGTTTCGCGGTCCCAGGTCTTGCCCGAATTTTTCATCGCCTCGGAATACACGTAATTGGCCGAGGTTCCGGCCGCTCGACCGATGATGCCGTTGAGTTGCGGGCCGAACCCCGGGCGCGCATCCGGGCCAACCTGGTGGCAGCCGCCGCACAGGCGCGGGAAGATCTTTTCGCCGGCCTGCGGATCGCCTGCAGCGCGGGTGGTCGAGCTGAACAGTACGGCGGTGGCGGTCAAGGCAAGCAAGAGTGCAACGGTGTTTTTCATCTAGGGTTCCGGAACGGCTTGAATCTGGCTGCGCAAGGGTAACATCTGTCCCTCGGGCCTTGTTTTACAGGTAAGCGGCGATGACCTTCCTGACGGTGGTCAAGGCCTGCCGCAACACATCCATTTCCACCGAACCCAGGGCCAGTCGAATCGCATGCGGCACATGCGCCGATACGGCGAACGGCTCGGCCGTGGTGACCGAAATCTGCTTCTGCATCAGCTCCACCACAATCTGATCGGCACGCACGTCTTCCGGCAAGGGCAGCCACAGGAAATACGAGTTCGGATGGGCGACGCATGGCAACCCTTTGAGCAACTCGGCAGCCAGTGCCTGGCGCGCCTGAGCATCGTGGCGTTTTTGCGCTTCCAGTTCGATCACGGTGCCGTCGTCGAGCCAGCCGCAGACGATCGCGGTCATCAGTCCCGGGGTGTTCCAGGTGGTTGCGCGAATCACCCGCTCCAGTGCCGGAACGTGGGCCGCAGGCGCAGCAATGAAACCGACGCGCAGGCCGGTGGCGATGTTCTTCGAAAGGCCCGAAACGTAGACCGTGCGCTCAGGCGCCAGGTCGATCAGAGGACGCGGCGGGTCTTCCACCAGAAAAGCGTAGGCCGCGTCTTCGATAAGGGTCAGATCATGCCGCCGCGCGATGGCAGCCAATTCTTCGCGCTGCTCGATAGGCATCACCCAACCAAGCGGGTTGTGCAGGGTCGGCATGCTGTACACCGCACGCACCGAGCGACTGCGGCAGAGTTTTTCCAGCGCGGCCAGATCCGGCCCCTGCTCGTTGACCGGGATCGCCACCACTTCCAGATGCAACGCCTCGGCCAGCACTTTGAACCCGGAATAGGTCAGCGCATCGGCGGCGATCACATCGCCGGGCTTGAGCAACGCCATCAGCGTCACCGCCAGCCCCTGCTGGGCGCCGTTGACCAGCAGTACTTGTTCGGCGTCGACGTTGACACCGCGACTGAGCAAATGGCGCGCGACCGAAGCCCGTTCGTGGGCCCGGCCGGCATGGGGCTGATAGCGCAACAACGCTTCCAGATCTCCCGACAACGCCAACTGGCGCAGTGCGGTGCGCAACAATTGCGTCTGACCGGGCAAGGACGGGTAGTTGAAATTGAGGTCGATCATGCCGACGGCCACGTCTTTCTGGTCGATGCCCTGCCCCGGCGACAACGAGGTTTCGCGCACGAAGGTGCCGCGCCCGGTTTCGCCGCTGACCAGCCCCATGGCTTCGAGTTCGGCGTACACCCGCGAGGCCGTGACCAGCGCCAGGCCTTCCTGCGTGGCCAGTTGCCGGTGCGTCGGCAGACGGGTGCCGGGCGCCAGACGTCCGGTGCGAATGTCGGCGGCGTAAGTGTCGACGAGGGTCTTGTAGCGAGAGCGGGACATGTCGGGATGTATCCATGACAATTTTTTGATTGTCCTGATTCTCAATCATAGGATTCTCTCAAAGCAACCCACAATGAGTGTGAATCGTATGGAACGGACTTCAAACGTGAGCAACCCGGCACTGGAAAAAACCAGCGGCTGGATCAACGGCTTTATTGGCGTGGTGTGCTTCAGCGGCTCGCTGCCGGCGACGCGCCTGGCCGTGCTGGAGTTTGACCCGGTGTTTCTCACCGTCGCGCGCGCCGCCATTGCCGGCGTCCTGGCCGTTGCCCTGTTGTGGTTGTTCCGTGAACGGCGACCGTCCAGGGATCAGTGGTTTTCGTTGTTGATCGTGGCATTGGGCGTCGTGCTCGGTTTCCCGCTGCTGACGGCGTTGGCATTGCAGCACGTGACATCGGCGCATTCGATCGTCTTTGTCGGCTTGCTGCCATTGGCCACTGCGCTGTTTGGCGTGTTGCGCGGTGGCGAGCGTCCGCGCCCGGTATTCTGGTTCTTCTCGATCCTCGGCAGTGCTCTGGTGGTGGGGTTCGCCTTGTCACAGGGATTGTCCGCCTCGCCCACCGGTGACCTGCTGATGCTCGCCTCGATTCTGGTCTGTGGTCTGGGTTATGCCGAAGGCGCAAAACTGTCGCGCACCCTGGGTGGCTGGCAGGTGATCTGTTGGGCGCTGGTCTTGTCGCTGCCCCCGATGGCAATTGCGAGCCTGTGGCTGGCCCCACCATCCTTCAGCGGCATCAGCGTGTCGGCATGGGTCTGTCTGGGCTACGTTTCGCTGTTCAGCATGCTGATCGCGTTCGTGTTCTGGTATCGCGGTCTGGCCCAGGGCGGGATTGCCGCGGTTGGTCAACTGCAGTTGCTGCAACCGTTTTTCGGCCTGGCGCTGGCAGCGACGTTGCTGCATGAGCAGGTCAGCATCGGCATGCTGGTGGTGACGGTGGGCGTGATTCTTTGTGTGGCCGGGGCGAAGAAGTTCTCCCGATAGTGATCTTTGGCATCGCCTCTGTGGGAGCGGGCTTGCTCGAAGGCGTAGTGGCAGTCGATACCGTTTCACCGACATACCGCCTTCGCGAGCAAGCCGCGCCCACAACTGCACTCAGTGGTGTTCGACGCCGGCGCGTTTCAACAGCTTCTTGCAGCGCTCGGAGAGATGAAACACCTGCAGCTCCTTGCCCGCCTTTTCGTAACGCTCGCGCAGGGTCTTCAACGCGGCAATCGCCGAGTAATCGACGAAGCTCAAATGCCGGCAATCGAGAGTCACTCGTGCTGGGTCATTGGCCGGGTCGAACTGGTTGAGGAACGGCGTGGTCGAGGCGAAAAACAGTGTGCCGTGCAGGCGGTAGAGTTTGCTGCCGTCGGCTTCCAGATGCTCATCGGCGTACAACTCGCGGGCCTGCTGCCAGGCAAAGTTCAGCGCGGCAATGATGATCCCGCAGAGCACGGCGGTGGCCAGATCGGTGAACACGGTGATAGTGGTCACGGCGATGATCACCAGTACATCGTTGAGCGGCACTTTGTTCAACACCCGCAACGAGGCCCAGGCGAAGGTCTGCTGCGAGACCACGAACATCACGCCCACCAATGCCGCCAGCGGAATACGCTCAATCAGCGGCGACAGAAACAGGATGAACAGCAGAATCAGCACCCCCGCCACCACCCCGGACAAACGCCCGCGGCCGCCGGAGCTGAGGTTGATCACGGTCTGGCCGATCATCGCGCAACCGCCCATGCCACCGAATGCGCCGGAGACCACGTTCGCCGCGCCCAGCGCCACGCACTCGCGATCCGGGTAGCCGCGGGTTTCGGTGATTTCGTCGGTAAGGTTCAGGGTCAGCAGGGTTTCCAGCAGACCGACCAGCGCCATCAGAATCGCGTACGGGGCGATGATGCGCAGGGTTTCCAGCGTCCACGGGATGTCAGGCAGCGCGAAAGTCGGCAGACCGCCGGCGATGTGCGCCATGTCGCCAAGGGTGCGCGTCGGCAGACCGAACAGGTAGACCAGCAGGCCCACGCCGAGGATCGCCACCAATGCCGGCGGCACCGCGCGGGTCAGGCGCGGCAGGATGTAGACGATGGCCATGGTCAGCAGCACCAGCCCGGTCATCAGGTACAGCGGCGTGCCGCTGAGCCAATGTTCACCGCTCTTGAAATGCTCCAGTTGCGCCAGTGCAATGATGATTGCCAGGCCGTTGACGAAACCGAGCATCACCGGATGCGGCACCATGCGCACCAGTTTGCCCAGGCGCAACAAGCCGAACGCCATCATGATCAAACCGCCGAGCAACACCGTCGCCAGCAAGTACTGCACGCCGTGCTGCACCACCAGCGCCACGATCACCACCGCCATCGAACCCGCCGCCCCGGAGACCATTCCCGGCCGGCCGCCGAACAACGCAGTCAGCGTACAAATGATGAAGGCGCCGTACAGGCCCATCAGCGGGTTGAGGTGAGCCACCAGCGCGAACGCAATGCATTCGGGCAACAGGGCAAACGAGGTGGTGAGTCCGGCCAGGACATCGGCGCGCAGACGTTTCGGTTTCATGGCTTACCTGACTGAGCGGCCAACGAGGGTGGCCGCGGATGTTCGCGAAAATGAGGGGTGCGGATGTTACGGAATAGTTCGGAATCGGGCCAGTGATCGCTGACACCCGTCGACGCGCGATTTATCCTGACGCGCTTCTGCCCATCGAGTACGACCATGACTGCATTGCTGACCGCCCGCGACGTTTGCCAGCGCTTGCGCGAGGCTGCGCTGGGCGTGCTGATGTTCAATAGATCCGAGACGCCCGCTGATACCGGACTGGTTACGGTCGATATCGAGGGCTGGCGCCTGTTGCTGGATTTTGAGGGTGGGCGCTTGCATCAATGTGAACAGTGCCGCTGCCCGGATGGCCGCGAATGGCAATTCAACAGCCGTTACGGCACCGACCCGGTGAATCTGCTCAGTACCTGGGAACTGGCGCAGATCGAGAATCTGTTGAAGCTCTGAGCGCTTCACGGTGAAGTCGGTTGCCCAATGATGGCACTCTGCCCATAATTCGCTCCCCTTATTCCTCACGCAAGGAAACGCCGTGAAAAAGTCTCTGTTGTTGATCCCGATGCTGGCAGTGCTGCTGCAAGGTTGTGGCATGACCATGACCCGCTATGAGCCGAGCTTCGAAAACGTTCAGAAGCTCAAGCAGACTCCGCCCCTGCAGGCGATCAGCAATCCTCAGGTAACTGCCGAGTCTGGCGAAGGTTCGCTGACTGTGCGGGCCAACCCGGTGCGCTCGCCATCCGGCAGCATCCCGGCGCATATCCAGGACGCGATCACCGAAGAACTGCGCAAGGCCGGTCTGCTTGATCCGCAGGCTCAGCGTCAGTTGAAAGTGCTGGTGGTGAAGAACAACCTGTCGGCCGGCATGGGCACAGGCGAAGGCCAACTCGCGGCACGCTTCACCCTGCTCAATGGCCAGAACGTGGTTTACGACGCGACCAAGCATGTCAGCAGCCAGTGGAGCAGCAGCTTCTTTGGTTTCATCGCGATTCCGAACGCGGTCAACGCCTACAACCCGATGCTGCGTGACTTGCTGAAAGAACTGTACAGCGATCCTCAGTTCATCCAGGCCCTGAAGTAAGGGCGAAAAAAGAGCCGCGATTGCGGCTCTTTTTTTTGCCATCAGGCCCGTGGAGTGCGGGGCTCGAGTGCCGAGTATTTCAGGTTGTTGTTGTCGATCATCTGCTTGAGCAGCGCATTGACCTGACGGGCGAAGGTGTCGTTGACCGCCGCCTTCGGAGTGTTGCCCATCAGCGGAATGAACCAGATGCCGATCCAGGTAACGACCGCATCATGGTTGCTCGCGGTGGTCAGGGCCTGACCCGTTCCGTCCACGGCTTCGAGGCTCATGGTGTACTGATCGGTGCCGTATGCCGGGATCACCCCCAGGCTGAAACCACTGATGAAGCCCAGCACCATCGAACCGGCATTCGGCGGATGGTTGTACATTTTCAGACGCAGGCTGTAGTCGCCCGGTTGCTTCTGGAACTCGTCCAGGGTGACACGGCCGAACAGGCCCGAATCGGTCAGAATCTTTTGCAGCTCAGGCTTGAGCTGATCACGCGCCTGCGGCACTTCTACGGCCGAAGCGCTTTTCGGCTCGCCCTGATAGAAGTCGAAGTCCACATAGACATTGGGTTTGTTGGCGTAGCTGGCCATCGATGGCAGTTTGACCGGCGCCACTTCGTCTTTGGTGAAACTGGCACAGCCACCGAGCGCAAGCACCAGGCCCAGCGCAAGGATTTTCCCGAATTGCATGTTGTCTTCCCTATGTGAACCGAGCCAAATGATAGCAATGAGCCTCCATTGCGGAGGCGTGGCGGATTCTAGAGAGAGCGCTCGCTTGAGGAAAGACTGAATCAGGAAATTTACACAAAAATATCCGCTCAGCCCTGTCGCAAGTGGAACAGTTAGCTGGCTTCGACGCTATATAGTTTTGTATATTGCGAAACCGAAATTGCCCGTATCTGCCCATGCCTTCTATTCACACCGTGTTCCCATGAGCGCCATCCGCGTACGCAACGAGCAACTGATCCTCGCCGCCGCCAGCGAAGAGTTCGCCGCCAACGGCTTTGACGCGACCCAGACCCGCGACATCGCCGCCCGCGCCGGCGTGCCCAAGGCCAACCTGTATTACTACTTCCAGACCAAGGAAAACCTGTACTCGAAAGTCCTCCTGGGGTTTGTCGAACCGCTGCTGGAAGCCTCGGCAGCGTTGCGCGAAAGCGATGACCCGCTGATCGGCCTGCGCGCCTACATCGCCGCACGCATCCGCATCGCCCGCGAACACCCGGCGATTGCCAGGGTATTCAGCGGCGAGCTGCTGCTCGGCGGGCGCCAGTTGCCAGACGAATGCCGCGACCTGTTGCACGCCGAAGCCCGACGCAACGTCGAGTGCCTGCGCAGCTGGATCGAACGCGGCCTGCTGGCCCCGGTGGACCCGGAACACCTGATGCTGTTCATCTGGTCGGCGACCCGCACCTACACCAACATTGGCTGGCAAATGGGCTGCATCACCGGGCGCGAAGTGCCGCAGGATGAGGATTACGCGACGGCAGCCGAGACCATTACGCGGTTGGTGCTGGAGGGCGTCGTGGCCCCGCGGGTTGGGGAGATTCGTGGGGTTTTGTTTGCGACTTGAATAGTCAGGGCATGAAATCCAGCGGCACCGTTGTTTCACCCGACCTGCGCTGATACCAGGCCTGCATGACGTCGGGTAAACGCGTCTTCCATTGCGGCGCGTTGCTGTAGTAACGGACATGAGGTTTTCCCTGACCATCGTAGGCCATCACCATGACCCAAAACCGGCTATCAGGCGTGCTCATGAACATGGCGGTAGCGCCCAGACCTCGCATCCACATCTCGACGATCTGACTACCCGGCACATCGACACTGGGATCGCCTGTCATCATCGAGCCAGAAAACTCTACCAACGATTGATAATCCGCCTTGAGTAGCGAGCGCAATGTCTGGTCCTCCTCCAGCGAACGGGCCAACCCGAGGCTGAGCAAGTCGTAATCAAGCTTCAAAGGCTGATCGGAAGCCACATAACGACCCGCGTAAAAGACACCCATTCCCCCGCCGCAGTCGGCATCCGCACCGTCCTGCGATACATTGAGTATCCCGTTGATCGCAGTAAAACGCAGCGCACATTGTCCCTCGGCGTAATCGGCCTGTTTCCCCTTCAACAAGGCGACACCGCTTAGATCGCCAGAGTTGCCGCCCTCCTGTGCCGAAATGTCGAACGTGATATGCGCCGTGTCACGCCGTTTGGTTGTTATTTCTGAAGCTGTCGCCGGGCCGGTGGGAATCAGCTGCCACGTAGCGTCCCAATTGAAAGGCCTGGACGCGTAATCAAGTTCGGCAATTCGCATCAGATACTCCCGACGCAGACAGGCTATCCGTTGGGCGCAGCCGTTTCGACTCTTCAGCCATTGCCGCTGATCAGTCTTCAGCGCTTTGGGATCAGCCACGCTAGCCAACGTCTGCGACCACAGCACACCCAGCCTTTCATCAAGGCTTGAGATGTAGGGATCAGTGCAGATGGTTTTTTCAGTCGGACTGGTAGCGCTGGCGCAATCGAAACTGCTGGCGTGTACAGCTGGAATAAACGTCAGGGACGCCAGCAGAAAAGCGTGGCGGAGTTTGAAAGACAACATCGACAGATTCCATTCTTCGGGGCGCGGGATTATGCCAGTGAAGTGTGGTCAGTGCTGCCGTCTTCGCGAGGACGCCCGCTCCAACAGGGATTTTTTGCTGTACATGGAATCTGTGAACACCATCAATCATTGTAGGAGCCAGCCTGCTGGCGATTGGGTTGGCACAGCTTGCATCTTCATTGACAGATCTATCGCCATCGCTGGCAAGCCAGCTCCCACAATGATCTGTGTTGTTCAAAGACTTTGTGATCCATGCCAAACCCTGTGGGAGCTGGCTTGCCAGCGATGAGGCCAGTAAGACCGACAGAGGAATTTTCGGGCCTCAGAAAATGATCTCGGCTGCAGGTTTAACATCGATGCGACCGGTAGCGCCGGTCAGGTGCGCCAGATCCTTGTTGTGTTCGGCGATGATGTCTTCGGCGCTCATGGTGCCGTTGTCGAGGGTGGAATGGGCGTCTGCCACAAGCACCACGTCGTAACCCAACTGATGAGCCTTGCGCACGGTGGCGTTGACGCAGTAGTCGGTCTGCAGGCCGCAAATGATCAGGCGTTCGAAGTCTTCGCTGGGCAGCAGTTTGCCCAGCTCGGTCTGATAGAACGAATCCGGGGTGGTTTTACCTACGCGCAGGTCTTCGGCGGTCGTCAGCAATCCGGCGGCGAGTTGCCAGCCTTCGGCCCCATGGGCCAGCGGGCTGTCCTTTTCCTCATGCTGAATCAGCACTACCGGCACACCCGCCTCACGCGCACGCGTGCTGAGCTGGTTAATGGTGTCGATCACACGGTGGATGTCGAAGCACTGATACTCGCCTGAGCAGAGAGCCTGTTGGACGTCGATGATCAGCAATGCAGTAGACATGATGAGTCTTCCTTGATCGATCCTTGAAACAGGGGCGGACCTGAGCCCACCCCGTTTTTACGCCTCTTAGTAACCCAATGACAACCCGGTATTGCGCCGTGGATCGTTGGCCCCGTAGAAACGGTTCTTGCCCACGGGTTTACCGCCCAGCGACGGCGCGCCGACCAAGATCGCGGCGATGTGGTTGGCATCCTGCGGCCCGGCGAACTTGTGGCCCCAGCTCTCGAGGATCTTCTTCGTATCCGGGCTGGCGGCGAAGTCTTCGAGGTTGGTTTCTTCCGGCATCCATTGCTGGTGGAAGCGTGGCGCGTCGACCGCTTCCTGCAGGCCCATGCCGTAGTCGATGACGTTGAGCATGGTCAGCAAGGTCGCGGTGATGATGCGGCTGCCACCCGGCGTACCAACCACCATCACCACTTTGCCGTCCTTGGTGACGATGGTCGGGCTCATCGACGACAGCGGGGTTTTGCCCGGGGCGATGGCGTTGGCCTCGCCCTGCACCAGACCGTACATGTTCGGCACACCGACCTTGGAGGTGAAGTCGTCCATCTCGTCGTTGAGGATCACACCGGTCTTGCTCGCCATCACCCCGGCGCCGAACCAGTCGTTGAGGGTGTAAGTCACCGACACCGCGTTGCCCCACTTGTCGACAATCGAATAGTGCGTGGTGTTGTTGCCTTCATGCGGCGCGACGCCGGGTTTCAGCTCGGCGGAGATCCCGGCCTTCTGCGGCTGGATCGCGTTGCGCAGCTTGGTCGCGTAGTTCTTGTCCAGCAGATGCTCGATCGGGTTCTTCACAAAATCCGGGTCACCCAGATAGCTGTTGCGGTCCACGTAAGCGTGACGCATCGCTTCGATCTGGTAGTGCATGCCTTGGGCCAAATGGAAGCCCAGATCCTTCATCGGATAGCCTTCAAGAATGTTCATGATCTCGCAGATCACCACCCCGCCGGAGCTTGGCGGTGGCGCCGAGACCACATGGTAGCCACGGTAATCGCACTCCACCGGGGCCAGTTCGCGGGTCTTGTATTTGTCGAGGTCGGCCTGGGTGATGATGCCCTTGTTGGCCTGACTGGACGTAACGATGGCGTCGGCCACCCAGCCTTTATAGAAACCGTCAGCGCCTTTTTCGGAAATGGTGCGCAGGGTCTTCGCCAGATCCTTCTGCACCAGCTTCTGCCCGACCTGCATCGGCTCGCCGTTGTGCAGGAAGATCGAGCCGGAATCACGCATGTCCTTTTTGAACACATCGGTGGCGTAGTCCAACAGATCGACGTCGCCCTGCTCCAGCTCGAAGCCGTCTTCCGCCAGTTTGATCGCCGGGGCGATCATGTCCTTGCGCGGTTTGGTGCCGTACTTGCTCAGCGCCAGCTCCATGCCCGACACGGTGCCCGGCACCGCCACGGCGAGGTGACCACGAGTGCTCAGATCCGGGACGACGTTGCCGTCCTTGTCCAGGTACATGTTGGCCGTCGCCGCCAGCGGGGCTTTTTCGCGGAAGTCGAGGAACGTCTTGCGCCCGTCCGCCAGTTGAATGGTCATGAAACCGCCACCGCCGAGGTTGCCTGCGGCGGGATACACCACCGCCAGCGCATAGCCCACAGCGACCGCCGCATCCACCGCATTACCGCCGTTTTTCAACACATCGACACCGACATGCGAGGCCAGGTGTTGAGCGGTGACCACCATGCCGTTTTCGGCGGCAACCGGTGCTACGGAAGCGGCGTGGGCCATGAGGCAGCTCAGTGCCAGTGACGTCGCAATCAGCGTTTTGACCAAAGGTTCGTACTTCATGAGTCGATCTCTTTTTTGTTTTCGGGTTCTGTGCAGAACAGAGGGGAACGCTGCAAAAGCACCAAGCAGTATGGTCGCTATTACGATTTGCGCCTCCCCGCTCAGGCAGTATGCTGGGCGCTCTCGCCGTACCGATCCGGAGTTCTGCCCATGTCGTACACGTTCATCACCCTGCCCTCACCGGTCGGCGAATTGAAGCTGGTTGCGAACGGCTCACGACTGGCGGCCATCCTCTGGAAAAACGACAAACCGGGCCGAGTGCGCCTCGGGCCGATGACGGAAGCGCCGGACAATCCGCTGCTGCAGCGAACCGCGCAGCAGCTTGAGGAATATTTTGCCGGCAAGCGTGATCGCTTCGACCTGGAACTGGATTTTGTCGGCACCGATTTTCAGAAAAAGGTCTGGGCGGCGCTGCTGACTATCCCCTTTGGCGAGACGCGCACTTACAGCCAGATCGCCGAGCAGATCGGCAACCCGACGGCGGTGCGTGCGGTGGGCGCGGCGAACGGGCGTAACCCGATCTCGATTGTGGCGCCGTGTCATCGGGTGATCGGCGCGTCGGGGAAGTTGACCGGGTTTGCGGGTGGGCTTGAGGCCAAGGAGCGGTTGCTGACGCTGGAGGGCGGGGACTGGTCTGATGTCGGTAGAACAGGGGACCTGTTTTAACCCCGTAAATGCCATTGTGTAGCGAGGGCGCTTGCTCCCGCTCCAGTGCGCAGCACGGGCAAAAACCTGGGGCCGCTGCGCAGCCCAGCGGGAGCAAGCTCCCTCGCCACAATGGATTGGCGTTGAATCAGCTGTCGAAAAGGTTATTCATCGCCGCGTATTGCAGCAGCATGATGGTCTTGGCGTCGCAGATCTCGCCGCGCTGAAACGCCGCCAGTGCCTCATCGAAGCGCCACTCCAGCACTTCCAGTTCTTCGGTTTCCTCTTCCAGGCCGCCGCCCTCGCTGACCTTCGACTTCGCGTCGTATTCGGCGATAAAAAAGTGCAGCTTCTCGGTCACCGAGCCGGGGCTCATGTAGGCCTCGAAGACCTTCTTCACCTCATGCACGCGGTAACCGGTTTCCTCTTCGGCCTCGTCGCGGATCCGCTGTTCCGGCGCCGCACCTTCCAGCAGCCCCGCCGCCACTTCGATCAACAAGCCGTCGTGGCCGTTGACGAACACCGGCAAGCGAAATTGGCGGGTCAGCACCACCGTGCGCTTTTCGCGGTTGAACAACAGAATCGCCGCGCCATTGCCACGGTCGTAGACTTCGCGAGTCTGCCGCTGCCAGTCACCGTTGTTGCGCAGATAGTCGAAGGTGATTTTCTGCAACAGATACCAGTCGTGGGACAACACCTGAGTATCGACAATGTTGACCCGCTCGGCTGTCTTGGTCATGACGCCTGTTCCTTGTGCCATCGGAAAACGCCCATAGTCGAATAATCGCGCGCACAAAAAAAGCCCGGCAATGCTGTCGGGCTTGTTTACTGGTGTTCGCGGAGGGTGTCAGAGATCGACCAGGTGCCGGTCGATGCGCTTGAGCACGCCTTTGATCAGGTTCATCGCACTGTCGGCGCGAAACGGCAGGTTGAGCGAAGGCTCGCAGATCTCCATTTCCATGATCATCGGCCGACCGTCATAGTCGCGGATCACGTCGACCCGGCCGTAGAGCAACGGCAGCTCAAGCCCGAGCACCTCGGCAGAAGCCACCAGCGCCGATAGCGCCACCGCCTGCTCCTCGGCATCCGCCTCGCGCGGCTGGCGAAATTCGGGGGTCGGCACATTCACCGTACCGTCCGCCATGAGCATGGCGCCCTTGCGGATGGAATGGCTGAAGGTGTTATCGAAGAAGGTCAGGTCCGTCTCGCCGTAAGTGTCGATGGTGGTGATGTACGGCTGAATGATCACATGCGAACCGCGCTTTTGCAGCGCGCGAATGTGCGCCAGCGCGGCCTGGGAACCGCCGCGGACAAATCTTTTCACCCCGCGCGAGTACGAGCCGATCGTCGGTTTGACGACAAATTCGTGGCTGTCGGTGTTCGCGTCGAGGAAGTCAGCCAGATAACCCTCGGGAGCGTCGTCGGGCGCCAGGAACACACTCGGAATAATCGGCACGCCGCGCGCAGCAATGTCCTTCAGGTACAACTTGTTCAAGCCCCACCGGGCCACGGACGGCACGTTTAACAGGCAGGTCAGTGCATGCACCTTGTCGCACCAGGCAAAGAATTCGTCGAGGCTTTCAATGCAGTCCCACGGTGAACGGATCAATACGGCGGTATACGCCGCCCAATCGATTGACGGATCGTCCCAGAAGCACACATCGGCGTTGATCGACAGTTGCTTGCAGGCTTCAAGCAATGGCGGCATGTCGTAGTCAATGTGCAGGTTCGGCTTATCGGTGACGAGTGCAAGCTTAATCATGAAGAATCCTTTCTACTGAACAGTTGGAAGCAGAAAAACAGCGACGACTCACCAGGGAATCACGCGGTCCTGATGGCGGTAAGTGCCCGTGGGGCCATCGGCACCGATCAATGCCAGAGCGACACTGGTCCGCGCGCCTTCCTGCACATCGAGATCACCGGCGCCGTCATTCATGCCGGTTTTGGTGTAACCGGGGTGCACGGCATTGACCTTGACGGGCGTGTCGCGAAGCTCGTAAGCCAGATGAACCGTCCACGAATTCACCCCGCTTTTACTGGCGCTGTAGCCCGGCAAGGATTTGAACATCGGTGAATAGGCGTAGGAATCGACGTCGGTATGGGTGGTGAGCGATGCCAGCAGACTGGATACGTTGACGATGCGTCCGGCCGCAGACTGGCGAATCAGCGGCAGACAATGCTGGGTCACCGCGACCATGCCGAACAGGTTGGTTTCAAACGTCTGGCGCCACTGTTGAAGTGGTTGTTGCGAAGGGTTCAACCCGTAGGATTCGATACGGATCGCGGCGTTATTGATCAGGATATCCAGTCGACCAAACTTCGCCTCCAGCAATTTGACCGCCGAGGCGATGCTGTCTTCATCCGTGACATCCAGCAGGCACGGGAACGCCTTCAGGCCCATGCCGACCAACTCGTCGGCCGCCTGAGCGACAGCCTGATAATTCCTGCCACTGAGCACCACCGTCACGCCCTCGGCGGCCAGTTGTCGCGCCACCTCAAAACCGATGCCACGGTTGGCACCGGTCACCAATGCAACCTTGTCAAAATCGTTCATCGTGCAACTCCAGACAACGCTCCGCCCTGCCCGCAGGGAGGACGGAACCAATACGATTCATGAAATGTTCCAGCAGTGGCCCGAACGCCCGCAGATCGGTCAGAAAGGCGTCGTGGCCGTCCGGGCAATCGAGCCGGACAAAGGTCACCTCGGCACCATCCTGCTCGAGCCCTTGAGCGATGTGCTGCTGTTGCGCAACAGGAAACAGCGTGTCGCTCTCGACGCCGACCACCAGAACCTGCTCCAGCCCGGCAGTCTGAAAACCGCCCTGCGGCGGCGTCAGACAGGCATAAAGATCAATCGCGCGGCTTAACTGCAGATAACTGTTAGGGTCGAAATCCCGTGCGAATCGCCAGGCATTGGCCTGCAGATAGTCCTCGACTTCAAAGTCGTGGGTCATGCCGGCGGATTTCCCCGCCGCCTGATCGCTGCGGCTGAAACGGCGATTCAATTGCGCGCCGGAGCGATAACTCAACAGGCCGATCTTGCGGGCCAGCGTCATGCCGTGGATCGGGCGCGCATCCGGCGAATACTCGCCACCGGCCCATAGCGGATCACTGCGGATGGCTTCCCGCTGCAATGAACGCAAGGCCGTGGACACGGGAAGCGAACTCGCCGCGCCGCACAGGTTGATGTGATGCCGGACAAACCCCGGATGCCGGGTCAACAGGGCCAGCGCACACATGCCACCCATCGAAGCGCCGATCAGGCAGGTCACTTGCGCCATGCCCAGCGCTTTCACGGCCATGACGATCGTGTCGACGATGTCTTCGATGCTCAGCTCGGGAAAGCGCGACTGGTAAGGCCTGCCACTCGCCCGCTCGGTGGACAGCGGCCCCGTCGAGCCCTTGCAACCCCCCAGATAGTTGAAACAGATCACATACCAGCGGTCTGTATCGATCGGCTTGCCTGAACCGGCAAAGTCCTCCCACCAGCCCGCCTCAGGATCGCGGGCGACACTGCAGACGTGGCTGTTGGCGGACATGCCGGGCAGCACCAGGACGATGTTGTCGCGACGATCATTCAGTTGCCCGAACGTCTCATACGTCAGCCTGAAATCTTCCAGTACACCTCCACGATGCATTGGAAACGGGCGCGCGAACTCGATGTAATCTGCTGCCGGAAGAGTTTCCACCATGATGCTAATCCCTTAGAGCGCCTGCTTCGCCAAGTAACCGGTTGCCTGTTACGGCTCGAGCGACTGCAACCAGTCATCGTCGGAACCTTCGGCGATGCCGTCCATCAGGAACGTCGAGAGATAACGTTCACCGGTATCCGGCAACATGGCCAGCAGCACCGAACCGGCCGCCGCGGTCTCGGCAACCTTCAACGCTGCGGCGACCGAAGCGCCCGAAGAAATGCCGACGAAGATCCCCTCTTCCCTGGCCAGGCGCTGCGAAGTGTCACGTGCTTCGTACTCGTTCACGGTCAGGACTTTGTCGATGACGGTCTTGTCCATGATGGTCGGCGTGAAGTTGGGCGCGAGTCCCTGAATCTGGTGCACGCCCCAGGTGCCGCCCGACAGCAACGCAGCATTTTCCGGTTCTGCGGCAACGATCTGCACCGCAGGTCGCGCGACTCGCAGCATCTGGCCAACGCCGGTCAGTGTGCCGCTGGTGCCGAAACCGGTGACAAAGTAGTCCAGGCGTTTACCGGCAAAATCACCGAGGATTTCGGTGGCGGTGGTTTCGCGGTGATAGGAAGGGTTGGCCGGGTTATCGAATTGTCGCGATCTGAACCAGCCAAACTTCTGCGCCAGTTCATCGGCAATCTGGTTGCCGCCGCTGCTGCCCAGGTGAGCAGGAAACAGCAGAACCTTGCCGCCATAGGCACGAATCAGCTTGCGCCGTTCGATCGAGTAACTGTCGGACATGATCGCCACAAAGTTATAGCCGCGCGCCGCGGCAACCATCGCCAACGCAATGCCGACGTTGCCGGAGGTGCATTCGGCGATCGTATCGCCAGGCTTCAACAGGCCTCTGGCTTCGGCGTCGAGTACCACCGCCAGCGCCAGCCGGTCCTTGACCGAGCCGCCGGGGTTGAACGACTCGACCTTCACATAAATGCTGACGTGTTCCGGGGCGAGCCTTTGCAGCTTGACGATTGGCGTACGGCCGATCGTGTCCAGAATGCTTTCATACAACGGCATGAGCGAGTTCTCCATCAAATACGAATTCAGCAGGGCCGGAGAGGTACATCGCGGACAAGTCACTCTCCCATGTCACTTCAAGGGCTCCGCCGGGCAGTTCGACATCGACCGAGCGGTCGACCCGCCCGGCCCGCGCCAGCACCGCGACCGCCGCGCAGGCACCGCTGCCGCAGGCCAGCGTCTCGCCTGCGCCGAATTCGTAGACCTTGAGTTTTATCCTGTTGCGCGATTGCAGCTGTACAAACCCGACGTTGACATCAGGGGAGAAATACCCGGAGTTTTGCAGGGCGCTGCCGACAGCTGGAATCTCATACTGATCACGTTCGGCTTCGATCACCGCATGCGGGTTGCCCATCGATACCGCCGAACACGCCAGGTGTTGCCCGGCGAGTTCGAGTTGATAAGCCGACTGCGCCTGGTCGAAGCCGAACACCGGGATGGCGGCGGGCGAGAAATTCGGTGCGCCCATGCTGATCTGATAGTTGCCGTCCTCCATGACCCGGACCCGGTGGGTACCGGAGGGACTGTCGAGGGTGAACTCGGACGCCTCCGTCAGGCCTGCCCGAACCAGCCATGCGGCGACACACCGCGCGCCGTTGCCGCATTGCCGGGAGGACTCGCCCTGCGCCGTCCATATATCGAACGAGGCCACGGACGATGGATTGCGCGCCGCCTTGACGCCCAGAACCATATCGGCGCCGATACCTTTATGGCGGTTAGCCAGGTACTTGCACAATTCGCGCGACGGATCCTGCGCATCACGCAGATCGAGAATGATCATGTCATTGCCCGCACCGTGCATCTTGCTGAAACGCAGCCGGGCAGCAGCAGGCGGCTTATGCATGGCACACACTCGCCTCAAGACACGCTTTGGACAGGAGCGGGTCAACGATATCGATGATGCACTGGGTCGCACGCTGTGCCGTCGCCGCATCGCAGGAGGCGTTGAACTCGGCGATTTCCAGGCCGACGATCTGCTCCAGCGGAATTGCTCCCAGGATCGCCGCGAGCTGTTGCGGCAGCAGACCGTCAGGCACTGCGTAGTCGGCGGGCACGTAGCCAGGCTCAAGAGAGTCCCAATCGATGTGCACCCAGACCTTCGATTGGCCGATCGCGCTGCGCACCGCTTCGGCGGTTGCCTGCTGCGGGGAAAGCGTGCGCACATTATTGGCGCTCAGCAGACGCTGCTCTTGCCCGTCGATGTCACGCGCGCCGACCAGAATGACGTTCTCCGCACGCACGCCGGCGCCACAGCCGCTGTCCCAGAGGCCACATAATGCCGACACCACCATCCCGCCCAGGTAGCCCGTGTCAGTGGTCGTCGGAATATTGAAGTCACCATGGGCATCGACCCACACCAGACAAAGGTCCGGGTAATGTCTGGCAACCGCAGGTACGCTGCCCAGGCTGGCCGGGCAGGTGCCGTTGATGATCACTGTGAGTTGCTGCTCCTCTACCGCACAGGCCACGGCGCGATGCAGCGAATCGATCTGCTCACGTCCTGCCGGCAGACTGACTGTCCAGTCATCGGCCGCCGGCTCGCAGCTGCCGTCACCGATATACAGCGGCGCTACACCGTACTTTGCTTCAAGTGCCGACGCGGCCTTCAACGCGCCGATACGGGTAAATGCCGTGCGGTCTGCCACTCTGCCGTTGGATACAATCAACTTGAACATCAGGCTTCCTCTTTATTTTCATGGCTGGAATGTTTGAACGGGCAAACATCCGTGCGCTCTGCATTTTCTTCAATCAAACCGTATTGCCACCACTCTTTGGCGTCAGAGCCGAAGCCGCCCAATTGCAAGGCGTGGGGCACCGAATCATATTTAAGGATGCGTTTGCGAATATTGGCGCGAACATTACGTCCGCCCACGGTATCGCCGGCAAATACATCGAAGCGTTCACGCGGATTAATCACCAGCGCAAATCTCGACCCGAGGTTTCTGCTCTTGCGAAGTTTGTGTGCGGGAGAACTCATATTCACAAACAGTTGCATTCCCGCGAAGCACATCGACCAGAACGGTGACTCCGGGTCGACATCGACGCTGTCCGGCCACGGGCTTTCATCCAGCCAGTGCAGGCTCTGCAGCACGCCCCACCCGGCGGCCTGATACTCCTGCGCGGTACTCGCCGATATCGCATCGGTTGAAAAGAACACGATGAGCGGATAAGCGTCCTCGATTGAACCACTCCATGTTCTGGAAAGCGTTACATACTCTTTTAACCCTTCAGCCAGTTTCGCCAGCCCTTGAGCATCCAAAGTGTCGACAAATACAAACTTGATCGAAGACTTCTTGAATGCATTCTTGGAAAAGATGCAGGGAAAGTCGGACCCTGCCCCAAGTCGCTCTTGCAGTTCATTCAAGGCCTCTTTTTCCCAACCGGCCCCACGATGATTAATCTCATCCTGAGAAAGCATGACCCGATAAGAAACCTGCGCATCAAAGTTCCGCATACTCATTCCTTTATGCTGCACAACTTAGAGAGATGGCCGAGTGTGGCATCCAGCCGTCTGGCACTTTGCGCTGTCACACCTGCCACAAACTTACGTCTGGCATGACAACTTGCTTACTTGATCTGCGTCTGGAATCAGAAGACCGGCCACAGGTCCCGGGCGTTATTCGACATTCGGCGAACGCTCAGGTTGTTGACTGACCTGCTGCTGATGAATCGATGAATCCGCGCCATGGCGTCTTCGATGTCCGGCAATGCCGGCAACGTGACCACGCGGAAATGGTCGGGCGCGGGCCAGTTGAACGCGGTTCCCTGGACCACCAGCAGCTTTTCCGACATCAACAGTTCGAGGACAAACTTTTCGTCATCCTTGATCGGGCAAATTTTCGGATCGATCCTTGGAAATGCGTACAGCGCGCCCATCGGCTTGACGCAACTGACGCCGGGAATAGCGTTGAGCAGTTCATGCACCCGGTTACGCTGCTCGAGCAGACGCCCCTGAGGCAAGACCAGGTCATTGATACTCTGGTAACCCCCCAGCGCGGTCTGGATCGCATGCTGGGCCGGAACGTTGGCGCACAGGCGCATGTTCGCCAGCATGTCGATGCCTTCGATGTAGCCGGCGGCATGCTGCTTCGGCCCGGAAATCACCAGCCAGCCGGAACGAAACCCGGCCACCCGGTACGACTTGGACAACCCGTTGAAGGTCAGGCACAGCAGGTCCGGCGCCAGCGAGGCGGTGCTGATGTGCACAGCTTCGTCGTAGAGAATCTTGTCGTAGATCTCGTCGGAGAACACCACCAGATTGTGCTGGCGCGCGATCTCCAGCATTCCCAGCAGCACGTCTCGCGGATACACCGCACCGGTGGGATTGTTGGGGTTGATGATCACCAGCGCTCGGGTGTTGGGGGTGATTTTGGCCCGTATGTCATCGAGGTCCGGCCACCAGTCCTGCTGCTCGTCGCACCTGTAGTGCACCGCATTGCCCCCGGCAAGACTCACCGCGGCGGTCCACAACGGATAATCCGGAGCAGGCACCAGCACTTCGTCGCGGTTGTTCAGCAGCGCCTGCAGTGACATCACAATGAGCTCGGAGACGCCATTGCCCAGGTAGATATCGTCTACGCCGACGCCCTCGATCTGCTTGTGCTGACAGTACTGCATGACGGCCTTGCGGGCGCTGAACAAGCCTTTGGAGTCACTGTAACCTTGCGCCGTCGGCAAATTACGGATCACATCCTGGAGTATCTCGTCGGGTGCCTCGAAACCGAAGGGCGCGGGATTGCCGATATTCAACTTGAGAATGCGCTGGCCGTCCTCCTCCATCTTTCTGGCCTGCTCCAGTGCCGGGCCACGAATGTCATAACACACACTGTTCAACTTCAGCGATTTCAGATACTGCACGACTACACATCCTTGTTTTTTTTATCAGGGTCGCAGCAACAGCAAACTCAGGTCCGAGAGACTGCCTTCAACTGTTCTTCCGGGGACTTCGACAGTGCCCGCGACATATTCAGGAAAACGAACAACACGACCATCGGAATGGCGATAAACAGTGCCAGGCCACGAACGCCCAGTTCGGAAAAGGAACTGACCAGCAAACCGTAACCGGCCCCCGCCGCCATCTGGAAAAAGAAAAACTGCCCGGAGGAAATACCGATATCGCGACTGACACTCTTCAATAGCCCGGCCTGAGTCGCGGGAATCACCATCCCGACCGACAACAGAATGAACACCATCGGAATCAGCAGCGCCGGCAGCACACTGCCAAACACCGACAGCAGAATGCCCAGCAACATGCACCCGGCCATGCCTACCCTGCTTCCAAGCAGCAGGATCTCGTTCAACGCCCACCTGGCGCTCAATGCTCGCGCCAACGTACTGCCAATCACATAACCGACAGCGCACAGGGAGATCACCGCGCCGTAACCCAGGCTGGACATGCCCAGTTCCGTCTGCAACGCATAAGTCGAACAGGACAGGAACACGAAGTAACTCATCCACACCAGACTGATGCCGGCGGCATAAGCCAGATAATCCGCATTTCTGAAGTTGGCGGCATAAACGGCAATGATGCTGCGCCCCGTCGAATCCGATGCCCCCGGAGAGGTGTCGACCTGCCAGAAAAGCACCAATGCCGCGAGATTGAACATCCCCACGCCGCCCATCATCCAGCGCCATCCCAGCGAAGGTAACAGCATGCCGCCGAGCAACGGTGCGATACACGGCGTGAGCGCTATCGCCGAGGCAAGGGTGGTGAGAATTCGCAGGCGCTTGCTTTCCGGATAATCGGATTTCACGATCAGCCTGGTGGTTACGGTCCCTACACACCCTCCGAGGGCCTGCATGAAACGCGCAACCGCAAACAGGTAAAAGGAGTCCGAGAACGCTGCAAGCAGGCACCCGGCAGCACAAATCAGCAACCCCGAAATCTGTACGCGACGGGCTCCGATACGATCGGCAAGAATCCCCGCCAATACCACGGACAACGCATACCCGATCATGTAAACAACAAACGTTTCCTGAATCGCCTCATGGGGGACTCGAAACTCCTCCGCCAGTTTTGCAACGGTGGGCGTCATCAGGCCGAGTCCGAGCTGCGGCACGATTACAGCCGACAACAACGCTGCAGGTAACAGGATTCCGGGGCGGCTGGATTTCACGCAGAAAGCTCCTTGAGGTATTGATCAGTCGTCAGCAAATGCGGCAGAACCCGATCGATCTGACGTGTGATCATGGCCAGTGAACTGGTGTAGTAATGGTTACCGGCAGCCAGTTGGCCCAAGGCATAAATAGCGTCGCTGGCCTTGCCACTGCGGTCGATGACCTTGTGCGAGCCGAATGACACGTGCAGGCCACCAAACGGATGGTGCTGAGCGACGCCATTGTTGACCATCGAAGACACCAGCTCGGTACCGGTCTGCCCGACACCACCGGTTTCAGATCGCGTGGCGTTGATGACCCAGTCGGCATGACAGGCGCCTGCCTGGTAATTCAGGACGAAACCGCCTCCGGGACTCAGTTCCACGCCCTTCAGGCCAGGACGAATCACGAGGTGCCCGGATTCGAGCATGTTGCGCAACTTGTTGGCCGTTGCCGGAGGCATCGGGTTGCACAGGCTCATGAAAATCGAGTGATAGTTGGCCATGTAATAACTGCGATCGCCCGCACTCAGGCTGTCCCAGGCCAGCTCGACGTAGTCGTTGGCAATATCAATCAGGATGGACAGCCACTTTTCGCCGCGGACCGACGCCTGAAGATGGCGCTCCAGCCGCTCGAACGGCAGTTGACCTGGCGCCAGTTCAGCCTTGAGCTTCTCCAGATCCACGCCTTGGGCTGTCAGTTCGAAGGTGATCAGGCCAAGCCATTTCGACCAGGAGATCATCCCCGCTTCATCACGCAGCTCTTCGATGCGTTCGCGGGTGATGACCTTGTAAGTGAAGTCGTGATGCGGCATGCGCACCGCTGGCAGCAGCGCATTGCGCGACAGCATGACGATCTTGCCGCGGTGTCCCTGGGCATTCAGGGCCAGGACTGCATCGACAGCGGAGAGGCTGGAACCAATGATCGCCACCTGATCGTCGCCGCCAATCGCGGAAAACTTGGTCCACATCGGATACGGATTGCCGATGTAGTTTTGGGAGCAGGCCAACGAGAAGATATCCGCCGGTTCAGCGGTACCGATGCACAGAATCACCCGGTCGAACACTTGTTGCGGCCCGTTTTCGACACCGACGACTGCTTTGTCATCGTGCATTGTCAGGCTGGTGACCTTTTGCCCGATCACCCGAATCGGCCGCTTGAGGTCGCGCGCCAGCGCCACTTGCTCGGCAAAACAATCGGACAGGTACTCACCAAAATAGTGACGGGGCAAGAAATCAAGTTGCGCCAGTGCACTTCCATATTTATGAGTGACCCATCCTACAAAGTGCCGGGGATCGTCACTTTTCACGGACATGAAGCGGGCCTGGCGATTAATCAATCCATAATCACCATCGTTTTGATAAGCGCGACCTGGACCTATTTTCTTGTCAGGCTCATAGAGGGTAATTGCAACATCCATATTTTTCAGCTTAACGTCGCGCTGCAACGCATCAATTACACTAATCGCTGTTGCACCCCCTCCGACTATCGCAATCTTTAGTTGCGGCTCGCGATGATTAGTCTTATTGAGTGTTGACAGTTTTTCAAAAGCAGTCATTGCCGACGATATCCCTATACCAATCCAGTTTCTCTTGACCCCAATGACTCGCGCGCCACCCCTCAACGCGTTAGCTTGAGCGGCGTTGAGCGTATTTGTATGCCGCGCTAAGATGAAGATCCATTAAATGGATTTTGGTGTGTACCACTATGACCAGAGGTAAGCGGCCAGTTGGCCTCGACCTAGTCTTGCCGTTCGAATTGACCGAACATTCGCTGTCCACCAAACATCAGCTTTTGTGCCGTTTCCTTGAACACCTGATCAGCTCCGGTCGGCTCCAATCCGGCGAAGCGCTGCCCTCCACGCGTACGCTTGCGCAAAGATGGGGAGTTTCCCGAGGGACCCTGGAAACTGTTTTCGATCAATTGCGCGAAGAAGGTTTCATCATTCGCAAGCGAGGTGCCGGCTCGGTAGTCTGCGCAACATTGCCGGATAATCTGATCGCCGCCGCCAGAACTAAGGAACTGCAAGTCGAACTTGATACTCACCGGTCATCCGATTCACCTGCTCCCATTACTTATTTACAGCCGTATGTACCGTTTATTGCCAGACTGGCCGATCCGGGATTGCTCGAAGAAAAAGATGTAAAGTCGTTATGCACACCTTCCGCCAAAGACCTCGCCACCGCAGTATCGGCCTCGTCACTCGGCGGTGACGAGAACTTGCGCAAGTCCATTTGCGACCATATCCAGATCTACCGGGGAATTGACTGCTCACCTCAGGACATCGTGATTACCCACGGCATCAGGCACTGTCTCGACCTCATCAGCCGGGTATTGGGAAAAGAGGCCGTCGTTGCCATGGAAGATCCCGGCTATTACTGGGCCCGGCGGATATTCAATTGTTCCGGCAACACAATCATCGATATTCCAGTGGACGATGCAGGTCTGATCGTTGAAGCGTTGTCACCCGCCAGTCCGGTTCAGGCCATTTATGTCACGCCCTCTCACCAGGCTCCTTTGGGTGTCTGCATGAGCATGGCACGCCGCAAGGCTCTGCTGGCCTCGGCGACCGCAGCCAATGCGATCATCATCGAGGACGACTACGACAGCGAATACAACTATGGCAGTGCTCCCCTGCCCGCCATCAAATCAATAGATACAAACGACCGGGTGATTTTCTGCGGCAGCTTCAATAAAACCCTGTTCAGCAACTTTCGTCTGGGCTTCATGGTCATTCCCAAACATTTACAGAAGAAAGTCATCAACCTCATCGAAGACACCGGCCAGACGCCAGGCATACTGGGTCAGCTCGCACTCAACCAGTTTCTCTGCACCGGAAAATATGTACGGCATTTGCGCATCTCGCGACAGACGTATCAACATCGACGCGATTTGCTGATCTCAAAGCTGCGAGAAAACCCTGATCTGCAGATTTCCGGCGAGCAATCCGGATTACATTTTGTGCTCTGGTTACCCACAGACATTGATGAAAGAGAATTCTGCGCACGGGCTGCCCTCTTCAATCTTTGCCTGCAACCGGTATCCGCATTCACCAGCAGTCACGCGGTCAAACCCGGCGTGCTGATTGGCTACGCGGCGCTTACCGATACGCAGATCAATCAGGCGGCTGCCTGCTTGCTGGATCTCGTCCAGTCATTCACTCAATGTATCGAGCGCGTCCCAATCGGATAAGCAACCCGCTCCGCTATGACTCACACCCGAGCATTGTTTGCCTGGCCCACGCAAAAAAGCCCGGCAGCGCTACCGGGCTCTTTAATTGCTGCTAACGGGCGACGCGCGACAACGTGTCATCCGTTTCCTGTGCCGCTGTTTTCGCTCCGTGAATCAGCGGTCCATAACGCCGACTGAATTCCCAGCCATACGGCACGCGATCCTTGCTGACGCCGTTGTCCCAGTTTACCGACCAGGTCATCAGGCCCTTGATCGGCAGCCCTTTGATCGCCAGACGTTTGAGCGCATTGCCGACGGCGGTGCTGTCGATCACGTAACCGGTGGCAGCCGCATCGACGTTGGCCGGCAGGCCGATGACGAATTTGTCCGCCGGGATTTTGGTGAAGCCCCGGGTGCCGGTCACCAGACTTTCGGTCAGGTAATAGAGGAAGTCCTCTTTCAGCGCATCGTTGTTCTGCGCGATCCATGCACCATTGCCATTATTGGCTTCCGGCACCCAGACCCCGTCGCCGCCCTGGTTGTAGAACTGCGGCGCGATGAAGTCGTAATAGCCTTCAAGTGCCTGCAGGTAACCGACGTATTTGCCATTGGTGGTCAGGTACGGAAACTCCGGGGCCATGCTGATGATGAAGTGCTTGCCCTGGCCTGCGTAGTGATCCTTGACCAGTTTCAGCGCGGCCGGCAGCACGGTCTTGTTGGCGGCGAAATCAATCGCGCTCTGTTCAAGATCGATGTCCAGCCCATCGAAGCCGTAGGTTTCCACCAGACGGATAATCTCATTGGCCAGTGGTTGTTCCTGTCCGGCCCGCAACTCGATGTGCGCATCGGCGCCACCCAGGGACAAGAGCACCGCCCGCCCCTGGCTGTTGAGCACGCCGACCTGACGCCGGAACTCGGCATCGGAGACGTTGTACGGCTTGAAGGTTGGAATCCCGCTGCCCTTCATGAACGCCACCGCGACCACGTTGTACTCCTTGGGCACCGCTTCCAGAGCTATTTCGGCGAAGCGGCCCTGACGATAGCCGTCACTTGGACCCGCCGGCCAGTTGTGCCAGAAGCCCATGAGTATTTTTTTGCCGGCGATGCTCGGCATCAGCGAGGCCGCGTCGGCCGCCTGGTTTTGCACTAGCGTGAAGTCGATATTTGACATGTTCTAATCCTTCAGAACCTGTGAGTTGAGCGTAACGCCGTTATTTGAAGTCGACGTCGAACGCCTGATAGAACGCGTTGCCGGTGTTGGCGACGATCCACATCAGCACGATGACGTGACGGCCCTTTTTGGTGGCCGGCAATTTCACCGAATGATTGACCTTGGCCTTCAATTCCCCCGGATAGCTGTAATACGGCACTTGAGTGTAGAAGTCTTCGGCGAAAGGCTGCGCTTCGAGTTGTGCACGGGAAATACGCTGTTTCGGATCCCAGCCATCCTTGGTGATCAGCCAGCGATAACCACGGGTGGTGTGTGGCGCGGTGTATTCCCACTTCACTTCCAGTGTCTGGCCCGGGGTGACACTGAGCAGTGGCCAGCTGAACGGACGATTGAGCTTTTTGCTCATTTCCTCGTCGGTGAAGTTCACGCAGTCACGGGCATCGGTCTTGCCACCGCTGAGGATGTAACCGTCGGCGGGCGGCGTGACACTGTCACTGTCGCTGCCATAGGGAGCAGGAAAAGGTCCTGCCGTCAGCGCCGGGAAGTTCTTGCCGCCTTCCATTTCGTTGACCTGCCAGGCACCGAGCAATCCTTGCTCGATGGCTACCGCACCGCGGCTGGCTGGGGAGGTGACGCGACCGTGTCGCAGTTGGGTTTGAGCTTGTGGTTGATTCATGTTTTTCACTCCGTTGATTTAAGAACTCTCCTGTCCGAGGAGAGGCCTTCAAGCTAACGGAGGTGGTTTTTTTGTCCATCGGCGGTTTTGTCGCAGTCAATCGGCGTCTCAAGTCAAAAACGCCGAAAACACTGGATGAATATACAGTCAATTACGACAAGACCCACCCAACGCATGGCCAAAGGCCTACACGCCGACACTGCAAAAACTGGCATTCAGTACTCATGGCAGTTGCGCCTGGTACTCCTTTTCGTACTGGCCAGCGAGCTGTTCCTTTTGCTTGTCATCGAGCAATTTGCCGGCCATCTGGAAGAACTTCTGCTCTTCTTCCTTGAGATGATGATGGACTTTGTCGGAGAGCTTCTTCGCCGTTGCCAGCCACGCCGGGCTGGACATCTCGGTCTCGTCCAGCTCTTCCATCATCTCGTCCATTTCATGGTGCTCGGAGATGGCATGGCGACTGAGGTCGACACCGTTGTCGAACTCCATCAGCGGGATGTAGAAGTGCCGCTCTTCGGCGGTTTCATGGGCCTGAAGTTCAGCCTTGAGCTGTTTGTAGGCCTCAACCCGCTCCGGAGTATCACCGCTGGTTTCGACCAGGGCTTTGGCGTAACTGCGCTGGCGGTCGTGGCTTTCGCGAAGGGCTTCGAAAATATTCATGGGGGATCCTCATCAACCGCGTTCGGAATGACGCTGTAAAAGCTAGACCCCGGCGCGACAGCGGCGGTTCCAAAGGGATGAAGAAGGACTTGGAAGACGCTCCCCGGGCAGGATAGGCTGCCGGTTCATCTCACAAGGAAGTTGCACATGACGTTGCGAATCGAGCTGTCGCAGAACCCTACGGAAGAACAGCGCAAAGCCATTCTCGAGCCTTTGATTGCGTATAACGACGCCCGGACCGGTGGTTCCACATCTGAACCTTTCGCCCTGCTGGTGCGCGATGAACACGACGCGATTCTCGGCGGTTTGTACGGCCGGGTGATCTTCCAGTGGATGTACATCGAGTTGCTGTGCGTCCCGGAACAGGGTCGCGGGCAACGCATCGGCTCGGAACTGATGGCCATGGCGGAAAATCTGGCCAAGGAGAAGAACTGCCTGGGCATCTGGCTGGACACCTTCGATTTTCAGGCGCCGGCGTTCTACGAGAAGCTGGGATTCAGCCAGTTTGGCGAGATCGTTGATTACCCGCCGGGGCATAGCCGGCACTATTTCCAGAAGCGCTTGATCGGTTGAATTCATTGGCCTCATCGCGAGCAGGCTCACTCCTACAGGATCGGTGGCAAACACAAATCCAGTGTGGGAGCCAGCCTGCTGGCGATAACGGCAGCCGCTTCAACGCTTGATCAGAGGCAGGTCGCCAACGCCGCCAACCGGCGTTTGGCAACAAAATCGTCCTTCTGCGCGTAGTAGTTGAGCACGGTTCCCGACGCATCGCTGGTCACGTCGACAAATGACTCTGCGGAACGGGTGTACACCGTCGAGCCACCCTTCTTGCCCGGTTGCAGATACGCTCCGGCGTCCACGCCAAACACTGCTTCGTCCTGCCAGCCGAACTGTACGCACTGAGCGACAACTTTCTCCGGCTTGTCCGAAGTCAGAACCTTGTACGGGGCTTTGGTGCGAGAATCGTCCATCACCGAACCCGCGCAACCGGCCAGCACGGTCGCGGCCAGCGCTACCATCAGAATTCGCATTGCATTCGCTCATTCAGAAAAAAGCGGACTGTATCACCGCAACAGGCAAAATCGTTCTGCTTTACTGCATTTATAGCGCGACATGCGGCAGCCGCTCCGGCACCCTAGGGTCATCAGCCTCACAAGGAACACACATGGCGCCCACCGACCAGCGACATGAACAAGCCCTGAAACTGTTTCTCGACGCGCGCCCCGAATTGCGCGAAACCCTCGATCATCTCAATCCGCTGCTGGCCCAGGCCAAGGGTGAAACCGCTGCGCAGTATCGTGAAGAACGCCTGCATGAAGCCTTCGAGGCCGAAGCTGAAGAGCAGGGGCTGTTTGCCTGGGAATTGACTTTGCTCCTGACGGCCGCAACACCCGAGGAGTATCAGGCCCAGCGCATGGAGGTGCATCGCGAGGTAGCGGAAATGGCCCACATGAGCTGGAAGGATTACTGCGATCTGTATGGGCTGGAACCGTAAACGCCGCTGAAGGATATCGTCGCCGATGCTGCCCTCCACTTCGACTCACCGCGCCACTTCCGGGCATCTGCACCGGCAGAAATGGCGTGGCCGCATCGGTCTGGCACTGGTGGCCAGCCTGTCGGTACTCGCCGGCATGACCGATGCAATCGGCTTCATGGCCAGCGGCGATTTCGTTTCGTTCATGAGCGGCAATACCACGCGGCTGGCGGTGGCGATCAGTGACGGCGACCTCGGACTGACCTTGCGCCTGATCATCCTGGTCGTCACCTTCGTGATCGGTAATGCCTTGGGGATCGTGATCGGGCGCCTCGGTGGCCGGCGCACGCTGCCCTTGTTGCTATGCATCGCCACCCTGCTTTGCCTGGCGGCGGCATGGCCGTACGACACGCAACTGCCGGCGCTGCTGGCGGCGATCATCGCGATGGGCATGCTCAACGCGGCGGTCGAGGAAGTGAACGGCCTGCCAGTGGGCCTGACGTACGTGACCGGAGCGCTGTCGCGGTTCGGCCGTGGACTGGGGCGCTGGATGCTCGGCGAGCGGCGTAATGGCTGGCGGGTGCAACTGGTGCCGTGGAGCGGGATGTTCATCGGCGCGATACTCGGCGCAGTGCTGGAACATCATTTCGGACTTCGGGCATTGTTCGCCAGCGGCTTGCTGGCGGCGGTGCTGGGCGTGCTGTCCCTGAGCATTCCGCGGCGTTGGCAACTGGGCTATATGCCGCGCTGAAATACGATCCTGTGGGAGCGGGCTTGCTCGCGAAAGCGGTGCATCAGTCAAAGATGTGTCGAATGACCCAACGCCTTCGCGAGCAAGCCCGCTCCCACAGAGGGCATGTGCTTCACTTGGTTTCGCGGCTGCCTTCATAAAGCTTTATCATGGCCGCAGTTTTGCTGATCGAGTCCGTCATGAAGTTCGCCATCGCGCTGTTTTCCGCCGCCCATGCGCCCTCCTCGCGCCGTGCCCTGCTGTTTGCGCAGGCTGCGCTGGCCGGCGGGCATGAGATTGTCCGGCTGTTTTTTTATCAGGACGGCGTGTACAACGCCTCCGACGCGGTGGTCACCCCGCAGGACGAACTGGACCTGCCCAAACAATGGCGCACGTTCATCAGCGAGCAGCATCTGGACGGTGTGGTGTGTATCGCCGCCGCCCTGCGCCGTGGCGTGCTGAATGACGAAGAAGCCAAACGCTACCAGCGTGATGCCGTCGCGGTCAGCGCGCCGTGGGAATTGTCCGGCCTCGGCCAGTTGCACGACGCGGTGCAGGACGCCGATCGACTGATCTGTTTCGGAGGCGCGTGAAATGGCCAAATCCCTGTTGATCATCAGCCGCCAGTCGCCATGGTCCGGCCCCGGCGCCCGCGAAGCGCTGGACGTCGTGCTGGCCGGCGGCGCGTTCGATCTGCCGATCGGCCTGCTGTTTCTCGACGATGGCGTGTTGCAACTGGCCGCCGGGCAGAACGCCAAGGCCCTGCAACAGAAAGACCTCAGCGCCAATCTGCAGGCGCTGCCGATGTTCGGCGTTGAAGAACTGTTCTACTGCACCGACAGCGCCAGCGCCCGTGGCCTGAGCACGCTGTCGCTGGACGAAGCGCAGCCGCTCGGCGCCAGCGAAATCACCGCCCTTATTGACCGTTACGACCAGGTGATCACCCTCTGATGTCGACTTTGCATGTGTTGTCTCATTCCCCGTTCGGCGATGATCGCCTGAGCAGTTGCCTGCGCGTGATCGGCGCTGCCGACGCCTTACTGTTATCCGGTGATGCGGTTTACGCCCTGCAACCGGGCACTGCGCCATTCGCCACGCTGAACGAGCGCCGGGTCAAGCTATTCGCCCTCGCCGAAGACCTGCAGGCCCGTGCCATCGTTGCTCCCGACTGGGCCGAAGCCATCGATTACCCGGCCTTCGTCGAACTGTCGATCCACCACGACAAGGTCAACAGTTGGCTATGAACTCGATGACTGTCGGCGCCCGCGCCATCGAACTGGACAAGGACGGCTTTCTGGTCGACCTCGACGACTGGTCTCATGACGTTGCCAGCGCCCTCGCCGTCGCTGAAGACATCGAACTGACCGCGGAACACTGGGAAGTCCTCGAACTGCTGCGCAGTTTCTACGCAGAATTCCAGCTGTCGCCGGCCACCCGCCCGCTGATCAAGTACACCGCACTCAAACTCGGCCCGGACAAAGGCAACAGCCTGCACCTGAACCGACTGTTCAAAGGCACCCCTGCCAAACTCGCCGCGAAACTGGCGGGCCTGCCCAAACCGACGAATTGCTTATGACCGACTTTCCAGCGCTGACCCTCGAAACGCCCGCCGAGCACCCGTTCGCGCAGTTCGTACGGATCCTCGGCAAGGGCAAACGCGGCGCCCGCGACCTGACCCGTGAAGAAGCGCGGGAAGCCATGGGCATGGTGCTCGACGACAAAGTCGAAGACACCCAGCTCGGCGCCTTTCTGATGCTGCTTCGGCACAAGGAAGAAAGCGCGGAGGAAATGGCCGGTTTCACCGAAGCCTTGCGCGAGCGCCTGTCAGCGCCAACGCTGAATGTCGATCTGGACTGGCCGACCTATGCCGGCAAGAAACGCCATCTGCCGTGGTACCTGCTGTCGGCCAAGTGCCTGGCGCAAAACGGCGTGCGGATTTTCATGCACGGCGGCGGCGCGCACACCGCCGGACGTCTGTACACCGAACAACTGCTTGGCGAGCTGAACATCCCGCTGTGCCGCACCTGGCAGCAAGTCGGCAGCGCGCTGGACCACGGCGGTCTGGCGTTCATGCCGCTGATCGACTGGGCGCCACAGTTGCAGAAGATGATCGACCTGCGCAACACCATGGGCCTGCGCTCGCCGATTCACTCGCTGGCACGCATCCTCAATCCACTGCGCGCCCGTTGTGGCCTGCAAAGTATTTTCCACCCGGGCTATCAAGCGGTGCATCGCGAGGCCAGCGGTCTGCTCGGCGACACGGCGATCGTGGTCAAGGGCGATGGCGGCGAAATCGAGATCAACCCGGATGCCGACAGCCATCTTTACGGCACCAGGGGCGGCGAGAGCTGGGACGAGGAATGGCCGCAGCTGTCGAGCCAGCGCCACGTCAAACCGGCCTCGCTGGACGTCGAACATCTCAAGGCTGTGTGGCGCGGCGAGGTGGTCGACAGCTATCCGCAAATGGCCCTGATTTCGACCATGGCCTTGGCCCTGCGCGGTCTCGGTCAAAGTCGCGAGCAGGCGTTCGAAACCGCCGAGCAATACTGGGCGGCGCGTAACAAATCGATTTAACCGATCATCGACGCCCGATCTTTGCGCTTTTTGTTCGAACTCATCGGAATAGACTCGGCTCCAACGCTTATTGGATTCAGGAGTCTTGATCATGGGTTTACTCGTCGACGGCCACTGGCAGGACAAGTGGTACGAAAGCAGCAAGGACGGCGCGTTCCAGCGCGAACAGGCGCAGCGCCGTCACTGGGTCACCACTGACGGCCAGGCAGGGTCGAGCGGTGAAGGCGGTTTCGCCGCCGAAGCCGGGCGCTATCACCTTTACGTTTCCCTCGCCTGCCCGTGGGCACACCGCACGCTGATCCTGCGCAAGCTCAAAGGTCTGGAAAGCCTGATCGACGTGTCCGTGGTCAGCTGGCTGATGCTGGAAAACGGCTGGACCTTCGACCAGACCCTTGGCTCGACCGGCGACAAGCTCGACCACTTCGACTTCATGCATCAGCGCTACACCGCCGACACCCCGGACTACACCGGCCGTGTCACTGTGCCGGTGCTGTGGGACAAAAAGCTCAAGCGCATTGTCAGCAATGAGTCGGCGGAAATCATCCGCATGTTCAACAGCGCGTTCGATGGCCTGACCGGTAACGAACTGGACTTCTACCCGGCACCGTTACGCGGCGAGATTGATGCACTGAACGAACGGATTTATCCGGCGGTGAACAACGGTGTGTATCGCGCCGGCTTTGCCACCTCGCAACAGGCTTATGAAGAGGCGTTCGATGAGGTGTTTGCCGAGCTGGATCACTTGGAACGGGTGCTGGGCGCCAATCGCTATCTGACGGGGGAATACCTGACCGAGGCCGATGTGCGACTGTTCACCACGCTGATTCGCTTCGATGCGGTGTACCACGGGCACTTCAAGTGCAATCTGCGGCGGATTGCCGATTACCCGAACCTGTCGAACTGGCTGCGAGAGCTGTATCAGTGGCCGGGGATTGGCGAGACGGTGGATTTTCAGCACATCAAAAACCACTACTACGGTAGCCACAAGACCATCAATCCGACGGGGATTGTGCCGAAGGGGCCGAAGCAGGATTTCACCATCGCTCATGATCGGGAGCGGCTGAGCGGGAAAGGAGTTTGGCGGCGGGGTTAATTGATTCGGTGTTTTTGAGGGCCTCTTCGCGAGCAAGCCCGCTCCCACATTGGATTTGTGCATGACACAGATCCAATGTGGGAGCGGGCTTGCTCGCGAATGAGGGCAACTCGGTTTTCAGACCTGCGCCTGAGCCCCTTCGAACCACGCCAGTTTCTCGCGCAACTGCACCACTTCCCCCACGATCACCAGCGTCGGCGCATGCACTTCATGCTCTGCCACCAGTCGCGGCAGGTCGGCCAGCGTGCCGGTGAAGACCCGCTGATTGACCGTGGTGCCCTGCTGGATCAACGCCGCCGGGGTGTCCGCGCTGCGACCGTGCTTGATCAACTGCTCGCAAATCACCGGCAAGCCCACCAGGCCCATGTAGAACACCAGCGTCTGCGCCGGTGCAACGAGGTCGGCCCATGGCAGATCGGTGGAACCGTCCTTCAGGTGCCCGGTGACGAAGCGCACCGACTGCGCGTAATCGCGATGGGTCAGCGGAATCCCGGCATACGCCGCGCAACCGCTGGCCGCCGTGATCCCCGGCACCACCTGGAACGGAATCCCGTGGGCCGCCAGCTCTTCGATCTCTTCACCGCCGCGACCGAAGATGAACGGGTCACCGCCCTTCAGGCGCACCACGCGTTTGCCGGCCTTGGCCAGATCCACCAGTTGCTGGTTGATCTGATCCTGCGGCACCGCGTGATCAGAGCGACGCTTGCCGACATAGACGCGCTCGGCATCGCGACGGCACAGCTCAAGAATCGCCGGAGCGACCAAGCGGTCGTACAGCACCACGTCGGCTTGCTGCATCAGGCGCAAGGCGCGGAAGGTCAGCAGATCCGGATCACCCGGCCCTGCCCCCACCAGATACACCTCGCCGGTAGTAACAGTCGCTTCGCCATCAATCTTGGCCTGCAACAGCCGCTCAGCCTCAGTGCCCTGCCCGGCCAGTTGCCGGTCGGCAATCGGGCCCTGAAACACGTCTTCCCAGAAACCACGGCGCTGCTGCACATCCGGAAACAGGTTTTTCACCTGATTGCGGAAACGCGCGGCAAGACCGGCCAGTTGGCCGTAGGTCGAAGGAATCCAGGTTTCGATCTTGGCGCGAATCAGCCGCGCCAGCACTGGCGCATCGCCGCCGCTGGACACCGCGATGATCAGCGGCGAGCGATCGACGATCGCCGGGAAGATCACGCTGCACAGCTGCGGCGCATCGACCACGTTGACCGGCACGCAACGCCGATGGGCATCGCTGGAGACCTGCGCATTCAGCGTTTCATCGTCGGTGGCGGCAATGATCAGCCCGCAACCGTCCAGATCCGCTTCCACGTAACCACGCAACAGACACTCGCCACCGCTGGCGCTGACCAGTTCGCGCAGTTGCGCTTCGATTTCAGGTGCGACCACCCGCAGCAGCGCACCGGCATCGGCCAGCAGGCGGGATTTGCGCAAGGCAATTTCCCCCCCACCGACCACCAACACACGACTGCCGCGCAGGTTGTGAAACAGCGGCAGATATTTCATTTAACCGATGACCTCAAGGCCACCCATGTACGGCTTCAGCACGTCCGGCACACGGATCGAACCGTCGGCCTGCTGGTAGTTTTCCAGCACCGCCACCAACGTACGACCGACCGCCAGGCCGGAACCATTCAGGGTGTGTACCAGCTCAGGCTTGCCGGTTTCCGGGTTGCGGAAACGCGCCTGCATGCGGCGGGCCTGGAAGTCGCCGCAGTTGGAGCACGACGAAATTTCGCGGTACTTGTCCTGGCTCGGAATCCACACTTCGAGGTCGTAGGTTTTCACGGCGCTGAAGCCCATGTCACCGGTGCACAGCGCCAGGGTGCGGTAAGGCAGACCCAGCAGTTGCAGGACTTTTTCGGCGTTGGCGGTCAGGCCTTCCAGCGCTTCCATCGAAGTCGACGGCTCGACGATCTGGACCATTTCAACCTTGTCGAACTGGTGCTGACGGATCATGCCGCGAGTGTCACGGCCCGACGCACCGGCCTCGCTGCGGAAGCATGGGGTGTGGGCGACGAACTTGATCGGCAGCAGTTTCGAGTCGACGATTTCACCGGCCACAATGTTGGTCAGCGACACTTCGGCGGTCGGGATCAGGTACAGATCGGCTTCGCCTTCGCGAGCGATCTTGAACAGGTCTTCTTCGAACTTCGGCAGCTGACCGGTGCCTTGCAGCGCCGGGGCCTGGACCAGATAAGGCGTGTAGGCCTCTTCGTAGCCGTGCTCGTTGACGTGCAGGTTGATCATGAACTGCGCCAGAGCGCGGTGCAGACGGGCGATCGGACCGCGCAGCAGAGCGAAACGGGCGCCGGACAGCTTGGCGGCGGTTTCAAAGTCCAGCCAGCCGAACTTCTCGCCCAGTGCAACGTGGTCTTTCACTTCGAAATCGAACTGCGTCGGCGTGCCCCAGCGGCGCACTTCAACGTTATCGTCTTCGTCTTTGCCGACCGGTACCGATTCGTGCGGCAGGTTGGGGATACCCAGCAGAATCGAGTCCAGCTCGGTCTGGATCGCGTCCAGCTCGACCTTACCGGCACTCAGCTCGCCCGCCATGCGCTCGACGTCCGCCATCAGCGGCGCGATGTCTTCGCCGCGCTGCTTGGCCTGACCGATGGATTTGGAACGCGCGTTACGCTCAGCCTGCAGTGCTTCGGTGCGGGTCTGGACGGTCTTGCGCTGTTCTTCCAGCGCTTCGATGCGCGCGGTATCCAGGGCAAAGCCACGGGAAGCCAGGCGGTCCGCTACGTCCTGAAGGTTGCTACGTAACAGTTTGGAATCGAGCATGTCGGTTTCTCGTTATCAAAGTTTGGTCAGGGACAGGCCGGCCCACGTCGCGAGCAGCCCGCCGAATACGCTGATCGCCGCATAGCCCAGGGCCAGCGGCACTTGCCCGCTTTCCAGCAGGCGCACCGTATCCAGTGAAAAGGATGAAAAAGTCGTCAGCCCCCCGAGGAAGCCGACCATCAACCCGGCACGCACCTCGATCGGCACCTCCGGGCGTATCAAAAACAGGCCGTACAACACGCCAATCAGCAGACAGCCCAAGATATTAACGGCCAGCGTCGCGGTATAGAAGTGCCGCGGCCAATTGGCGTTGACCCAATTGCCGGTGGCGAAGCGCAACAGGGTGCCGGCAATCCCGCCGACGGAGACCGCAACGATCAATGGAAGCACTATTTTCTCCGCTGTCTTGGGCTTAAACGGTCGAGTTGGGCGAGGTGGTTGAGCTTCTCGCCGATCTTCAATTCCAGGCCACGGGGCACCGGTTGATAGAACGGGATCGGTTCAAGCTCTTCCGGGAAATAATCTTCGCCGGCGGCATAGGCGTCCGGTTCGTCGTGGGCGTAGCGGTATTCGTCGCCATAGCCCAATTGCTTCATCAGCTTGGTCGGTGCATTGCGCAAGTGCAGCGGCACTTCCAGCGAACCGTACTCGGCAGCGGCGCGCAGTGCAGTCTTGAAACCCATGTACACCGCGTTGCTTTTCGGCGCGCAGGCCAGATAGGTGATGGCCTGAGCCACCGCCAATTCGCCTTCCGGGCTGCCGAGGCGCTCCTGCACCTCCCACGCCGCCAGGCACAAGCTCAGGGCGCGCGGGTCGGCGTTGCCAATGTCTTCGCTGGCCATGCGCACCACGCGCCGGGCCAGGTACAACGGATCGCAGCCGCCGTCGATCATCCGCGCGAACCAGTACAGCGCGCCGTCGGGGTTGGAGCCGCGTACCGATTTGTGCAGCGCCGAGATCTGGTCGTAGAACGCTTCGCCGCCCTTGTCGAAGCGCCGTCGGGTATCGCCGAGCAGGCTTTGCAGCAGCTCGGTGCCCATCTCGCTGTTGTCTTCGGCCAGATCCGAGGCGTTCTCCAGCAGATTGAGCAGGCGCCGGCCATCGCCATCGGCGGCCGACAGCAGCATCTGGAAGCCTTCATCGCTGAGGGTCAGGTTGCGCTTGCCCAGCCCGCGCTCTTCGGTGAGCGCGCGATGTACCAGTTTGCGCAGCGCGGTCTCGTCGAGGCTTTTCAGCACATAGACACGGGCCCGCGACAACAGCGCGTTGTTCAATTCAAATGAAGGGTTTTCGGTGGTGGCACCGATGAAAATCAGCGTGCCGTCCTCAACATACGGCAGGAACGCATCCTGCTGCGACTTGTTGAAACGGTGCACTTCATCAACGAACAGGATCGTGCGCTTGCCGTACTGGCCGGCCTGCTGCTTGGCGATTTCAACGGCCTGACGGATCTCCTTGACCCCGGCGAGAACCGCCGAGACCGTTTCGAAGTGCGCATCCGAGACTTCCGCGAGTAATCGCGCCAGAGTGGTCTTGCCCACGCCCGGCGGCCCCCAGAAGATCATCGAATGCAGGGCACCCTGCTCCAGCGCCTCACGCAGAGGCTTGCCGCGAGCGAGCACGTGCTCCTGACCGACATACTCATCCAGATTGGTCGCACGCAAACGCGCGGCCAGTGGCTGGGCAATCGGTGCACTGCGAAACAGATCCATCACGTAGCGTTGAAACCTCTGATTGTCTTAAAGCCTGTCGAGAACCCTGTGGTGAGGGGATTCATCCCCGACTGACTGCGTAGCAGTCACCTTTTTTGGGGCTGCTCGCAGCCCATCGGGGATGAATCCCCTCGCCACAAAAGCCCCTTCACAGAACTACAGGGCTGAGGGCTTATTCCTGGATAACGTCAGCACCCTTCGGGATGTCGAACTTGAACTTCGACGCCGACACCGCTTCGTTGGCCTTGACCCCGGTGAACAGGATGTTGGTGCGCTGACCAACGCTGTCGATCAGTTGCATGTCATTGACCAGGCCGTTGCGGAACGACAGACGCAGGCTGTCGAACAGGGTGTCCTTGGTCTTCGGCTTGAGGGTGAAGTCGATCACGCCACCCGCCTCTTTCGCGCTAATGTCAAAGCTCTGGCTGATCTTCGACACATCACCGGACAGCAGCAGCGCCGGGGTCTGGGTCAGACGCTCGTCGAGCTTCTTGATGGTGGCCTGTTCCAGGTCCGGGTCCCACAGGGTGACTTTCTTGCCATCGGAGACCATGGTCTGCTCGTTTGGCGCTTCGGTGTGCCAGTAGAACAGGCCCGGACGCTGCAGAACCATATCACCGCGAGTTTCCTGCAACTGCGTGCCGCTGCCGTCGAGGGTCAGCTGCGAGAAGTTCGCGGTCAGGGTTTTCGATGTTTCCAGCAATTGGGTCAGACGCGCCACGTCCTTGTCGTCGGCGTGGGCCGTGAACGTGGTCAGCGCCAGTACTGGCAACAGCATGCGGATAAGACGCATGGGAGTCCTCTTGAATACTCGTTGGGAGAGCGGCGGCACATCATTGTCCCGCCCTTTGCTTTTGCAATCAGTCGCGAACCGGGCCCGGGGCCAGAACTTCACGCGAACCGTTGGTGTTCATTGAGGTGACGACCCCGGCCATTTCCATGGCTTCGATCATGCGCGCAGCGCGGTTGTAACCAATCTTCAGCTTGCGCTGTACCGCGGAAATCGACGCCCGGCGGCTTTCCAGGACGAACTGTACGGCTTCGTCATACAGCGCGTCGGCTTCCGGATCATCACCGTCACCGCCACCGCTGCTGCCTTCGAAACCGCTGCCCGCCTCTTCGACACCGTTGAGGATGTCATCGTTGTATTCCGGTGCGCCACGCAGTTTCCAGGCTTCGACCACGCGGTGTACTTCATCGTCGGAAACGAACGCGCCGTGTACCCGGATCGGCAGGCTGGTGCCCGGGGGCATGTAGAGCATGTCACCGTGACCGAGCAGTTGTTCGGCGCCACCCTGGTCAATGATGGTCCGCGAGTCGATCTTGCTCGACACCTGGAACGCCATACGCGTCGGAATGTTGGCCTTGATCAGACCGGTGATCACGTCCACCGAAGGTCGCTGGGTCGCGAGGATCAGGTGAATACCGGCGGCACGCGCCTTCTGCGCGATACGCGCAATCAGTTCTTCAACCTTCTTGCCGACGATCATCATCATGTCGGCGAATTCGTCGACCACCACGACGATGGTCGGCAGCTTCTGCAGCAGCGGCGCTTCGTCGTGAATGCTTTCGCGCTTGTACAGCGGATCGCTCAACGGCTCGCCGGCATCCTGCGCTTCCTTGACCTTGGCGTTGAAGCCGGACAGGTTACGCACGCCCATCTTCGCCATCAGCTTGTAGCGACGTTCCATCTCGGCAACGCTCCAGCGCAGGGCGTTGGCGGCGTCCTTCATGTCGGTCACTACCGGACACAGCAGGTGCGGAATGCCTTCGTAGATCGACAGTTCGAGCATTTTCGGGTCGATCATGATCAGTTTGGCGTCATCCGGGCCGGATTTGAACAGGATCGACAGGATCATCGCGTTCACGCCCACCGACTTACCGGAACCAGTGGTACCGGCGACCAGCAGGTGCGGCATCTTCGCCAGGTCGGTGATGACCGGTTTGCCGCCGATGTCGTGGCCCAGGGCCAGGGTGACCGGCGACTTGAAGTTGTCGTACTCGGGGGTCGACAGCACTTCGGAGAAACGCACGATCTGCCGGTCTTCGTTGGGGATCTCGATACCGACCGTGGTCTTGCCCGGAATCACCTCGACCACCCGCACACTGGTCACGGCCAGCGAACGTGCAAGGTCTTTCGCCAGGTTGGCGATGCGGCTGACTTTGACGCCGGCTGCTGGCTGGATTTCGTAACGGGTAATCACCGGGCCCGGGTGGATCGAGTCCACGGTGACTTCGACGCCGAATTCCTTGAGCTTGATCTCCAGCAAGTGGCCGACCGCTGCCAGGGATTCCGGCGAATAATTGAGTTGTTTCTTTTCCGCAGGATCGAGGATCGAGATCGGCGGCAAGGTGCCTTCCACGGCGCTGTCGACGAACAACGGCACCTGCTTCTCTTTCTGCACTCGCTTGCTTGGCTCGGGCGCCTTGACCGGAGCCGGGGCGATAACCGGCGGCACCTGCTTCTCGCGATCGGACATGTGCTTGCTCAGGGCCTGTTCGCGCTCGATGAGGCGCTCCTTGACCTTGGCCTGTTCACGCTTGTCGGTAACGGTCGGCGCCACCACGTCGTGGACGCGATCATCGACTTCACGCAGCTGCGCAACCAGTTGCTTACGCTCGGTACGCGCCGACCACCAGCGGTTGATCGCGCCCTGGAACAGTTCGAACAGGTCGAGGGTGATCTTGCCGGTGACGTCCATCACCTTGAACCACGACAGGTCAGTGAATACGGTCAGGCCGAACAGGAACAGTGCAATGAACAGCAGCGTGCTGCCCTGGATATTCAGCGCGTTACGCGCCAGATCACCGAGACTTTCGCCCAGCGCCCCGCCGGCGCCCGCCGGCAGGCCGGTGGCCGCATGAAAATGGATATGCGCCAGCGCGGCGCCCGACAGCACCAGAAACACCAGACCAATCAGGCGCCAGGAGAACAGCCAGCCGCTCCACTGCCACGGCTCGTGGCGTTGACGGAAGATCTGATACGCCTTGACCGCCAGCAGCAACGGGAAGATGTACGCGAAGTAACCCAGCACCATGAACAGGATGTCGGCGCTGTAAGAACCGGCGGGGCCGCCGAAATTCTGCACATCGTCAATCTTGCTGTTGTGGCTCCAGCCCGGATCGTCCTTGCCGTAGGTCAGCAAGGCCATCATCAGGAACAGGCACAAGGCTCCGATGGCGATCAATGCACCTTCCTTGAGCCGGTAGTGCAATTGCTGGCGCCAGAGCGGAACGACTGTTTTTGGTGCTGCGGTGGATTTCTTCAAAACGCTTCTTTTCCTGCGCCCAGGGCGCGTCCATCTATTGAATGTCGATAAAAAACTGCCCAATCCAGGCAGGTAAAAAAGTGAACCGGCGCATCTGAGACTACTTTTAACACTGTGCCGCAGCTTTTATAAACACAGCCATAAACACAGCGCTCTACAAATATTCTGTAACAGCCCGGCATTGTACGGGTTTGTGCGGCTGATGCCATGCTTCAACCCATAGCTGAGCATAGCCAAGCGCACAAATACTGCGTTTCAATTTGAGCATGCATTGTCTTTTGTGACAAAGGCTTATGAGGTGTATTTGATGAACGCAGCGAAGCATTCACGCCTGATCATTCTCGGCTCCGGCCCTGCCGGTTACAGCGCCGCCGTGTACGCCGCCCGTGCCAACCTCAAACCGGTGGTGATTACCGGGCTGCAGGCCGGTGGTCAGCTCACCACCACCGTCGAAGTCGACAACTGGCCTGGCGACGTCGAAGGCCTGACCGGTCCGGCGCTGATGGAGCGCATGCAAAAACACGCCGAGCGCTTTGCCACAGAGATCGTTTACGACCACATCCACACCGCCAAGTTGCAGCAGCGCCCGTTCGAACTCATTGGCGACAGCGGCACTTACACCTGCGACGCGCTGATCATCGCCACCGGCGCCTCGGCGCAGTATCTGGGTCTACCTTCGGAAGAAGCCTTCGCCGGCAAAGGGGTTTCGGCGTGCGCGACCTGTGACGGCTTCTTCTATCGCAATCAGGTGGTCGCCGTGGTGGGCGGCGGCAATACCGCTGTCGAGGAGGCGCTGTACCTGTCGAACATCGCCAGAGAGGTGCATTTGATCCATCGCCGCGACAAATTGCGCTCGAAGAAAATCCTTCAGGACAAACTGTTCGAAAAAGCCGCCAACGGCAACGTTCGCCTGCACTGGAACCAGAATCTGGACGAAGTGCTGGGCGATGCCAGCGGCGTGACCGGTGCGCGCCTGCGTGACAGCCACAGCGGGCAGACCCGCGAACTGACACTGGCCGGCGTGTTCATCGCCATCGGCCACAAACCCAACACCGACCTGTTTCAGGGTCAGTTGCCAATGCGCGACGGCTACCTGCTGGTCAAGGGCGGCAGCGACGGCGACGCCACCTCCACAGAGATCCCCGGCGTCTTCGCTGCCGGCGATGTGGCCGACCACGTCTACCGCCAGGCCGTGACCTCGGCCGGCGCCGGCTGCATGGCGGCACTGGACGCGGAGAAGTATCTGGACGACATTCCTGTCATTTAACGGCACACTTTATCGCGGGCCTGATGCCCGCACTGCCCTCCCCCTTCTGCAAGCCTGGACGCCATGCTGACTTGGTTACAACGCAATTCCCTGACCTTCCCGCCCCTGGAAAAGGCCATGCGCGATCCCAATGGATTGCTGGCTGCCGGTGGCGATCTGTCCGCCGATCGGCTGGTGCAGGCTTACCGGCACGGCTGTTTTCCGTGGTTCTCCGAAGGCCAGCCGATCCTCTGGTGGTCGCCGGACCCACGCACCGTGCTGTTTCCCGACGAACTGCATGTCTCGCGCAGCCTCGGCAAACTGCTGCGCAAACAACGCTACCAGGTGACCTTCGATCAGGATTTCGACGCCGTGATTCGTGCCTGCGCCGCCCCCAGGGATTACGCCGACGGCACCTGGATCACCGAAGCGATGCAGGACGCCTACCTCGAACTGCACCGCCGCGGCTTCGCCCACTCGGTAGAGGTCTGGGATCAAGGCCAACTGGTCGGCGGCCTGTATGGCCTGGCGATGGGTCAGCTGTTTTTCGGCGAATCGATGTTCAGCCGCGCCGACAACGCCTCCAAATTCGGCTTTGCCATGCTGGTGCAGCATTTGAAAGACGCTGGATTCGTTCTGATTGACTGCCAGATGCCGACCGATCATCTGCACAGCCTCGGCGCCCGCGCGATCCCCCGCCACGAATTCGCCGACTATCTGGCTCGCCACCTGGATCAACCGAGTCGTGCCACCTGGGTTTGCTGAGCGACTTTTGCGCGCGTGGCTTACACTTAATTCACCAGCTTATCCCGAGGGTTGATCATGACCGAGTTGGCGCGCTTGAAGTTCTATGCCACTCAGCCTCATTCCTGCAGTTATCTGCCCGAGGAGCAGGCGACGACGCTGTTTCTCGATCCGAGTCAGCCCATGGATGTGCACGTCTACGCAGACCTGTCGGAAATGGGTTTTCGTCGCAGCGGCGATCATCTGTATCGGCCCCATTGCCAGAATTGCAATGCGTGCGTGCCTGCACGCATCCCGGTGGCGCAGTTCCTGCCCAACCGCCAGCAGAAACGCATTTTCAAACGCAATGCCGATCTGCAGGTACGCCCGGTAAAACCGCACTTCAGCGAAGAATATTTCGATCTGTATCAGCGCTATATCGAGCAGCGCCATGCCGACGGCGATATGTACCCGCCAAGTCGTGACCAGTTCTCGACCTTTCTGGTGCGCGATCTGCCCTTCTCGCGCTTTTATGAATTTCGTCTCGACGGACGGTTACTCGCCGTCGCGGTGACCGATCTGCTGCCCAATGGCTTGTCAGCGGTCTATACCTTCTACGAACCTGACGAGGAACGCCGCAGCCTGGGGCGTTTCGCAATTCTGTGGCAAATCACCGAAAGCCAGCGCCTGGGGCTAGAGGCGGTGTATCTCGGTTACTGGATCAAGAACTGCAAAAAGATGAACTACAAGACCCAGTATCGCCCCATTGAATTGCTGATTAATCAGCGCTGGGTGATTCTTAACTGATCGCAAGCCGTAAACCCCTTGGCTTAAACCCCCTTTTTCGGGCACAATGCACGCCGCTTTTGCCTGGCGCAGTTGCACCGGGCCATTCATTGGACACCGAGGGCTTTACTGCATGTCGAAAGAAGACAGCTTCGAAATGGAAGGCACTGTCGTCGACACCCTGCCCAACACCATGTTTCGTGTGGAGTTGGAAAATGGGCACGTCGTAACCGCGCATATCTCCGGCAAGATGCGCAAGAACTACATTCGTATTCTTACCGGTGACAAAGTGCGCGTCGAGCTGACGCCCTATGACTTGAGCAAAGGGCGCATTACTTACCGCGCTCGTTAATCAAGTCAATACAAGACGCCCGGCTTTGCCGGGCGTTTTTGTTTGTCTGCGATTTGGGTTTGGGTTTGGGTTTGGGTTTGGGTTTGGGTTTGGGTTTGGGTTTGGGTTTGTGAGCATATCCGTTGCTGCGGTGGTTGCTGATTACGGTTCCGCCCTTACGGCGGGTCACTTTTTCCAAACGCCGAAAAAGTAACCAAAAAGGCTACCCCCGGCGTACGGCACTTCGCTGAGGCTCAGTGTTCCCTCGCTACGGTGCCCATCAGGGGGCATCGCCTCCGGTTTGCTTCGCTGCACCTCCTCTCGATGGATGCGGCTTCGCCGCATGGCGCTGCGCGCCCACCCCCCTGATGGACACCTACGCTCGGCCTGCCGAAGGGGTTGAAGATCAAAAGCCACATCAAAAGCCACATCAAAAGCCAAAGCCAAAGCAGATCAAAAGATCACAGCCTTCGGCAGTTCCTACATGGGATTGGGTGTTTTCATTTGGAGTTTGGTCGGCTGGCAGGCCGCCTTCGCGAGCAAGCCCGCTCCCACAGTGGATTGGGGTAGGCAGTTGGAGATTGGTAGGCTGGTCGGCCGCCATCGCTGGCAGGCCAGCTCCCACATTTGGAATGAGTGTATTCAGTTAGAGATCGGTCGGCTCGTAGGCCGCCATCACCAGCAGGCTGGCTCCTACAGTTCAGAGTGCGTGCACCCCATGCGGCGAAGCCGCCCCACTCAACACGATGAGCGTTAGCTCGAGTACCGCTTTTGATCTCAGGGCCCGTCGGCAGGCTGAGTGGAGGGATTTATCCGGGGTGGGAGCGCAGCGACCGTTTGGCGCAGCCAAACACAGCGAGAGGAGGTGCAGCGAAGCAAACCGTAGGCGCTGCTCCCCGGATGAATCCCGGAGCGAAGGAACCCGAGCCTAAGCGAGGGCCGAACGTCAGGGTAAAGCCTTTTGGGTTACCTTTTCGGCGTTTGGAAAAGGTGACCCGCCGTAAGGGCGGAACCCTAAGCAGCCGTTACCGCAGAAACGGATATACACCCAAAATATCAGACAACAAAAAGGCGCCCGAAGGCGCCCTCTTGTTTTACAGCTGTCAGGCCATCTCAGCCGTGGTTTCGAAGTCAAACGTCAACTCACCATCCTTGATGTCGATGTGCACCACACCGCCATGCTCGGCCAGCTCGCCAAACAGAATCTCCTCCGCCAGCGGACGCTTGATCTTGTCCTGGATCAGACGCGCCATCGGACGTGCACCCATCGCCGAGTCATAACCGCCGGCCGCCAGCCAACTGCGCGCCGCATCGGTAACTTCCAGCAACACACGCTTGTCTTCCAGCTGCGCCTGCAGTTCGGTAAGGAACTTGTCCACCACACTTTTGATGACCTCATGGCTGAGGCGACCAAACTGGATAATGGTGTCCAGACGGTTACGGAACTCCGGCGTGAAGCTCTTCTTGATCACTTCCATCGCATCAGACGAGTGGTCCTGATGGGTGAAACCGATCGAAGCACGCGCCGCGGTTTCGGCACCGGCGTTGGTGGTCATGATCACGATCACATTGCGGAAATCCGCCTTGCGCCCGTTGTTGTCGGTGAGCGTGCCGTGGTCCATCACCTGCAGCAGCAGGTTGAAGACTTCCGGATGCGCCTTCTCGATTTCATCGAGCAGCAATACGCAGTGCGGTTGCTTGGTGATCGCTTCGGTCAACAGACCGCCCTGATCAAAGCCGACATAGCCCGGAGGCGCACCGATCAGACGCGATACGGTGTGGCGCTCCATGTACTCGGACATGTCGAAGCGCACCAGTTCGATACCCAACGCCTTGGCCAGTTGCCGCGCGGCCTCGGTTTTACCGACACCGGTAGGACCTGCGAACAGGAACGAGCCGACTGGCTTGTCAGGCGACTTGAGCCCGGCACGGGACAGTTTGATCGCGGTCGACAGCGAATCGATCGCCGCATCCTGACCAAACACCGTCAGCTTCAGGTCGCGCTCCAGGTTACGCAGCAATTCCTTGTCGGAGCTGGTGACGTGTTTTGGCGGAATCCGCGCGATCTTCGCCACAATGTCTTCAACCTGCGGCACTTCGATGCGTTTGACGCGCATCTCGACCGGCTGCAGGCGCTGATAGGCACCCGCCTCGTCGATCACGTCGATGGCCTTGTCCGGCATATGCCGGTCATTGATGTAGCGCGATGCCAGCTCGGCAGCAGCGCGCAACGACTCATCGCTGTATTCGATGTTGTGGTGCTGTTCGAAACGCCCTTTCAGGCCGCGCAGGATACCGATGGTGTCTTCCACCGACGGCTCGACAACATCGACCTTCTGGAAGCGTCGTGCCAGCGCACGATCCTTCTCGAAGATTCCGCGGAATTCCTGGAACGTGGTCGAGCCGATGCAGCGAATGTCGCCAGACGACAGCAGCGGCTTGAGCAGGTTCGAGGCATCCATCACGCCACCGGACGCAGCACCCGCACCGATGATGGTGTGAATCTCGTCGATGAACAGGATCGCCTGCGGACGTTTTTTCAGCTCATTGAGCAGCGCCTTGAAGCGCTTCTCGAAATCACCGCGATACTTGGTGCCTGCGAGCAGTGCACCTAGGTCGAGCGAATAGACGACGCTGTTGGCCAGCAGATCCGGCACCTGGTTGTCGACAATGCGCTTGGCCAGGCCTTCGGCAATCGCGGTTTTACCCACGCCTGCCTCGCCGACCAGCAACGGATTGTTCTTGCGCCGACGCGCGAGAATCTGCGCGACACGCTCGACTTCCATCTCGCGGCCGACCAGCGGATCGATCCGACCCTGGCGTGCGAGTTCGTTGAGGTTGCTGGCATAAGCATCCAGCGGATTGCCTGAAGAAGAAGACTCACCGCCCTCGTCGTCCTGCATATCTTGTTCACCTTCAGAGTGATCGCCGTGCCCTGGCACTTTGGAAATGCCGTGGGCGATGTAATTGACGACATCAATGCGCGCAACGCTCTGCTGTTTCAGCAGGAATACGGCCTGACTCTCTTGCTCACTGAAGATTGCAACCAGCACGTTGGCGCCGGTTACTTCGCGTTTGCCCGAGCTCTGCACATGGAAGACAGCACGTTGCAGTACACGCTGGAAGCCCAGGGTTGGCTGGGTTTCGCGATCTTCGTCATGGACGGGGATCAGTGGCGTGGTGGAGTCGATGAACTCCTGCAGGTCGTGCTTGAGTTTGTCGAGGTTTGCGCCGCAGGCACGCAATACGGTGGCGGCAGCCTCATTGTCCAATAGGGCCAGCAGCAGGTGTTCGACGGTCATGAATTCATGACGCTTCGAACGAGCCTCCTTGAAGGCAAGATTGAGGGTGACTTCGAGCTCGCGGTTTAACATAGCTTCACCTCATACCCAAGTGGTCGGCGATTAACCGTCCTTCTCGATTTCACAGAGTAGCGGATGCTGGCTTTCCCTGGCGTACTGGTTGACCTGCATGGCCTTTGTCTCGGCGATGTCGCGGGTAAACACTCCACATACTGCCCGTCCTTCTGTGTGAACGGCCAGCATGACCTTGGTCGCCAGCTCGCGATTCAGGTTAAAAAACACCTCGAGCACTTCGACGACGAAATCCATCGGTGTGTAGTCATCATTGAACAAAACCACCTTGTACATCGGCGGCGCCTGTAACGCAGGCTTTGCTTCCTGAACAGCAACGCCTGCCGAATCGTCGTCGTGCTCCTCTGGATGATCCTTTTGGAGAAGCGGGCGATCCTGATTGAATGTTAGTCGAATCTGGCTGATTGCATGCATGGAAAGAAAGGTTCGTCAGTTGTGCAAATACAGTGGTGGGGGCGGCTGTACACCTTTTCAACTCCGACTGCCCGGTCACCTTGACTATCGGGAAAACGGTGTTACAACCAATAGAGCCCACAGTGGGTAAAAAAGATCCGCGGAGTCAATCCTTTTAACGGATTAGATTGCGGATGTCCTGGATGATACTCCAGCGATGGAGTCTGTTGCAGAGGGATTTGAGCATGGCTGTCGGCAAGGTCAAGTGGTTCAACAATGCCAAGGGATTCGGCTTCATCAATACCGATGCCCGCGAGGGGAAGGACGAGGATGGCAAGGACATCGATTTCTTTGCTCACTACTCCGCCATTGAAATGGACGGGTACAAAACCCTCAAAGCCGGGCAAATCGTCAAATTCGAGATCGTGCAAGGGCCAAAAGGCCTGCACGCGACAAAAATTCAGAATGTCGAGACAGCAAAAGATAGTGCCTCGACAGCCGCTCAGCACCAATCAGTGACCAGCTGAAGCAACCCGAACACCTGCCAGAAAACAAACCGCCCGGCTCGATCACTCGAGCCGGGCGGTTTCGTTGCGACTGCCACTCTTACATGTGCTTGATGATCGCCTCACCGAAGCCCGAAGAAGACACCAGCGTGGCACCGTCCATCAGACGTTCGAAGTCATAGGTCACAGTCTTGGCCTTGATGGCGCCGTTCGTGCCCTTGATGATCAGGTCAGCCGCTTCGGTCCAGCCCAAATGACGCAACATCATCTCGGCCGACAGAATTACCGAGCCCGGGTTGACCTGGTCCTTGCCGGCGTACTTCGGCGCGGTACCGTGGGTCGCCTCGAACATGGCCACGGTGTCGGACAGGTTGGCGCCCGGCGCGATACCGATACCGCCCACTTCCGCCGCCAGGGCGTCGGAGAGGTAGTCACCGTTGAGGTTCAGCGTGGCGATTACGTCGTACTCGGCTGGACGCAGCAGGATCTGCTGGAGCATGGCGTCGGCGATGGCGTCCTTGACGATGACTTCACGGCCGGTTTTCGGGTTCTTGAATTTCATCCATGGGCCGCCATCGAGCAGCTCGGCGCCGAATTCTTCCTTCGCCACCTCGTAGCCCCAGTCCTTGAAGGCACCTTCGGTGAATTTCATGATGTTGCCCTTGTGCACGATGGTCAGCGACTTGCGGTCGTTGTCCACCACGTATTGCAGGGCCTTGCGCACCAGACGTTTGGTGCCTTCCTTGGAAACAGGCTTGATGCCGATACCGCAATCCTGGTCGAAACGGATCTTGGTGACGCCCATTTCTTCTTTCAGAAACTTGATGACCTTGGTGGCCTCAGGGGAGCCGGCCTTCCATTCGATACCGGCATAAATGTCTTCCGAGTTCTCGCGGAAAATCACCATGTCGACGTCGCCAGGCTTTTTCACCGGGCTTGGCACACCTTCGAACCACACCACGGGACGCAGGCACACATACAGATCGAGTTGCTGGCGCAGGGCTACGTTGAGGGAGCGGATGCCACCACCGACCGGGGTGGTCAGCGGGCCCTTGATGGAGACCACGTAATCCTTGACGGCGTCCAGGGTTTCCTGGGGCAGCCAGGTGTCCTGGTCGTAGACCTGGGTCGCTTTTTCGCCAGCATAAACCTCCATCCAGGAAATCTTGCGCTTGCCCCCATAGGCCTTGGCCACGGCAGCATCAACCACTTTGATCATCACCGGGCTGACGTCGACGCCAATGCCGTCACCTTCAATGAAGGGGATGATCGGGTTATCAGGAACATTGAGAGAATGGTCTGCATTGACGGTGATTTTGTCGCCGACGGCTGGAACCTGAATCTTCTTGTAACCCATGCTGAACTCCATTGTTTGGATTGAACATCTGGCTTGGTTCGAGCGTAACCCAGTTAAATCAACACGCAAACCCTCTGTTCACGGCGCGGGCACATCTGGTTTCGTACAACCCTGAAAGCAAAGGGAAAAGCGCCAAACTCAAGCATTCGCAGCGACTCTACGCCCCACCCGCCCCTGCGACCTTTAGACCAATGGACGAGAATCGTTGCATATGAACCATCGGCAGATTGCCAGCTACCTATGTATAATGCCGCCCGCTGACCAAAGGGTCACGACGGCTGGCCTCTCTAGCACGAGACTTTCCGCCTGATTGGTCGGGTTGTTACCGCAGTCCGACTGCTTGACGCTCTACTGATGCACCCAACATCACCGCGAAGAATCTCGACATTCGGTTCATGGATGACTTTGAACGAACGCGCTTACCCGGCGCCCCTCGAGTTTCTGCGCACGCTTTAGCAAAGAAGAGAGAGTTAATCCGAATATGCCCACCCGCTCGAAGATCATCTATACCTTCACCGACGAAGCTCCAGCCCTCGCCACCTATTCCCTGCTGCCGATCATCGAGGCTTACACCGCCTCGGCCGATATCGCCGTGGAAACCCGCGATATCTCTCTTGCAGCACGCATCCTGGCCAGCTTCCCCGAGCAACTGGGCGACAAAGCCGTAGCCGACCACCTCGCCGAACTGGGCGACCTGGCCGTTACGCCTGAAGCCAACATCATCAAGCTGCCGAACATCAGTGCTTCGGTGCCTCAGCTGCAAGCGGCGATCAAAGAGCTGCAAGCCCAGGGTTACAACCTGCCGGACTACCCGGAAACCGTGACCAACGACGCCGAAAAAGAAGCCAAGGCGCGTTACGACAAGGTCAAGGGCAGCGCCGTGAACCCGGTTCTGCGTGAAGGCAACTCCGACCGCCGCGCTCCGCTGTCGGTAAAAAACTACGCCCGCAAGCACCCGCACAAAATGGGCGCCTGGGCCAAAGACTCCAAATCCCACGTCGCTCACATGAGCACCGGCGATTTCTACGGCAGCGAAAAAGCTGCCCTGATCGACGCCGCTGACGCTGTGAAAATCGAGCTGATCGCCAAAGACGGCACCGCAACCGTCCTGAAAGAAAAAACCAGCGTTCAGGCTGGCGAGATCCTCGACTGCGCCGTGATGAGCAAAAACGCCCTGCGCGCGTTCATCGCCGCTGAAATCGACAGCGCCAAGGCGCAAGGCGTACTGCTCTCGGTGCACCTGAAAGCGACCATGATGAAGGTCTCCGACCCGATCATGTTCGGCCAGATCGTTGCCGAGTTCTATAAAGACGCCCTGACCAAGCACGCTGACGTGCTGGCCCAGATCGGCTTCAACCTGAACAACGGCATCGGTGATCTGTACGCGCGCATCAAGGCCCTGCCGGCCGAGCAGCAAGCACAGATCGAAGCTGACATCGCGGCGGTCTACGCTGCTCGCCCATCGCTGGCGATGGTCAACTCCGACAAGGGCATCACCAACCTGCACGTGCCGAGCGACGTCATCGTCGACGCCTCGATGCCAGCAATGATCCGTGACTCCGGCAAGATGTGGGGCACCGACGGTCAGCTACACGACACCAAGGCAGTGATCCCGGATCGTTGCTACGCAACCATCTACCAGGCTGTGATCGAAGATTGCAAAGCCAATGGCGCGTTCGATCCGACCACCATGGGCAGCGTGCCAAACGTTGGCCTGATGGCGAAGAAAGCCGAAGAGTACGGCTCGCACGACAAGACCTTCCAGATCAAGGCTGACGGCGTGGTTCGCGTCACCGACAGCAAGGGCAACCTGCTGATGGAACAGACTGTCGAAGCCGGCGACATCTTCCGCATGTGCCAGACCAAAGATGCGCCGATCCAGGACTGGGTCAAACTGGCTGTCAACCGTGCTCGCGCCAGCAGCACCCCGGCGATCTTCTGGCTGGACCCGATGCGCGCCCACGACGGCGTAGTGATCGAGAAGGTTCAGGCTTACCTGAAGGATCACGACACCACTGGTCTGGATATCCAGATCATGGCGCCGGTCGATGCCATGAAGTACACCCTGCAGCGCACCCGCGAAGGCAAGGACACCATCTCGGTGACCGGCAACGTACTGCGCGACTACCTGACCGACCTGTTCCCGATCATGGAACTGGGCACCAGCGCCAAGATGCTGTCGATCGTGCCGCTGATGAACGGCGGTGGCCTGTTCGAAACCGGCGCCGGCGGTTCGGCGCCGAAGCACGTGCAGCAACTGGTTGAAGAGAACTTCCTGCGCTGGGATTCGCTGGGCGAATTCCTGGCTCTGGCAGCCTCCCTCGAGCATTTGGGTGTGAACTACAACAACCCGAAAGCGCTGGTTCTGTCGAAAACCCTGGATCAGGCCACCGGTCAGTTCCTCGACAACAACAAGTCGCCATCGCGCAAGGTCGGCAACATCGACAACCGCGGCAGCCACTTCTACCTGGCGCTGTACTGGGCTCAGGCCCTGGCCGCCCAGACCGAAGACACTGCACTGCAAGCGCAGTTCGCGACTCTGGCCAAAACCCTGACCGAGAACGAGGCGACCATCGTTGCAGAGCTCAACGCCGTGCAGGGCAAGCCAGTGGACATCGGTGGTTACTACCACGCCGACGCCGAGCTGATCAGCAAGGCCATGCGCCCAAGCGCAACCTTCAACGCGGCGATTGCTGCGCTGGTTTAAGCTTGTAATGCTGCAAAGAAGCCCCGGCCCAGTGCCGGGGTTTCTGTTTCCGAATACAACACGAACCCCCTGTGGGAGCGGGCTTGCTCGCGAATGCGGTTTATCATTCAACATCGTCATTGACTGACCCACCGCTTTCGCGAGCAAGCCCGCTCCCACAGGGGATTGGGGTTTAACCAATAGATTGAGGAAGATTTATGGAATGGCTCCCCCACATCACCGTTGCCACCATCGTCGAAGACAACGGTCGCTTCCTGATGGTCGAAGAACACAAGGCCGGGCGTAACGTGCTCAACCAGCCGGCCGGTCATCTGGACCCGAACGAGACCCTGATCGACGCCGCCATCCGCGAAACCCTTGAGGAAACCGGCTGGGACGTCGAACCCACCGGCGTGATCGGCATTTATCTGTATACCGCGCCGAGCAACGGCGTGACTTATCAACGCGTGTGCTTCAGCGCCAAAGCGGTGAAACACCACCCGGACTATCAACTCGACGATGGCATCGTCGGCGCCAAGTGGTTGACCCGCAGCGAATTAATCGCCCAGCGCGACAACTGGCGCAGCGAGCTGATCATCCGCTGCATCGACGACTATCTGGCCGGTCATCACTTCAGTCTCGAACTGATCCGCCCTTCTCTTTAGCCTTGAGGCCGTGAGCCTGCTAGAATCGCGTCCTTTTTCAAGACACTCATTGAATCCCTATGCGTGATCCAGCCCCTTCTGACACATCCAAGAAGCGCGTCATTGTCGGCATGTCCGGCGGCGTGGACTCTTCCGTTTCCGCTCTCCTGCTGATCGAGCAGGGTTACGAGGTGGAAGGCCTGTTCATGAAGAACTGGGAAGAAGACGACGGAACGGAATACTGCACCGCCATGGACGACCTGGCGGATGCCCAGGCCGTGTGCGACAAGATCGGCATCAAGCTGCACACCGCCAACTTCGCCGCCGAGTACTGGGACAACGTGTTCGAGCACTTCCTGGCCGAATACAAGGCCGGTCGCACGCCGAACCCGGACATCCTGTGCAACCGCGAGATCAAGTTCAAAGCGTTCCTCGACTACGCCATGATGCTTGGCGCCGACCTGATCGCCACCGGCCATTACGTGCGCCGTCGCGACATCGATGGTCGTACCGAACTGCTCAAGGGCCTCGATCCGAACAAGGACCAGAGCTACTTCCTGCACGCTGTCGGCGGCGAACAGATCGCCAAGACCCTGTTCCCGGTCGGTGAACTGGAAAAGCCCGAAGTGCGCGCCATTGCCGAGAAATACGAGCTGGCGACCGCCAAGAAGAAGGATTCCACCGGGATCTGCTTCATCGGTGAGCGACGTTTCAGCGACTTCCTCAAGCAATACCTGCCGGCACAACCGGGCGAGATCAAGACCACCGAAGGCGAAGTCATCGGCCGTCACCACGGCTTGATGTACCACACCATCGGTCAGCGTCAGGGCCTGGGTATCGGCGGCCTGAAAGACGCGGGCGACGAGCCGTGGTACGTGCTGCGCAAGGATCTGGACAGCAACGAGCTGATCGTCGGCCAGGGCAACAACCATCCGTGGCTGTTCTCCAGCGCCCTGCTCGCTTCGGAAATCTACTGGGTCAATCCGATCGACCTGAGCCAGCCGCTGCGCCTGACCGCCAAAGTGCGTTATCGCCAGAGCGATCAGGCTTGCACCCTGGAAAAAACCGAAAACGGCTACCGCGCCGTGTTCGACGAACCGCAACGCGCGGTAACCCCGGGTCAGTCCGTGGTGTTCTATGACGGTGAAATCTGCCTCGGTGGCGGCGTGATCGAGGTTGCCGAGCCGTGGAGCGGCCAGGCATGAGCCCGACTCAGGAGCAACTGACGGCGCTGGGCGGCGTGTTCCTCGCCGCGGTGCTGGTCGACCGCATCGCCAAGACCGGCCAGACCAGCGAGGCCGGCCTGAGCTGCATGCTCGGCAGCCTGCTGGTACGCGACCCGAAGGACACACTGGACGTGTACGGCGGCGACGACCTCAATCTGCGCGAGGGTTATCGGGCATTGATCGGCGCCCTCGAGCGCGACCCGAGCACCCTGCAACGCGAACCGCTGCGCTATGCCCTGTCGATGCTCGGCCTGGAACGCCAACTGGCCAAACGTGACGACATGCTCGACACCATTGGCAAACGCCTGCCGCAGATCCAGTCGCAGGTCGAACACTTCGGCCCGGCCCACGAAAACGTGATCGCCGCCTGCGGTGCGCTGTATCAGGACACCCTGAGCACGCTGCGCCAGCGGATTCAGGTGCATGGCGACATGCGCAACCTGCAGCAACCGAGCAACGCTTCGAAGATCCGCGCCCTGCTGCTGGCCGGCATCCGTTCGGCACGCCTGTGGCGGCAGCTCGGCGGCCACCGCTGGCAGTTGGTGATCAGTCGGCGCAAGCTGCTCAAAGAGCTGTATCCGTTGATGCGCAGCGAGTAAATCGTCGCGCAATAAAAGTTTTGTAGTTTGTAGCGCGTAATACGCCGGTCAGTTGGCAACGGACCGGCGGATTTTTTCATGTATGATACGCGCCCCATTTCGTTGCCCGACTGTCCGAGAACACCCCATGCAGCTCTCTTCGCTCACTGCGGTTTCCCCTGTTGACGGCCGCTACGCCGGCAAAACCCAGGCCCTGCGCCCGATTTTCAGCGAGTACGGCCTGATCCGTGCCCGCGTCCTGGTTGAAGTGCGCTGGCTCCAGCGCCTGGCCGCCCACGCCGGTATCCCGGAAGTGCCAGCCTTCTCCGCCGAGGCCAACGCCGTTCTCAATGAACTGGCTGAAAACTTCTCGCTGGAGCACGCCGAGCGCGTCAAAGAGATCGAGCGCACCACCAACCACGACGTCAAGGCGATCGAATACCTGCTCAAGGAGCAGGCGGCCAAGCTGCCGGAGCTGGCCAAGGTCAGCGAGTTCATCCACTTTGCCTGCACCAGCGAAGACATCAACAACCTGTCCCACGCCCTGATGCTGCGCGAAGGCCGTGACGACGTGATGCTGCCGCTGATGCGCCAGACTGCCAACGCCATCCGCGAACTGGCGATCCGTTTCGCCGACGTGCCGATGCTGTCGCGCACCCACGGCCAACCGGCCTCCCCGACTACTCTGGGTAAAGAGCTGGCGAACGTGGTTTACCGTCTCGAGCGTCAGATCGCTCAAGTCGCTGCCGTGCCGCTGCTGGGCAAGATCAACGGCGCCGTAGGCAACTACAACGCGCACCTGTCGGCCTACCCGCAGATCGACTGGGAAGCCAACGCCCGCGCCTTCATCGAAGACGAACTGGGCCTGGGCTTCAACCCGTACACCACGCAGATCGAACCGCATGACTACATCGCCGAGCTGTTCGACGCGATCGCGCGCTTCAACACCATCCTGATCGACTTCGACCGTGACATCTGGGGCTACATCTCCCTCGGTTATTTCAAACAGCGCACCATCGCTGGCGAAATCGGTTCGTCGACCATGCCACACAAGGTCAACCCGATCGACTTCGAAAACTCCGAAGGCAACCTGGGCATCGCCAATGCACTGTTCCAGCACCTGGCGAGCAAACTGCCAATTTCCCGCTGGCAGCGCGACCTGACCGACTCCACCGTACTGCGCAACCTCGGTGTGGGCTTCGCTCACAGCGTGATCGCCTACGAAGCCAGCCTCAAAGGCATCAGCAAGCTTGAGCTGAACGCTGACAAGATCGCTGCCGATCTGGACGCTTGCTGGGAAGTATTGGCCGAGCCGATCCAGACCGTGATGCGCCGCTACAACATCGAAAACCCGTACGAAAAGCTCAAAGAACTGACCCGCGGCAAGGGCATCAGCCCGCAAGCGCTGCAGACTTTCATCGACGGCCTGGACATGCCAGCCGAAGCGAAAGCCGAGCTGAAACAGCTGACCCCGGCCAACTACATCGGTAACGCTGTAGCGCAAGCCAAACGCATCTGATTCACCGCTTGACCCGTTTGAGACGCCCGGCCGCGCCGGGCGTTTTTATTCCCGTCTGAAAAATGCTTTTTTTCAATAGGTTACACATGAATCCTGATACTCCTCTTCAACTTTTGGGCGGTCTCACGGCGCGCGAATTCATGCGCGATTACTGGCAGAAAAAGCCGCTGCTGATCCGTCAGGCCATCCCTGACTTCGAAAGCCCGATCGACGCCGACGAACTCGCCGGCCTGGCCCTGGAAGAAGAGGTCGAGTCGCGCCTGGTGATCGAGCACGGCGAGCGCCCGTGGGAGCTGCGTCGCGGCCCGTTCGCCGAAGACGAATTCAGCAAGCTGCCGGAAAAAGAGTGGACCCTGCTCGTTCAGGCCGTTGATCAATTCGTCCCGGAAGTCAGCGAGCTGCTGGAAAACTTCCGCTTCCTGCCGAGCTGGCGCGTCGATGACGTGATGATCAGCTTCGCCGCCCCGGGTGGCAGCGTCGGCCCGCACTTCGACAATTACGACGTGTTCCTGCTGCAAGGCCACGGCCAGCGCAACTGGAAAATCGGCCAGATGTGCGACTCCGAGAGCCCGCTGCTGCAACACGCGGATCTGCGCATCCTCGCCGAATTCCACGAAACCGAAGAATGGGTGCTGGAACCGGGCGACATGCTCTACCTGCCGCCGCGCCTGGCTCACTGCGGTGTCGCCGTGGACAACTGCATGACCTACTCGGTTGGTTTCCGTGCGCCAAGCGCCTCGGAAGTGCTGACCCACTTCACCGACTTCCTCAGCCAGTTCCTGACTGACGAAGAACGCTACACCGACGCCGATGCGAAGCCGGTCAGCGATGATCCACATCAGATCCAGCACGATGCACTCGGCCGCCTGAAAAGCCTGCTCGCCGAACACATGAGTGACGAGCGCCTGCTGCTGACGTGGTTCGGCCAGTACATGACCGAGCCACGCTACCCGGAACTGGTGGTTGGCCCGGAAGACGTTGAAGAAGATGACTTCCTCAACGCTCTGCAGGACGGTGCGGTGCTGATCCGCAACCCGAGCGCGCGCCTGGCCTGGTCGGAAGTCGATGACGATCTGCTGCTGTTCGCCAGCGGCCAGAGCCGTTACCTGCCGGGCAAGCTGCGCGAGCTGCTGAAGATGATCTGCGCCGCCGATGCGCTGCACGTCGACAACCTCGGCGAGTGGCTCAACGACGAAGACGGTCGCGGCCTGCTGTGCGAACTGGTCAAACAGGGCAGCCTGGGATTTGCCGATGAATAAGATTCGCGTACGTGTCGCAGACTGGCAAAAGGACAACGCCGAGATCCGGCGCATTCGTGAAACGGTGTTCATCGCCGAACAATCGGTGCCACCCGAGCTTGAATGGGACGCCGATGACGCGACCGCCGTGCATTTTCTGGCGTTCGAAGGCGACTTTCCGATCGGCACCGCCCGCCTGCTGCCCGACGGGCACATTGGTCGGGTTTCGGTGTTGAAGGACTGGCGCGGGATGAAGGTAGGCGATGCGCTGATGCAAGCGGTCATCGCCGAAGCCGAAGCCCGTGGCCTGCAGCAGCAGATGCTCAGCGCCCAGGTACAGGCCACGGCGTTCTATGAGCGCCTGGGCTTCAGCCTGGTCAGCGAGGAATTCCTCGAAGCCGGGATTCCGCATGTCGATATGGTTCGCCATTCGGCCTGAGACCGCGGCGCGGCTTTCGCGAGCAAGCTCGCTCCCACAGTTGATCTGCAGCAGACACAGATTGTGTGTCAGACAGAGATTCAATGTGGGAGCGAGCTTGCTCGCGAAGAGGCCAGCAAGAACACCACAAAACGCCCCGACATCAACCGATGCCGGGGCGTTTTGCTGTCTACGATTCAACTTGCCCCACCCCGGGCCGACAAACTGGCAATATCAAGCCTTTCGAAAGCGGAGATAACGGACATGTCCCTACGCACCCTGCTCACCACCCTGCTGCTCGGTTGCAGTTTTTCGGTGATGGCAGCCACAGAAATCGTGCCTCTCAACTACCGCACCAGCGCCGACATGTTGCCGATGGCGCAAGACTTTATCGGCAAGGACGGTCAGGTCAGCGCCTATGGCAACCAACTGATCATCAAGGCCGAGCCGGACAAGATTCAGGAACTCAAAGCGCTGATTACCCAGCTCGATACTGCGCCCAAACGCCTGTTGATCACGGTTGATACCAATGAAAACAACGGTCGCGGCGATGAAGGCTACTCGGTCAACGGCGCGCAGCCGAATCAGACCCGCATTATCAGTCGCAGCACCGCCAGCCGTGACGGCGGCGTGCAGCAAGTACAGGCTACCGACGGCATGCCGGCGCTGATCCAGGTCGGCCAAAGTGTGCCGATCACCAGCAGCCAGACCAACTCCTACGGCGATTACAGTAGCCAGACCCAATACCGCAACGTCACTCAAGGCTTCTACGTCACCGCCAGCGTCACCGGCGACATCGTTCACCTGGCAATCAGTACCAACCGTGACCGCATGAGCCAGGAACGTCCCGATGTAGTGAACGTGCAAAGTACCGACACAACAGTGAGCGGACGCCTGGGCGAATGGATCACCCTCGCCGGCGTAAATCGCCAGACTCAGGCCGACAAACAGGGCCTGACCCGCAGCTACTCGACTCAAGGCCGGGATGACATGACTTTACGGGTCAAAGTCGACGCCCTGGACTAAAGCACCGAAAACTGACTGATTAGTCGTATTAGACGAAAGATGTAGTGCTTGAAAAAAAGCACTACAAAACGTTTGACGAGCCAAAAAAGCGAAGGCATGATGGCCTCGCTCCCGCTAATCAGAGGCCCTGGCAAGGGCCTTCGAAGCGATGTTCGCACCTACCCCGCGAACCGCTTCGTGTCTGTACCGCCCACAAGGTGTGTTTGACGAGGTTGCCGACTGGAACGAAGTTGTCCCGAGGGACGGAAGCGTAATTAGGTAACCCGGCTTCACGCTGTAGTCCGTATAAAGGCCCACGACGCCCGAATGCGCCCGCAGTCCGCCACTACCTGCTCACTTCCCCTCGAGCCCATCGTTCATCCCGTCGCCTCCCCCGCCGAATCCGACTTGACCACCTAAGCTTCTGGTCAGCGAGCGCAGGAATTTTCCACCGCAGAACAACTTTTCATAAAGACGCGACGAGGTTTATCTCCATGGCACTGACACGCGAACAGCAAATTGCAGCCCTTGAAAAAGACTGGGCTGAAAACCCGCGCTGGAAAGGCGTGACTCGCACTTACTCCGCTGCTGACGTCGTCCGTCTGCGTGGCTCGGTTCAACCTGAGCACACCTTTGCGAAAATGGGCGCCGAGAAGCTGTGGAACCTGGTGACCCAGGGTGCCAAGCCGTCCTTCCGCCCAGAGAAAGATTTCGTCAACTGCATGGGCGCCCTGACCGGCGGCCAGGCTGTTCAGCAGGTCAAGGCCGGTATCCAGGCGATCTACCTGTCGGGCTGGCAGGTGGCTGCGGACAACAACTCCGCAGAATCGATGTACCCGGACCAGTCGCTGTACCCGGTGGACTCGGTACCAACCGTGGTCAAGCGCATCAACAACTCGTTCCGTCGTGCTGACCAGATCCAGTGGAAGGCCGGCAAGAACCCGGGCGACGAAGGCTACATCGACTACTTCGCGCCAATCGTGGCTGACGCTGAAGCCGGTTTCGGCGGCGTACTGAACGCCTACGAGTTGATGAAGAGCATGATCGAAGCAGGCGCCGCCGGCGTTCACTTCGAAGACCAACTGGCTTCCGTGAAAAAATGCGGCCACATGGGCGGCAAGGTACTGGTTCCAACTCAGGAAGCCGTACAGAAGCTGACCGCTGCTCGTCTGGCGGCTGACGTTGCCGGCACGCCGACCATCATCCTGGCGCGTACCGACGCCAACGCGGCTGACCTGCTGACTTCGGACTGCGATCCGTACGACCAGCCGTTCGTGACTGGCGAGCGTACTCAGGAAGGCTTCTACAAGGTACGTGCCGGTCTGGATCAGGCGATTGCCCGTGGCCTGGCCTACGCACCGTACGCCGACCTGATCTGGTGCGAAACCGCCAAACCGGATCTGGAAGAAGCCCGTCGCTTCGCTGAAGCGATCAAGAAGGAATACCCGGACCAACTGCTGTCGTACAACTGCTCGCCTTCCTTCAACTGGAAGAAAAACCTGGACGACGCGACCATCGCCAAGTTCCAGCGCGAACTGTCCGCCATGGGCTACAAGCACCAGTTCATCACCCTGGCCGGCATTCACAACATGTGGCACAGCATGTTCAACCTGGCGCACGACTACGCCCGCAACGACATGACTGCCTACGTGAAGCTGCAGGAGCAGGAATTCGCTGACGCCGCCAAGGGTTACACCTTCGTGGCTCACCAGCAGGAAGTGGGCACCGGCTACTTCGACGACATGACCACCGTGATTCAGGGTGGCTCGTCCTCGGTGACCGCGCTGACCGGTTCGACCGAAGAAGAACAGTTCCACTGATTCGGCTTCGCTGAGCAAACGGCCTTTGCGGATCGTATAGAAAGCTAACCGCAAAGCCGCAAGACTGACGCCCCGACTGGTTCGGGGCGTTTTTTTTTGCGCGCCGATTCCCCAAACACCACAGCCCCCCCCTTGTGGGAGCGGGCTTGCTCGCGAAAGCGTAGTGTCAGCTTGCAGATGCGCGACTGACCCACCGCTATCGCGAGCAGGCTCACTCCTACAGGGATGGACGTCGCTCGGACAAAAACATTGATCCAGAGCGGTACCAACGCCAGAAAAATCAGCTAAAACGGGCGCCACCGCTACTTGCAGTAACAGGCATATAAGACAACTTTCTGTTTACTGCGCCGCTAAACAGTTACAAAACCACTCCAAACGATATCAATTATCATTTAGCCGCAACTATGTTCGTTACATTCCCTACAAAACATTATTTGCATAAACCCGGCTAATGCCCGCAACGCATGGGCTGCAGGGCATTGGAGGTACGCTATGTCCTTATTCCAATAAATAATTTCGCTATAGGAATTTTACTTGCCGGGTGTTTAGCCATAAAATCAGCGCGATTGATTGCTGCGACATATCGTCACTGCCTATTTCTTTATCAAGCTCAGAGACCTTTGCTCTCTGTTAAGGATTACCAGCATGCCCGAAGCGACAGGACTCATGGCCCACAACTGGGGCTTTGCCATTTTCCTTCTGGGTGTCGTCGGCCTGTGTGCCTTCATGCTTGGCGTCTCCAGCCTCCTCGGGTCAAAAGCCTGGGGCCGCAGCAAAAACGAACCGTTCGAGTCCGGCATGCTACCTACAGGTGGCGCCCGCTTGCGGCTCTCAGCCAAATTCTATCTGGTCGCGATGCTGTTCGTGATCTTCGATATCGAAGCCCTCTTTCTCTTTGCATGGTCTGTGTCCGTCCGCGAAAGCGGCTGGACCGGATTCGTCGAAGCTCTCGTTTTCATAGCAATTCTGTTGGCAGGTCTTGTCTACCTGTTCCGAGTGGGCGCCCTTGACTGGGCTCCGGAAGCTCGTCGCAAGCGGCAGGCGAAGCTGAAACAATGAGGCTTTGGCAATGCAATACAATCTCACCAGAATCGACCCCGATGCTCCTAACGAGCAGTATCCGATCGGCGAACGGGAAACCGTTTCCGATCCGTTAGAGGATCAAGTTCACAAAAACATTTTCATGGGCAAGCTCGAAGACGTGCTGAGTGGCGCGGTCAACTGGGGGCGTAAAAACTCCCTGTGGCCGTACAACTTCGGCCTTTCGTGCTGCTACGTGGAAATGACCACCGCCTTCACGGCGCCCCACGACATCGCGCGCTTTGGCGCCGAAGTTATCCGGGCATCACCGCGTCAGGCCGACTTCATGGTTATCGCCGGTACCTGCTTCATCAAGATGGCGCCGATCATTCAGCGTCTCTACGAGCAGATGCTCGAGCCTAAGTGGGTTATCTCCATGGGTTCGTGCGCCAACTCCGGTGGCATGTACGACATCTACTCCGTGGTTCAAGGGGTGGACAAGTTCCTGCCCGTGGACGTCTACGTACCTGGCTGCCCGCCTCGTCCAGAAGCATTCCTTCAAGGCTTGATGCTGTTGCAGGAATCGATTGGACAGGAGCGTCGTCCGCTTTCCTGGGTCGTTGGCGACCAAGGCGTTTATCGCGCCGACATGCCTTCGCAAAAGGAACAGCGCCGCGAACAGCGAATCGCAGTCACCAATCTGCGCAGCCCTGACGAAGTCTGATCCAGTCTGTTTCAAAGAAACGAGAAGCTGGCTTCATTCTTTACGTTGACCGAAAGCGAAAAAATAACCATGACTACAGGCAGCGCTCTGTACATCCCGCCTTATAAGGCAGACGACCAGGATGTGGTCGTCGAATTGAACAACCGTTTTGGCGCCGAAGCGTTCACCGCTCAGTCGACCCGCACCGGCATGCCGGTGCTGTGGGTGGCGCGCGCCAGACTTGTCGAAGTCCTGACCTTCCTGCGCAACCTGCCCAAGCCGTACGTCATGCTCTATGACCTGCACGGCGTGGACGAGCGTCTGCGCACCAAGCGTCAAGGGCTGCCATCGGGCGCCGACTTCACCGTGTTCTATCACCTCATGTCGCTTGAGCGTAATAGTGACGTGATGATCAAAGTCGCCTTGTCCGAAAGCGACCTGAGCTTGCCGACCGTCACCAGCATCTGGCCGAACGCCAACTGGTACGAGCGTGAAGTCTGGGACATGTTCGGCATCGACTTCAAAGGCCACCCACACCTGTCGCGCATCATGATGCCGCCGACCTGGGAAGGTCACCCGCTGCGCAAGGACTTCCCGGCGCGCGCCACCGAATTCGATCCGTTCAGCCTCAACCTCGCCAAGCAGCAGCTTGAGGAAGAAGCCGCGCGCTTCCGTCCTGAAGACTGGGGCATGAAGCGTTCCGGGGCCAACGAGGACTACATGTTCCTCAACCTGGGCCCGAACCACCCTTCGGCGCACGGTGCGTTCCGCATCATTCTGCAACTCGACGGTGAAGAGATCGTCGACTGCGTACCGGACATCGGTTACCACCACCGTGGCGCCGAGAAGATGGCCGAGCGTCAGTCCTGGCACAGCTTCATCCCGTACACCGACCGTATCGACTACCTCGGCGGCGTGATGAACAACCTGCCGTACGTGCTCTCGGTCGAGAAGCTGGCCGGCATCAAGGTCCCGGAGAAGGTCGACGTCATCCGCATCATGATGGCCGAGTTCTTCCGGATCACCAGCCACCTGCTGTTCCTGGGCACCTACATCCAGGACGTCGGCGCCATGACCCCGGTGTTCTTCACCTTCACCGACCGCCAGAAGGCGTACACGGTGATCGAAGCCATCACCGGTTTCCGTCTGCACCCGGCCTGGTACCGCATCGGTGGCGTCGCCCACGACCTGCCGCGCGGCTGGGACAAACTGGTGAAAGACTTCGTTGAATGGCTGCCGAAGCGCCTCGACGAATACACCAAGGCTGCCCTGCAGAACAGCATCCTCAAAGGCCGGACCATCGGCGTCGCGCAGTACAACACCAAAGAAGCCCTGGAATGGGGCGTCACCGGTGCCGGCCTGCGTTCGACCGGTTGCGACTTCGACCTGCGTAAAGCGCGTCCGTATTCCGGCTATGAGAACTTCGAATTCGAAGTACCGCTGGCCGCCAACGGCGATGCCTACGATCGCTGCATGGTGCGCGTCGAAGAGATGCGCCAGAGCATCAAGATCATCGACCAGTGCATGCGCAACATGCCGGAAGGCCCGTACAAGGCGGATCACCCGCTGACCACGCCGCCGCCGAAAGAGCGCACGCTGCAGCACATCGAAACCCTGATCACGCACTTCCTGCAAGTTTCGTGGGGCCCGGTCATGCCGGCCAACGAATCCTTCCAGATGATCGAAGCGACCAAGGGCATCAACAGTTATTACCTGACGAGCGACGGCGGCACCATGAGCTACCGTACCCGGATCCGCACTCCGAGCTTCCCGCACCTGCAACAGATCCCTTCGGTGATCAAAGGCAGCATGGTCGCGGACTTGATTGCGTACCTGGGTAGTATCGACTTCGTTATGGCCGACGTGGACCGCTAAGCATGAACAGCACGCTTATCCAGACAGACCGTTTCACCTTGAGTGAAACCGAGCGCTCGGCCATCGAGCACGAGCTGCATCACTACGAAGACCCGCGCGCGGCGTCGATCGAAGCCCTGAAGATCGTTCAGAAGGAACGCGGCTGGGTGCCGGATGGCGCCCTGTACGCGATCGGCGAGATCCTCGGCATCCCGGCCAGCGACGTTGAAGGCGTGGCGACGTTCTACAGCCAGATCTTCCGTCAGCCGGTCGGCCGTCACATCATTCGCGTCTGCGACAGCATGGTCTGCTACATCGGCGGCCACGAGTCGGTGGTCAGCGAAATCCAGAACAATCTGGGCATCGGCCTGGGTCAGACCACCGCCGACGGTCGTTTCACCCTGCTGCCTGTCTGCTGCCTCGGCAACTGCGACAAGGCACCGGCGTTGATGATCGACGACGACACCTTTGGCGACGTGCAGCCTGCCGGCGTGGCCAAACTGCTCGAGGGCTACGTATGACCCTGACATCTTTCGGTCCCGCCAACCGCATCAAGCGTTCGGCCGAGACTCACCCGCTGACCTGGCGTCTGCGTGACGACGGCGAAGCCGTGTGGCTCGACGAATACCAGGCCAAGAACGGTTACGCCGCTGCGCGCAAAGCCTTCGCCGACATGGCTCAGGACGACATCGTCCAGACCGTGAAAGACGCCGGCCTCAAAGGTCGCGGCGGTGCAGGCTTCCCCACTGGCGTGAAGTGGGGCCTGATGCCCAAGGACGAATCCATCAACATCCGCTACCTGCTGTGCAACGCGGACGAGATGGAGCCGAACACCTGGAAAGACCGCATGCTGATGGAGCAACTCCCCCATCTGCTGATCGAAGGCATGCTGATCAGTGCCCGCGCACTGAAAACCTACCGTGGCTACATCTTCCTGCGTGGCGAGTACACCACCGCCGCCAAGCACTTGAATCGTGCCGTGGAAGAAGCCAAGGCTGCGGGCCTGCTGGGCAAGAACATTCTGGGCAGCGGTTTCGATTTCGAACTGTTCGTCCACACCGGCGCCGGACGTTACATCTGCGGTGAAGAAACCGCACTGATCAACTCCCTCGAAGGCCGCCGCGCCAACCCGCGCTCCAAGCCGCCCTTCCCTGCCGCCGTCGGCGTGTGGGGCAAGCCGACCTGCGTGAACAACGTGGAAACCCTGTGCAACGTGCCGGCGATCATTGCCGACGGCGTTGACTGGTACAAATCGTTGGCCCGCGAAGGCAGCGAAGACATGGGCACCAAGCTCATGGGCTTCTCCGGCAAGGTCAAGAATCCGGGGCTGTGGGAGCTGCCATTCGGCGTCACCGGTCGCGAGCTGTTCGAAGACTACGCCGGCGGCATGCGAGACGGTTACAAGCTCAAGGCTTGGCAGCCAGGTGGCGCCGGTACCGGTTTCCTGTTGCCGGAACACCTCGACGCACAGATGTACGCCGGCGGCATCGCCAAAGTGGGCACCCGGATGGGTACCGGCCTGGCGATGGCGGTGGACGACAGCGTCAACATGGTCTCCTTGCTGCGCAACATGGAGCAGTTCTTCGCTCGCGAATCCTGCGGCTTCTGCACCCCGTGCCGTGATGGCCTGCCATGGAGCGTCAAGCTCTTGATGGCCATCGAAGAAGGCCGTGGTCAGCCAGGCGACATCGAGACCCTGCTGGGTCTGGTCGGCTTCCTCGGCCCAGGCAAGACCTTCTGTGCTCACGCACCGGGTGCCGTGGAGCCGCTGGGCAGTGCCATCAAATACTTCCGTCCAGAGTTCGAAGCCGGTATCGCGCCTGCAAGCGCCGCCGTCCCGCCTCTGGCAAGGCCGATCGTAATCGGCGCGTAAACGCTTAAAAAGGCGAAGGGTCCGTGCCCTTCGCCTTTCGTCCGATGACGCCTTTCGGGGCTGACTGGATTCGGACGGATAACAAGATTCCATTAGCCACGCCCGCTGACACCGGGCCAACGAAGACCTTTGAACCATGGCCACTATCCACGTAGACGGCAAAGCGCTCGAAGTCGACGGGGCAGACAACCTGTTACAGGCATGTCTGTCGCTGGGCCTCGACATCCCTTATTTCTGCTGGCACCCCGCGCTTGGTAGCGTTGGGGCCTGCCGCCAGTGCGCGGTCAAGCAGTACACCGACGAGAACGACACCCGTGGTCGCATCGTCATGTCCTGCATGACCCCTGCCACCGACAACACCTGGATCTCCATCGACGATGAAGAATCCAAGGCGTTCCGCGCCAGTGTTGTCGAATGGCTGATGACCAACCACCCGCACGACTGCCCTGTGTGCGAAGAAGGCGGTCACTGCCACCTGCAAGACATGACGGTGATGACCGGCCACAACGAGCGCCGTTATCGATTCACCAAACGCACCCACCAGAACCAGCAACTGGGCCCGTTCATTTCCCACGAAATGAACCGCTGCATCGCCTGCTACCGCTGCGTGCGTTTCTACAAGGACTACGCCGGCGGCACCGACCTCGGTGTGTTCGGCGCCCACGACAACGTGTACTTCGGTCGCGTTGAAGACGGCACCCTCGAAAGCGAGTTCTCCGGCAACCTCACCGAGGTCTGCCCGACCGGTGTGTTCACCGACAAGACTCACTCCGAGCGCTACAACCGTAAATGGGACATGCAGTTCTCGCCGAGCATCTGCCATGGCTGCTCCAGCGGTTGCAACATTTCCCCGGGCGAGCGTTACGGCGAACTGCGTCGCATCGAAAACCGTTTCAACGGTTCGGTGAACCAGTACTTCCTGTGCGACCGTGGCCGTTTCGGTTATGGCTACGTCAACCGCACCGACCGTCCACGTCAGCCACTGCTGGCCGACGGCACCAAGCTGGGCCTGGATCAGGCGCTGGACAAGGCAGCCGATCTGCTGCGCGGGCGCAATATCGTCGGTATCGGTTCGCCGCGTGCCAGCCTCGAAAGCAACTACGCGCTGCGTGAACTGGTCGGCGCCGAGCATTTCTACTCCGGTATCGAAGCCTCCGAACTGGAGCGCATCCGTCTGGTCCTGCAAGTGCTCAAAGACAGCCCGCTGCCAGTGCCGAACATGCGCGACATCGAAGACCACGACGCCGTGTTCGTCCTCGGTGAAGACCTGACCCAGACCGCCGCCCGTATGGCGCTGTCCCTGCGTCAGTCGGTCAAGGGCAAAGCTGAAGACATGGCCGAAGCCATGCGCGTTCAGCCGTGGCTCGATGCCGCGGTGAAGAACATCGGTCAGCACGAACTGAACCCGCTGTTCATCGCCAGCCTGGCGGAAACCAAGCTCGACGACATCGCGGAAGAGTGCGTTCACGCCGCTCCGGACGATCTGGCGCGCATCGGCTTCGCTGTGGCCCACGCACTGGACGCCAGCGCCCCGGCCGTTGAAGGTCTGGACGCCGAAGCACTGGAACTGGCTCAGCGCATCGCTGACGCCCTGCTCGCGGCCAAGCGCCCGCTGATCATCGCCGGTACTTCGCTGGGTTCCAAAGCCTTGATCGAAGCGGCGGCGAACATCGCCAAAGCCCTGAAGCTGCGCGAGAAGAACGGTTCGATCAGCCTGATCGTGCCGGAAGCCAACAGCCTTGGCCTGGCCATGCTCGGTGGCGAATCGGTCGACGCGGCGCTGCAAGCCGTGATCGACGGCAAGGCCGACGCCATCGTCGTGCTGGAAAACGATCTGTACACCCGCACCTCGAAAGCCAAGGTCGATGCCGCGCTGAACGCTGCGAAAGCCGTGATCGTTGCCGACCACCAGAAAACCGCCACCACCGACCGCGCGCAACTGGTGCTGCCAGCGGCAAGCTTCGCTGAAGGCGACGGTACGCTGGTCAGCCAGGAAGGCCGCGCCCAGCGCTTCTTCCAGGTTTTCGATCCGCAATACATGGATGCGAGCATCCTGGTTCACGAAGGCTGGCGCTGGCTGCACGCCCTGCGCTCGACCCTGCTGAACCAGCCGATCGACTGGACGCAACTCGACCACGTCACCGCTGCCGTGGCGTCGAGCACCGAGCAACTGGCGCGTATCGTCGACGCCGCGCCGTCTGCCGCGTTCCGCATCAAGGGTCTGAAACTGGCGCGTGAGCCGCTGCGTTATTCCGGTCGCACCGCGATGCGCGCCGACATCAGCGTTCACGAACCGCGCACCCCGCAAGACAAAGACACCGCGTTCGCCTTCTCCATGGAAGGTTACTCGGGCTCGGCCGAACCGCGTCAGCAAGTGCCGTTCGCCTGGTCGCCGGGCTGGAACTCGCCGCAAGCCTGGAACAAGTTCCAGGATGAAGTCGGTGGTCACCTGCGTGCTGGCGACCCGGGCACCCGCCTGATCGAAAGCACCGGCGATTCGCTGAACTGGTTCGCCGCTGCTCCGCGCGCATTCAACCCGGCGCCGGGCACCTGGCAGGCCGTGCCGTTCTACCACCTGTTCGGCAGCGACGAAAACTCGTCGAAAGCCGCACCGGTACAGGAACGCATCCCGGCTCCGTACGTGGCGCTGGCCAAATCCGAAGCGGATCGCCTGGGCGTCAACGACGGTGCTCTGCTGAGCCTGAACGTGGCCGGCCAGACCCTGCGTCTGCCGCTGCGCATCAATGAAGAACTGGGCGCGGGTCTGGTGGCCTTGCCTGCGGGCATCGCCGGCATTCCACCGGCATTCGCCGGCCTGTCCGTCGACGGTCTGCAGGAGGCAGCGCAATGACCTGGTTCACCCCTGAAGTGATCGATGTGATCCTGACGGTCATCAAAGCCATCGTGATTCTGCTGGCCGTCGTGGTCGCGGGCGCGTTGCTGAGCTTTGTCGAACGTCGCCTGCTGGGCTGGTGGCAGGACCGTTACGGTCCGAACCGCGTTGGCCCGTTCGGCATGTTCCAGATCGCCGCCGACATGCTGAAGATGTTCTTCAAGGAAGACTGGACCCCGCCGTTTGCCGACAAGGTGATCTTCACCCTGGCACCGGTGGTCGCCATGTCCGCCCTGCTGATCGCGTTCGCGATCATCCCGATCACCCCGACCTGGGGCGTGGCGGATCTGAACATCGGCCTGCTGTTCTTCTTCGCCATGGCCGGTCTGTCGGTCTACGCGGTGCTGTTCGCCGGCTGGTCGAGCAACAACAAGTTCGCCCTGCTCGGCAGCTTGCGTGCTTCGGCGCAGACCGTGTCCTACGAAGTGTTCATGGGCCTGGCCCTGATGGGCATCGTGGTGCAGGTCGGCTCGTTCAACATGCGCGACATCGTCGAGTACCAGGCGCAGAACCTGTGGTTCATCATTCCGCAGTTCTTCGGCTTCTGTACCTTCTTCATCGCTGGCGTCGCCGTGACTCACCGTCACCCGTTCGACCAGCCGGAAGCGGAACAGGAACTGGCCGACGGTTACCACATTGAATACGCCGGTATGAAATGGGGCATGTTCTTCGTCGGTGAATACATCGGCATCATCCTGATCTCGGCGCTGCTGGTCACCCTGTTCTTCGGTGGCTGGCACGGTCCGTTCGGCATCCTGCCGCAACTGTCCTTCGTCTGGTTCGCACTGAAGACCGCGTTCTTCATCATGCTGTTCATCCTGCTGCGCGCTTCCATCCCGCGTCCGCGTTATGACCAGGTGATGGATTTCAGCTGGAAATTCTGCCTGCCACTGACCCTGATCAATTTGCTGATAACCGCTGCGGTTGTGTTGTGGAACACACCTGCGGTTGCGGTTCAGTGAGGATTTGACCCATGTTCAAATATATTGGCGACATCGTTAAGGGTACCGGTACCCAGTTGCGCAGCCTGGTCATGGTCTTCGGCCATGGCTTCCGCAAGCGCGACACCCTGCAATACCCGGAAGAGCCGGTCTACCTGCCACCACGCTACCGTGGTCGCATCGTCCTGACCCGTGACCCCGATGGCGAAGAGCGTTGCGTAGCCTGCAACCTGTGCGCCGTGGCGTGCCCGGTAGGTTGCATCTCGCTGCAGAAAGCTGAAACCGAAGACGGTCGCTGGTACCCGGACTTCTTCCGTATCAACTTTTCGCGCTGCATTTTCTGCGGTCTCTGCGAGGAAGCCTGTCCGACCACCGCAATCCAGTTGACCCCGGATTTCGAGATGGCCGAGTTCAAACGTCAGGACCTGGTGTACGAGAAAGAAGATCTTTTGATCTCCGGCCCCGGCAAAAACCCTGATTACAACTTCTATCGTGTTGCAGGTATGGCAATCGCTGGCAAGCCGAAAGGCTCTGCGCAGAACGAAGCCGAACCGATCAACGTGAAGAGCTTGCTGCCTTAAGGAAGAACGATGGAATTCGCTTTCTATTTCGCATCGGGTATCGCGGTGGTGTCCACGCTTCGTGTGGTCACCAACACCAACCCTGTGCACGCCCTGCTCTACCTGATCATCTCGTTGATCGCCGTGGCCATGACCTTCTTCGCCCTCGGCGCACCGTTCGCCGGCGTGCTGGAAGTGATCGCCTACGCCGGCGCCATCATGGTGCTGTTCGTGTTCGTGGTGATGATGCTGAACCTGGGTCCCGCCTCGGTTCAGCAGGAACGCACCTGGCTCAAGCCCGGTATCTGGGCCGGGCCGGTGATTCTCGCCGCCCTGCTGCTGGCCGAACTGCTGTATGTGCTGTTCGCTCACCAGAGCGGCCAGGCCATCGGCCACACCACCGTCGATGCAAAAGCCGTGGGCGTCAGCCTGTTCGGTCCGTATCTGCTGGTGGTCGAACTCGCCTCGATGCTGCTGCTCGCCGCAGCCGTCACGGCGTTCCATTTGGGCCGTAACGAGGCGAAGGAGTAAGACATGCCTGCTATCCCTCTCGAACATGGATTGGCCGTTGCCGGCATCCTGTTCTGCCTTGGTCTGGTCGGCCTGATGGTCCGCCGCAACATTTTGTTCGTGTTGATGAGTCTGGAAGTGATGATGAACGCCTCTGCACTGGCCTTCATCGTTGCAGGCGCCCGTTGGGGCCAACCGGATGGACAGATCATGTTCATCCTGGTGATCAGCCTGGCAGCCGCCGAGGCCAGTATTGGCCTGGCGATCCTGCTGCAACTGTATCGCCGCTTCCACACGCTCGATATCGACGCTGCCAGTGAGATGCGCGGATGAACCTAATCTTTCTGACTTTTGTATTCCCTCTGATCGGTTTCCTGCTGCTGTCGTTCTCCCGTGGACGCTGGTCGGAAAACCTCTCGGCGCTGATCGGCGTGGGTTCCATTGGCTTGTCGGCGATCGTCGCCGCCTACGTCATCTGGCAATTCAACGTCGCGCCTCCCGAGGGCGGTCACTACACCCTGGTGCTGTGGAAGTGGATGGCGGTCGAAGGCTTCAAGCCTGACTTCGCCCTCTACATCGATGGCCTGTCGATCACCATGCTCGGCGTGGTGGTGGGCGTGGGTTTCCTGATCCACCTGTTCGCGTCCTGGTACATGCGCGGCGAAGCGGGCTACTCGCGCTTCTTCTCGTACACCAACCTGTTTATCGCCAGCATGCTGTTCCTGGTCCTCGGCGATAACCTGTTGTTCCTGTACTTCGGCTGGGAGGGCGTGGGTCTGTGCTCGTACCTGTTGATCGGTTTCTACTACAGCAACCGCAACAACGGTAACGCCGCACTCAAGGCTTTCATCGTGACCCGGATCGGCGACGTGTTCATGGCCATCGGCCTGTTCATCCTGTTCCAGCAAGTGGGCACGCTGAACATCCAGGAACTGCTGGTGCTGGCACCGCAGAAATTCCAGGTCGGCGACTTCTGGATCACCCTGGCGACCCTGATGCTGCTGGGTGGTGCGGTCGGTAAGTCGGCGCAACTGCCACTGCAAACCTGGCTCGCGGACGCGATGGCCGGTCCGACCCCGGTGTCGGCACTGATCCACGCTGCAACCATGGTGACCGCCGGTGTCTACCTGATCGCCCGTACCCACGGTCTGTTCACCCTGGCGCCGGAAATCCTGCACCTGGTCGGCATCGTTGGTGGTGTGACTCTGGTACTGGCCGGTTTCGCCGCACTGGTACAGACCGACATCAAACGTATCCTCGCCTACTCGACCATGAGCCAGATCGGCTACATGTTCCTGGCGCTGGGCGTTGGTGCCTGGGATGGCGCGATTTTCCACCTGATGACCCACGCCTTCTTCAAGGCCCTGCTGTTCCTTGCTTCCGGTGCGGTGATCGTTGCCTGCCACCACGAGCAGAACATCTTCAAGATGGGCGGTCTGTGGAAAAAGCTGCCACTGGCCTACGCCAGCTTCATCGTCGGTGGTGCTGCACTGGCCGCCCTGCCACTGGTCACCGCAGGCTTCTACTCCAAGGACGAAATCCTTTGGGAAGCGTTCGCCAGCGGCAACCACGGTCTGCTTTACGCAGGTCTGGTCGGCGCGTTCATGACTTCGCTGTACACCTTCCGCCTGATCTTCATCACGTTCCACGGTGAAGCCAAGACTGAAGCCCACGCCGGTCACGGCATCTCTCACTGGCTGCCACTGTCGGTGCTGATCGTACTGTCGACGTTCGTCGGCGCCATGATCGTTCCACCGCTGCACGGCGTACTGCCTGAGAGCGTTGGCCATGCCGGTGGTGAAGCCAAGCACAGTCTGGAAATCGCTTCGGGCGCCATCGCCCTGGCCGGTATCCTGCTGGCGGCCCTGCTGTTCCTCGGCAAGCGTCGCTTCGTGACCGCGATCGCCAACAGCGGCGTCGGCCGTTTCCTTTCAGCCTGGTGGTTCGCTGCCTGGGGCTTCGACTGGATCTACGACAAACTGTTCGTCAAGCCGTACCTTGCGATCAGCCATGTACTGCGCAGAGACCCGCTCGACCAGACCATCGGTCTGATCCCGCGTATGGCCAAAGGCGGTCACACCGCCCTGAGCCGCACCGAGACCGGTCAACTGCGTTGGTATGCCGCCTCGATGGCTGCTGGTGCCGTGCTGGTAATCGGCGCCATCGTGCTGGTAGCGGTCTGATATGAACCTTGCGAATTTGCGAAAGGAAACGAGCCCGTCATGATTCTGCCTTGGCTAATCCTGATCCCCTTCATCGGCGGCCTGCTGTGCTGGATGGGTGAGCGCTTCGGCGCTACCCTCCCCCGCTGGATTGCGCTGTTGACCATGACCCTGGAACTCGCCCTCGGCCTCTGGCTGTGGGCCCACGGTGACTATTCATTTGCTCCGGCGCCTGGCGCCGATCCGACCTGGGCGCTCGAGTTCAAGCACGTCTGGATCCAGCGCTTCGGCATCAACGTGCACCTGGCCCTCGACGGCCTGTCGCTGTTGATGATCCTGCTGACCGGCCTGCTGGGTATCCTCTCGGTACTCTGCTCGTGGAAAGAGATTCAACGTCACGTTGGCTTCTTCCACCTGAACCTGATGTGGATCCTGGGCGGCGTGGTCGGCGTGTTCCTCGCCCTCGACCTGTTCATGTTCTTCTTCTTCTGGGAAATGATGCTGGTGCCGATGTACTTCCTCATCGCGCTCTGGGGTCACAGTTCTTCGGACGGCAAGAAAACCCGGATCTACGCAGCGACCAAGTTCTTCATCTTCACTCAGGCTTCCGGCCTGATCATGCTGGTGGCGATCCTCGGTCTGGTGCTGGTCAACTTCAACAACACTGGCGTGATTACCTTCAACTACGCCGACCTGTTGAAGACCAAGATGTCGATGACCACCGAGTACATCCTGATGCTCGGCTTCTTCATCGCCTTCGCGGTCAAGCTGCCAGTTGTACCGTTCCACTCGTGGCTGCCTGATGCCCACGCCCAGGCGCCGACTGCCGGTTCCGTCGACCTCGCCGGTATCCTGCTGAAAACCGCGGCCTACGGTCTGCTGCGTTTCGCCCTGCCGCTGTTCCCGAATGCTTCGGCCGAGTTCGCGCCGATCGCCATGACCCTCGGTCTGATCGGGATCTTCTACGGTGCGTTCCTCGCGTTCGCGCAAACCGACATCAAGCGTCTGATCGCCTTCTCGTCCGTTTCCCACATGGGCTTCGTACTGATCGGCATCTACTCCGGCAGCCAACTGGCACTGCAAGGTGCAGTGATCCAGATGCTGGCGCACGGTCTGTCGGCCGCGGCACTGTTTATCCTCAGCGGTCAGCTGTACGAGCGTCTGCACACCCGTGACATGCGTGAGATGGGCGGTCTGTGGTCGCGTATCGCTTACCTGCCGGCGATCAGCCTGTTCTTCGCCGCCGCTTCGCTGGGTCTGCCGGGTACCGGTAACTTCGTCGGCGAGTTCCTGATCCTGATCGGTACGTTCGCCAGTGCGCCATGGATCACCGCGATTGCCACCTCCGGTCTGGTGTTCGGTTCGGTCTACTCGCTGATCATGATCCACCGTGCCTACTTCGGTCCGTCGAAATCGGATTCGATACTGCACGGCATGGACGGTCGCGAACTGATCATGGTGCTGGGCCTTGCGGTGCTGCTGATTTACCTCGGCGTCTACCCGCAACCGTTCCTCGACACTTCCGCCGCCACGATGCATGGCGTGCAGCAGTGGCTCGGCACCGCCTTCACTCAACTCGCTTCGGCCCGGTAAGAGCGCTATGGAATTCACGATTCAACACTTTATTGCGCTTGCGCCACTGTTGATCACCAGCCTCACCATTATCGTGGTGATGCTGGCAATCGCCTGGCGCCGCAACCACTCGCAGACCTTCCTGATCTCGGTCGCCGGTCTGAACCTGGCCCTGCTGTCGATCCTGCCAGCCCTGAAAGTCGCGCCTCTGGCCGTGACCCCGTTGCTGCAAGTCGACACCTTCGCCTGCCTGTACATGGCGCTGATCCTGGTCGCCACCCTCGCTTGTGTAACCCTCGCCCACGCCTACCTCGGCGATGGCGGTTCGGGTTACCCGGGCAACCGTGAAGAACTGTACCTGCTGATCCTGATGGCCGCCGCCGGTGGTCTGGTTCTGGTCAGCGCGCAGCACCTGGCCGGTTTGTTCATCGGTCTGGAACTGCTGTCGGTGCCGGTCTACGGTCTGGTGGCTTACGCCTTCTTCAACAAGCGTTCGCTGGAAGCCGGTATCAAGTACATGGTGCTGTCGGCCGCCGGTTCCGCGTTCCTGTTGTTCGGTATGGCCCTGCTCTACGCTGACGCCGGCACCCTGAGCTTCAACGGTATCGGTCAGGCCCTGGCCACCACCAACCTGCCGAGCTCGCTGGCTCAATTGGGTCTGGGCATGATGCTGATCGGTCTGGCATTCAAGCTGTCGCTGGTACCGTTCCACCTGTGGACGCCGGACGTGTACGAAGGTGCTCCGGCGCCGGTCGCCGCGTTCCTCGCCACGGCGTCGAAGGTTGCCGTATTCGCGGTGATGGTGCGTCTGTTCCAGATCTCCCCTGCCGCGAGCAGTGGCGTGCTGAGCGACGTACTGAGCGTGATCGCCGTCGCCTCGATCCTGTTCGGTAACCTGCTGGCCCTGACCCAGAGCAACCTCAAGCGTCTGCTCGGTTACTCGTCCATCGCGCACTTCGGCTACCTGCTGATTGCCCTGGTGGCGAGCAAGGGTCTGGCGGTGGAAGCCATCGGCGTGTACCTGGTTACTTATGTGATCACCAGCCTCGGCGCGTTCGGCGTGATCACTCTGATGTCCTCGCCGTACAACGGCCGTGACGCCGACGCGCTGTACGAGTACCGCGGCCTGTTCTGGCGCCGTCCGTACCTGACCGCCGTGCTGACCGTGATGATGCTGTCCCTGGCCGGTATTCCGCTGACCGCTGGCTTCATCGGCAAGTTCTACATCATCGCCACCGGTGTCGAGTCGCACCAATGGTGGCTGGTCGGTTCGCTGGTACTGGGCAGCGCCATCGGCGTGTTCTACTACCTGCGCGTGATGGTCACCCTGTACCTGATCGAACCGAACCTGCGCCGCCACGACGCCCAACTGCACTGGGAACAGAAGGCAGGCGGCGTGATGTTGCTGGCCATCGCCCTGGTCGCGTTCTTCCTCGGTGTGTACCCGCAGCCATTGCTGACCCTGGTTCAGCAGGCGGGTCTGGCGGGCTGATTGCTCGACTGGCTGGAAACGGAAACGGCACCTTCGGGTGCCGTTTTTGTTTTACGGATTCTATGCAGCAACAAATAACCTGTGGCGAGGGAGCTTGCTCCCGCTGGGACGCGAAGCGGCCCCGCTGTTCAGCTGAGAAGCGGGGACTGCTACGCAGTCCAGCGGGAGCAAGCTCCCTCGCCACAATGGCATCACAGTTTCTTCACCATTGGCACGCAGGCCAGTTGCAGACCAGAAGGCGATTGATAAATTGCACTCCCCTCCCCGATGTAACCGCAGCGCCGGTAAAAATCGACAGCGTTCAATGTCGCGTCCAGACACACCTCTGCCAGCCCAGCTCCCGCGCCAGATCTTCGAGAAAGAACAGAACACGCTTGCCCAGCCCACGCTGCATGAAATCCGGGCGGATGAAGATTGCGCCGATTTCATGCTGCTCCAGATCAAGCATTCCAGTTGCTACAGGTTCACCCTCAGTGCAGACCAGATAGAAATGCTTTGCCATGAGCGTGTCGTAGCCGTCTTCGGCCGCTCCTTTGGTCCAGTCGAGCATTTGCTGCTGGCTGTAGGCACCGATGCATTGGTGCCGGATGGCCAGTCGCCGAATGTCGAACGCGATCTGCGCATCGTCCGGGGTAGCTCTTCTGATGTCGAACATTTCTCTCTCCTTGAGCCATGTGCGGACGGGGCATGAAAAAGCCCCGTCCATTGCTGGCGGGGCTTTGGGTAAACGTCAAATGACAAACACGTATGACCTTATGGCCCGCCGGAAGCGGTCATGGAGGAGCACATCTTGGTCATTCGAAGTTGGACAGTCATGGGGCGATAGTGCTGCGGATTGTTCCGACACGTCAACTGCTAAGCCTCCTCGCTACTCAATCGAACGTTCTCACCACACTCGTCGATTCGTCCTACAGGTGTTTTTACGACCGGCGTCTACCGTTCAAAAAGGGACGAAAAGGACGGCCTGGAGGCCTTGACCGATTCGATTATCGAGACAACACTATACGTAGGTAGCGTACAGAACATGGATGCTCTATTTATCGAATTGCCTGTGTTTCAGAAGCACCGAGACGACTATCTGGATGACGATCTGTTTCGCAGCTTTCAATTGGAGTTGCTGAAAAATCCGGAAGCGGGCGATCTCATCGAGGACACAGGCGGGCTTCGTAAAATTCGCTTCAGCGACCAACGAAGAGGGAAAGGCAAGCGCAGCGGATTACGAGTGATTTATTACTGGTGGCCAGGCTTCGATCAGTTCTGGCTCTTTACCGTCTTCAACAAAAACGAGCAGGACGATTTGACGCCTGCCCAGAAAAAGCTTTTCAGAAAAACACTGGATAGAGAACTCAACGCGAGAAGCCACTATGAAACGTGACATTTTTTCCGAACTGATGGATGGACTGGAAGCACTGGCCGATGAACGCCAAGGCAAAATCACCTTGCGTACCCATAAGGTTCAGCTGCCAAAACTGATGCCGATCACTGCTGAGGAAGTGATAGCCATCCGTCAGCAACTTAATCTTTCCCGGTCAGTTTTCGCGATGTATCTACGCACCAATACGCGAACGCTCGAGAACTGGGAGCAAGGACGAGCTACGCCCAATGCTCAGGCCACAACCCTGATCCGTCTGGTCGAGCGTTTTCCACAGACAATCGAACAACTCGCAGCCCTGACCTGACACGGGGTTTTGATTCCAGCCACATGACGAAATTGTAATTCCCCCATCACCTTGGCGTTATCCGCAGCTTGCAACGATGTGACCCGGCGACCAATGCCGGCGGGCCCTGCCCCGCCGAACAATAAAACCACGCCGACGCACGTTCCCGTTCTGCCGAACCCAAGGAGTGTTTGATGGTTAACAATACAAAAATGTCGATGGCCGCTTTAGCGGTGGTGCTCGGCTCCGGGCCGTCCATGGTGTTTGCAGAAGACAAGCCCGAAGGCTTTGTCGAAGGCAGCAGCCTGACGGTGCTCAACCGCAACTTCTACTTCAATCGTGATCATCGCAACGGCCAGTCCAGCCCCACCGGCAACGGTTATTCCGAAGCCTGGGCGCATGCGGTGATCAGCAAGTTCGAATCCGGTTTCACCCAAGGCACCGTCGGGGTCGGTGTGGATGCATTTGCCATGCTCGGCTTGAAACTCGACACCGGTGACGGCCGCAACGGCGGGCGCAGTTCGTTCGATGTGCTGCCGGTCAACCGTGACGGCCAGGCGCGGGATGAATACACCAAGATCGGTGGCGCCGCCAAAGTGCGGGCCTTCGATACCGTGGTCAAGGTCGGTGATGTGTTCCCGGCCAACCCGGTGGTGGCCGCAGGTGATTCGCGCCTGCTGCCGGAAAGCTTTCGCGGTGTGACGGCGACCAACACCAGCATCGACGGTCTGTCGATTCAGGGCGGTCGTTTGCATGCGATGAGCCAACCGGTGTCCAGCGACATGCGCGAAAATTTCGCCACGTTCTACGCCGGCCCGGTCAATTCGCCGTGGATCGCTTATGGCGGGGGCGACTACGTGCTGAACAAGAACCTCAGTTTCAGCCTGTACTCCAGTCGTCTCAAGGATGCCTGGAATCAGTATTACGCCGGCACCGCTTGGACCTATCCGCTGGCGGACGACCTGTCGCTGTTCGGCGGCCTGAACTATTACAAGGCGGTCGACGAAGGCAAACAACTGCTTGGCCAGTTCGACAACAACATCTGGAGCGGCCGCGTCGGCGTGAAGCTCGGCGCCCATTCCGTCGCCCTCTCCCATCAGCGCAACAACGGCAACGACGACTTCGATTACCTGCGCCAGTCCGACTCGATCTTCCTCGACAACTCGATCCAGTACAGCGACTTCAACTCACCGAAGGAGCGTTCGTGGATGGTGCGCTACGACCTCGACATGAGCCCTTACGGCGTACCCGGTCTGTCGTTCATGACCCGTTACGCACGTGGCACCGACGCCGACTATTCCAACGCCAACGCCGTGTACATGCGCCGCGATGCCGAAGGCAATCCGCTGACCGACCAGAAGCGCTGGGAGCGCGACATCGAAGTCAAATACGTGGTGCAGAGCGGTTCGATGAAAGACCTGTCGCTGCGTTTGCGCCAGGCCACCACCCGTGCCACGGCGTTCGAGTCGGACCTGGATGAAGTGCGGGTGATCGTCGAGTATCCGTTGGCGATTCTCTGAGTTTCCCCGAGCAATACCATTCACCTTTAGAAGCTCCTTGCTCCTTTGGTCAGAGGTGAATTTTTTGGCGTCCTTCGGGGCGCCTTTTTTTGCGCTGAATAAACTCATCGTTTTCTTGACCGAACCGCAAGCCACCTGCCATCTTCGCCTGCGCTGACCAACAAGAATAACGAGGGACCGATGAGTAGCCGTAAGAACCTGGAAATCGAGTACTTGCGAGGGGCTGCTGTGGCCATGACCTTCTTGTGCCATGTCACCATGATGCTGCCGTTCCATACCGATACGCTGCTGAGAATATTCTCGATTTTCATGCCCTGGACCGGTGTCGACCTGTTCTTCTGCATTTCCGGTTTCGTGGTCAGCAAGGCCTATCTGGACCATTTCGACCAACAGCGCGCCCAAGGTCAGTCCGGTCTGGCAACTGCCTGTTTCTGGCTGCGCCGCGCCTATCGCCTGCTGCCCACAGCATGGCTCTGGATACTCATTCCGCTGTTGTTTTCCATTGTTTTCAACCAATCGAACGCCTTTGGTTCGTGGTACGACAATCTGCGCAGTTTCACCGCCGTCGCGACCTTCAGCGGCAATCTGGCGATGCATTACAACTCGCTGCTGGGCCCTAGCCCTCAATACTGGAGCCTGGCGCTCGAAGAGCAGTTTTACTTCGTGTTTCCGTTTTTTCTGCTGTTTGTCACTGCCCCGCGTTGGCGGATCATTGCCCTATTCGCACTGATTGCGTTGCAGTTCGGTATTGATCGAAACCCTTACGGCCAACCTGCGAGCATCCTCACGCACTTCCGTCTGGATGCAATGCTCTGGGGAATTCTCCTGTGCCTGTTCACCCGTACCCGCCTCTATCGGCAGATAGAACCGGTCGGGCTGGGTCAGGGGACGATCAAACCGCTGCTTTGCACGCTGTTCCTGCTGTACATGCTGGGTTCTGTCGCCATCCAGCTGATTGCCATGCCCATTGCTGTCGGCATCGTCGCGATGGTCGCGGTATTGATTGTCTGGCTGGCGAGTTATCAGAAAGGCTACATCTACTGCCCGGCGTTCATGCGCGGTCTCATGCAGTGGCTTGGCTCACGGTCGTATGGGCTCTACGTGATCCACGTGTTCACCAACCACCTGAGTACAGAGATCTGGACGCGTGTTGCCGCCAACCAAGGCGTGCCGCTGGATGGGCGTTTCACCCTTGAGCTGTTACTGACGTCGGTGGGTCTGCTGGTGCTGCTGAGCGAACTCAACTACCGCTTTATCGAAACGCCTCTGCGTCTGCGCGGCGCCGAGATTGCCCGACGCAAGTTGAACCAGGAATCGTCTCCGCTCCCGGCCGTTGTGGATGTCGAGCCATTGCCGACCAGGTAACCCTCCTCGAACACACAGGCTAGAGAGCTGACATCCGAAGGACAACCTGAAAACATGTGGGAAGGTTCTGCTTTTCCCACACAACTTTTAAATGCAGCTCCGGGGATCAGGTGTTGGTTAGCCACCACTGTTGCGGCACACGCCGGCCACGCTGTATCTGAGGGTGTTGAGCTGCCCTTGCGAGTCTTCGTAGGTCATAGCGGTAGGCACCACCGAGCAGGCAGGCTGCGGCTTCACCACGCTGACGATTTTCACCACGTCGAGCTTCATGCCGTATTCGTATTCCTTGACCACCGGCGCCGCTTTGCCGCGCTCGGCTGCGTATTGCTCCATGGCTTTGGCGTTGGCGCTGAAAGCACGTTCGAAAGTGCGATCGCCGCCGCCTTCAGCCAGTGCATTTACCGACATCGCCATGACGCCGGCGAAGGTCATCCATTTGATCAACTGCATGTTTACTCCTCCGTAAAAAAGCCCGGCATCGGCACACGACAACGGGCTTGTTCCAGTGCGCCGGGCTTACAGGTCTTTGGTCTTGTCGTCTTTCTTCTCGTTGACGACGACCGGGTCGCGGGCCTGTTCCTTGGTCACGAACAGCTCCACGGCGCGATCATTGGCGGTCATCATCCGGTCGAACGTGCGGTCACCGCCGCCTTCGGCCATGGCCAGGGACGACAGCATCAGGGCGGCTGCGAAGGTGCTCAGTTGGGCGAATTTCATGGTTGATTCCTCGTTTAAGTAGCTGACGGGATCAAGGTAACAAGGCGCACCTTTCGTGACGGTGGCGGGGGAATTACATATCCGTTATCTGCCGGATCAGTGCACGGAACCCGTGTGGGAGCGGGCTTGCTCGCGAAAGCGGTGTGTCATCCAACATTGATGTCGACTGACACGGCCTCTTCGCGAGCAAGCCCGCTCCCACAGGAGATCACCTACTCAGACGGTACGGTGTCCTCATCCCGGCGATGGGCGATCTGGTACAGCGCGGGCAAGATCAGCAACGTGAGAATCGTCGAGGACAGAATTCCGCCGATCACCACGGTTGCCAGCGGCCGCTGCACTTCAGCACCGGTGCCGGTTGCCAGCGCCATCGGAATAAACCCCAGCGACGCCACCAACGCGGTCATCAACACTGGCCGCAACCGCGTCAGCGCGCCGACGTTGATTGCCTCCGTCAGTGAGCGCCCTTCCTCGCGCAAATTGCGAATGAACGCGATCATCACCAAACCGTTGAGCACCGCCACCCCGGACAACGCGATAAACCCCACGCCAGCGGAAATCGACAACGGAATATCCCGCAGCCACAGCGCCATCACCCCGCCGGTCAGGGCAAACGGAATACCGGTAAACACCAGCAAGCCGTCCTTCAGATTGTTGAACATCATGAACAACAAGCCGAACACCAGAAGCAGCGCCACCGGCACGACTATCTGCAAGCGCTTGGCCGCCGATTGCAGTTGCTCGAACTGCCCGCCCCAACTGGTCCAATAACCGGCCGGCACCTGCACATCACGCTCGATCAGCGCACCCGCCTCGCTGACGAACGAGCCGATATCCCGCCCGCGCACGTTGGCGCTGACGATCACCAGGCGCTTGCCGTTTTCGCGGCTGACCTGGTTCGGCCCGAGCACCAGATCGAGGCTGGCGACGTCTTTCAGCGCGATAAACCCGATCTGATTCGCCGCACCGCTCAGCGCCGGCACCGGAATCAGCAACGCCGACAAGCCGTCGATGTCCTTGCGCATGGCATCGGACAAGCGCACCACCATGTCGAAACGCCGATCACCCTCATACAAGGTCCCAGCCTGACGCCCGCCCACTGCCACAGCGATGGTGTCCTGTACATCACCGACGTTGAGCCCGTAACGCGCCGCCTTGTCGCGGTCGATGTTGATGGTCAGCACCGGCAACCCGGTGGTCTGCTCGACTTTCACTTCAGAGGCGCCGTTGACCTTTTGCATCGCCGCCGCGATCTTCGCTGCCGTGGCGTTGAGCACGTCCATGTCATCGCCGAACACCTTCACTGCGACATCGCTGCGCACACCGGAGATCAGTTCGTTGAAGCGCAGTTGAATCGGCTGCGACAGTTCATAGTTGCTACCCGGCAACGTCGCGGCGGCTTGTTGCAACTCGGCCATCAGTGTTTCGCGGGACTTGTTCGGGTCTGGCCATTGATCCTTCGGTTTGAGCATCACGTAGCTGTCAGAGATGTTCGGCGGCATCGGATCGGAGGCGATTTCCGCCGTACCGGTGCGGGCGAACACCCTTTCAACCTCCGGCACTTTGGCCAGGATCAGCGTTTCCAGCCGCTGCTGCATGTCCACCGATTGCGTCAGGCTGGTGCCCGGCACGCGCAGCGCTTGCAGGGCAAAATCCCCCTCACTGAGGCTCGGTACAAACTCGCTGCCCATGCGGCTGGTGAGCACGCCGCTGAGCACGATCACGCCCAACGCCGCGCCCACGGCCACCGTGCGATGGGCCATGACCCAGGCCAGCGCCGGCGCATACACCCGACGTGCACCGCGCATCACCGCGCCCTCTTCTTCCTTGACCTTGCCGGTGACGAACAGCGCAATCGCTGCCGGCACAAAGGTCACCGACAGCAGCATCGCACCGAGCAACGCGATGACCACGGTGAACGCCATCGGGTGGAACATTTTCCCTTCGACGCCGCTCAACGCGAAGATCGGCAGATACACCACCATGATGATCAACTGGCCGAAAATCAGCGGTCGGCGCGCCTCCTTCGCCGCGGCAAAGACCTCCTTGAAACGCTCGGCGCGGGTCAACAAACGGCCGTGATGCTGCTGCGCATGCGCCAGACGACGCAGGGTGTTTTCGACGATCACCACCGCGCCGTCGACGATGATCCCGAAGTCCAGCGCGCCGAGGCTCATCAGGTTGGCGCTGACTTTGTTGCTGAACATGCCAGTGAAGGTGAACAGCATCGACAGCGGAATCACCATCGCCGTAATCAGCGCGGCGCGGATGTTGCCGAGGAACAGGAACAGAATCGCGATCACCAGAATCGCGCCTTCGATCAGGTTCTTTTTCACCGTGGCGATGGCTTTGTCGACCAGGTGCGTGCGGTCGTACACCGGCACGGCGATCACGCCTTGCGGCAGGGATTTATTGATCTGTTCCAGCTTGCTGGCCACCGCTTGCGAAACGGTGCGGCTGTTCTCGCCGATCAACATGAACACCGTACCCAGCACCACTTCGCGACCGTTTTCTGTGGCCGCACCGCTGCGCAACTCACGACCGATTTCCACCGTGGCGACGTTCTTCACCCGGATCGGCGTGCCATCGACATTGGCCATGACGATGTTGGCGATGTCCTCGGTGCTCGCCACTTGCCCCGGTGCGCGGATCAGCAACTGCTCGCCGCTGCGCTCGATGTAGCCGGCGCCGACGTTGGCGTTGTTGCGCTCCAGCGCGGTGATCAGATCGGTAAGCGTGAGCTTGTACGCGGCGAGGCGTTTCGGGTCCGGCGCGATCTGGTATTCCTTGGCAAACCCGCCGATGGTGTTGATCTCGGCAACGCCCGGTACGTTGCGCAATTGCGGCTTGATGATCCAGTCCTGAATCACCCGCAGATCGGTCGGCGTGTAGGCGCTGCCGTCGTCCTTCAGCGCGCCCTCCTGGGCTTCCACCGTCCACAGAAAGATCTCGCCGAGGCCGGTGGAGATTGGCCCCATCACTGCTTCCGCGCCTTCAGGCAATTGCTCCCTGGCGATCTGCAGACGCTCGTTGACCAGTTGGCGAGCGAAGAACAGGTCGGTGCCGTCCTTGAAGATCACCGTGACCTGTGACAGGCCCGAGCGCGACAGCGAACGGGTCTGCTCCAGCGCCGGCAAACCGGCCATCGCGGTTTCAATCGGGAAGGTGATGCGCTGCTCGGTCTCAAGCGGCGAGAACCCGGCGGCGCCGGTGTTGATCTGCACCTGGACGTTGGTGATGTCGGGCACGGCGTCGATCGGCAGCTTTTGATAACTGGCGACGCCGAGGCCGGCCATGAGCAGAACGGCGAGCAGCACGATGATGCGCTGCTCGATGGCAAACTGGATCAGGCGTTCGAACATGGTGACCTTCCAGAATTAATGACTGTGCTCGGCTGAGGCTTTGCCCAGCTCCGACTTGAGGACGAAGCTGCCGGCGCTGGCGACTTGCACGCCCGGTTCCAGCCCTTGAGTGACTTCCACGTGGCCGGCGGCGCGGCTGCCCAGCTCGACGGCCTGCGCCTTGAAACCGTCATCGGTGCGCACGAACACCGTGGGTTTGTCCTCGACGGTCTGGATCGCGGTTTCCGGCACGGCGACTTTGGCCTGGCGGCTCTCGGTGGCGACCAGTGCGGTGACGAACAGCCCCGGACGCCATGAGCCCTGCGGGTTTTCCAGCGTCACGCGCACGGTCGCGGTGCGGGTCTGTTCGCCGAGCAGGCTGCCGACGTACGCCACGCTGCCGGTCACTTCGGCCTTTAACTCAGGCGCGCTGACAGTCACCGGTTTGCCCACCTGCACTTTGGTCAGATCCTTGGGCGAGACACCGAACGTGACCCACACCCGCGACAGATCCGAGAGGGTGAATGCGGCAGTGGTTTCATCGACCACCTCGCCCGGTGTCAGGTGTTTTTCCACCACCACACCGTCGAACGGTGCGCGCAGTTCGTAGCGATTGCCGCCGGTGGCGACCACGCTGCCGCTGAGTACGCTGATTTTCTGCCGGGCGTTGTTCATGGCGATTTCCGCCTCTTCCAACGCCTGCCTGGCCTGGAGGAAATCCTGCTCGGCGGAGATCTTGTCCTGCCAGAGCTTTTTCTCGCGTTCGTAGGTGGTGCGCGCCAACGCCAAGCGACGTTGCGCGGCGGCCTGCTCGCTGCGCTGATCGGAAATCTGCTGACTGGCGATCACCGCCAGCAACTGGCCCTTCTTCACCGGTTGCCCGAGGTTGACCGCCACCGACTCGACCACCCCCGGCACGCGCGGCACGACGTGCGCCGTGCGGTCCTCGTCGAAGCGCACTTCGCCGGGGAACGACAGGCCGAGACTGATGCTCTGCGCCCGCGCCTCGGCCAGTTGAATGCCTGCGGCGGCGATCTGCTCGGCGCTCAATTCGATGTGGCCTTCTTCGGCATGTTCGCCTTCGGCGGCAGCGCCCTCCTCGGCGTGATCGGCGTGTTCGGAGGCCTCATCAGCATGCGCGTCGATATTTGAATTGGCCGGCCACATCGAACCGAGGCCAATGCCCAGCGCCAAGGTCGCCACCGCGACCACCATCAGTTTTTTATCCATGGAAACTCCTCTGCGCCGTGCCATCGCGCAGTTGTCTGAAAAGTGAAATTCAAGGGCTGACGCTGAGGTCGCCGTAGATCCGTTCGAGGCGCACGCGGGCGTCGGTCGCCTCGCTGACGGCCTGGATGTATTGGCTGCGCGCAGCGATCAGGGTGCGTTGGGCATCGAGTACGTCGAGGAAACCGAACTTGCCCATTTCGAAACCGCGCGTGGCGCTGTCCACTGCGCTTTGTGCGGCAGGCAGGATGGTCTGGTTGAACGCGTTGACTTCGCCGTTGGCGGTCTGCCATTGCTCAAGGCTGGTCTGGACTTCGGTGCGCAAACGCAGCTCGGTGGCGTTGCGCAGATCCCGCGCCTGATCGGTGCGGCGTGCGGCGGCGAGCACGTTGCCCTGATTGCGGTTGAACAGCGGAATCGGCATCGACAGCCCGACCACGTTGACCCGTTCGCGCTCGGTTTCGCTGTACTGACTGCCGATGCTCACGGTCAGATCGGGAATGCGCTGCGACTTTTCCAGGCCCAACGAGGCTTCGCGCTGATCGATCTGCAGCTCCGCCAGACGCAGCTCGGCAGTCTGGTTCAGACGCTCAAGCAAACGGCCGGGCGGCGGCAGCGTGGCGAGGTTCTGTGTGCCGGGTTGCACGTTGGTCGAAGTCGGCAACGGTGCGCCCATGACCTGCGCCAGTTGCTGATAGGCGTTGGCCTGATCGCGCTCGGCGCGGCTCACCTCCAGGCGCACTTCCGAGAGCTGCACTTGCGCCCGCGTGCCTTCGACCGGCGACGATTTACCGGCCTCGATCCGCCCCTGAGCAACGCGCACACCGTGCTCGGCCAGTTGCAGCGACTGGCGCGCCAGCTGCAAGCGTTGCTGCGCGGTTTGCGTGCTGTTGAACGCTTGAATCACATCGGCGCGCAAGGCATTGCGCTTGCGCTCCAGCTCGATGCCGGCGGCGTCCTGCGCACGCCTGGCGACATCGATGCGCGCGCCGCGTTTGCCGCCCAGTTCAATCGGCTGACTGAGCATCACCGTGGTGGTGCGCGAGTTGCGCCGGGTGTCTTCGGCCTCCCACGACACCTCGGGATTGGGGATCAGCCCGGCCTGCTGGCGATCGCCCTCGGCAATACCGATTTCCCATTGCGCGGCAGCGAGATCGGGGTTGCCGGCGAAGGCACTTTGCAGCGCCTGATCCAGTGTCAGGGTCGATGCGCTGGCCAGGCTGCTGCACGCCAGCAACAAGAGGCCGCTGGCGGTTTTGTTCAGGCGTGATCGCGCCGTCAGTTCGATTAAACCGGGCAATGGAGGACTTCCTTTAATTCAGGATTTTTCGATGCCGCCACGTTAGGGTTTTGAACTTATCGACAAGGTGACTGGAACATTACAAATCCGTTATCCACGGTTTGGCAAAGTTGTTTTGTTCTAGGATGCGAAGTGCAATCGGCTTTGCCGCAATACATAGAAACAAATACTCGGTAGTTAACTGCTGAACAGTACTTGTCGGAATCAAACTTACGAGAATCACGTGGTCCGCGCTGCGGCGGACTGTCGCACAGCCCCGGTTTAAAGCATTGGGTTGTTGACCCTGTAGCCGCTACAACCTTTATCGTTGCGGACATCCCCTCACCCCAGCCCTCTCCCGGGGGGAGAGGGGGCCGACCGAAGTGTCTCGGGTTTTTTATCGACCTGTTACATCAAGTCGATTATGGATTCAGTAAAGTTTTTTCACGTTGGCGTAGTTCTGAAATATCCCGCATTCAGTCCCCTCTCCCTCGGGGAGAGGGTTAGGGTGAGGGGTTGCCTTAATTAGATATCCATTAAATAAAAGTGGTGATAGATCATGCGAATCCTTGTCGTCGAGGACGAGCTTAAAGCTGCCGAATACTTGCATCAGGGTTTGACCGAAAGTGGTTATATCGTTGATCACGCCGCCACCGGTGCCGATGGATTGCATCTGGCGCAACAGCAGGCGTATGACCTGATCATTCTCGACGTGAACTTGCCGGAACTGGACGGCTGGGGCGTGCTGGAGCAACTGCGCCGCACCCACTCGACGCGGGTGATGATGCTCACCGCGCGCGGGCGGCTGGCGGACAAGATTCGTGGTCTGGATCTGGGCGCCGACGACTACCTGGTCAAGCCGTTCGAGTTTCCCGAACTGCTGGCGCGGGTGCGCACCCTGATGCGCCGCAGCGAAAACATACCGGTGCCGCAGGTGTTGAAAGTCGCCGATCTGGAGCTTGATCCGGGCCGGCATCGGGCGTTTCGGGGTGCGCAGCGCATCGACCTGACCACCAAGGAATTCGCCCTGCTGCACTTGTTGATGCGCCAGTCCGGCGAGGTGCTGACCCGTACGCAGATCATTTCGCTGGTGTGGGACATGAATTTCGACTGCGACACCAACGTGGTCGAAGTGTCGATCCGGCGCTTGCGGGCGAAGATCGATGACCCGTTCGACAACAAGCTGATCCACACCCTGCGCGGTGTCGGCTATGTGCTGGAGGCGCGAGAATGAGGCCGGCCAGCCTGTCGATGCGCCTCGGTCTGACGGTAAGTATTCTCGGCGCGCTGTTGGTGGTATTCCTGGCGATCCTCGCCTATTTCGCCCTGACCCATGAGCTGAATGCGCTGTCCCGCGACAGCCTGCAAAAGAAGATGGCGCAGGTGGAGCACAGCCTGTCGCTGTATGTCGACGCCAATGAGGTCAGTGGCAAGCCGCACATTCTGCTCGATCAGGTCATGGGCCACGACAACCTGACGCTGACGATTTATGACCGCTCGAACCTGCGTACGCCGCTGCTCAAATCCGGCTCGGGACTCAAGGATCCACGCGCCGAATTGCGCGCAGTGCGAACCACCACCGAACAATTGGCCTATAGCGACAGCATCGATGACGAGGGTGCGAAGTTCCTTACCGCGTCGAAGCTGATTCGGCTCAAGGACGGCAGCAGCGTGCCGGTGCTGCTGTCGATGGACAACGCGCACGATCAGGCGCTGCTCAGCGCCTATCTGCGCTCGACGCTGATTGCCTTGCCGCTGTTGCTGGTGTTCATCGGCCTGACGGCGTGGGGCGCGGTGCAGCGTGGATTGGCGCCGCTGCGCGAGTTTCGCAAAGTGGCGGCGATGGTCTCGACGCAGGACCTGGAGCATCGGCTGTCGGTGGTGAACATGCCGCAGGAGTTGAGCGAACTGGCGCAGGGCATCAACTTCATGCTGCATCGCCTCGATGCCGGGGTGCAGCAGTTGTCACAGTTCTCCGATGACCTGGCGCATGAACTGCGCACGCCGATCAACAACCTGATGGGCAAGGCCCAGGTGACGCTGTCGCGCGAGCGCACGAGCGAGGAATACCAGGACGTTCTGGTGTCGTGCACCGAGGAGCTGGAGCGCGTGGCGCGGATTGTTTCCGACATGCTGTTTTTGGCGCAGGTCAGTCATCCGTCGGCACTGGCGCCGTTTGAATCGGTGGCGCTGGAGGAGGAAGCGGCGAAGGTCGCGGAGATGTTTTCGCTGGCGGCGCAGGACAAGCAGATTCATTTGAATGTTGTTGGCAGCGCATCGGTGTTGGGCGATCGGCTGATGATCCAGCGGGCGATTTCCAATCTGCTGTCGAATGCGCTGCGTCATTGCCCGAACGGCAAAACCATCACCTTGCTGATCGAGCAAGGCGCAACGCAGGCTTCACTGCTGGTGAGCAATCCCGGCGCCGGCATCGAGGCGCAACATCTGCCGCATCTGTTCGACCGCTTCTACCGCGTCGACAGCGCCCGCTCGCGCTCACAGGGCAGCACCGGGCTGGGGCTGGCGATCGTGCGCTCGATCATGAGCCTGCATCAGGGGGTAGCGGAGGTGAAGAGCTTGCCAGGTGTCATGACCGTGTTCCGCCTCGGTTTTCCTGCGGCGACACCCATGGCCCCATCGCTTGCAGGCAAGCTCCCACAGTGATTTGCGGGGTACTCAGGTTTTGTGACCACCACTGAAACCTGTAGGCCTTCACCTGCTCGCGATGGCGGTGGATCCTGCAACATCTGCACTGCCTGATACTGAGCCTTCGCGAGCAAGCTCGCTCCCACAGGGACAGTAGTCATTCACAAAATGTGTGGACACCGCCAAAACCTGTGGGAGCGAGCTTGCTCGCGAAAGCGTCGGATCAGGCGATATCCATGTTGAATGTCAGAAAGCAATCGCTTGCAGGCAAGCTCCCACAGTGGTTTCGGGTGCACACTGAATTTGTAAGCAACACAGAACCCTGTGGGAGCGTGGCTTGCTCGCGAAAGCGGTAGATCAGGCAACAAAAAAAACGGCACCTCACGGTGCCGTTTTGCTTTTCACACATCAACCATCACTTACGCGCATCCGCCCACGATTTCAGCAGTTCGTTGTAGCTCACGGTCTCGCCCTGCGGCTTCTCGTTGGCCAGTTTTGGTTTTGGTGCGCCCGGTTGGTCGAACCAGTATTGCGCGTCGCGTTCCGGGTTCATTTTCGGGGCGCATACTGCTTGCGCCTTGGAGCGTTCGAGGCGGGTCATGATTGCGTCCTGATCCTTGGCCAGGCCGTCCAGCGCCTGTTGCGGAGTCTTCTCGCCGCTGGCCGCTTCGGCGATGTGGCTCCACCACAATTGCGCCAGGCGCGGATAGTCCGGCACGTTGGTGCCGGTCGGGGTCCATTGCACGCGGGCCGGGCTGCGGTAGAACTCGACCAGGCCACCGAGTTTCGGCGCCAGATCGGTCATCGCCTGCGAGTTGATGTCCGACTCGCGGATCGGCGTCAGGCCGACGATGGTTTTCTTCAGCGACACGGTTTTCGAAGTGACGAACTGCGCGTACAGCCACGCCGCCAACTTCTGTTTCTCAGGGGTGGATTTCATGAATGTCCACGAACCCACGTCCTGATACCCGAGCTTCATGCCCTCTTCCCAATACGGCCCGCGCGGCGACGGCGCCATGCGCCATTTCGGCGTGCCGTCGGCGTTGACCACCGGCAGGCCCGGTTTGGTCATGTCGGCGGTGAACGCGGTGTACCAGAAGATCTGCTGGGCGATGTTGCCTTGCGACGGCACCGGGCCGGACTCGGAGAAGGTCATGCCCGCCGCTTCCGGTGGCGCGTAGGCCTTGAGCCAGTCGACGTATTTCTGCGTCGCGAACACCGCCGCCGGGCCGTTGGTGTCGCCGCCGCGGGTCACGCTGGAGCCGACCGGGTGGCAGTCCTCGACGCGAATCCCCCACTCGTCCACCGGCAAGCCGTTGGGCAGGCCCTTGTCGCCGCCACCGGCCATGGAAAACCAGGCATCGGTGAAACGCCAGCCCAGCGACGGGTCTTTCTTACCGTAGTCCATGTGTCCGTAGACGCGTTTGCCGTCGATCTCCTTGACGTCTTCGCTGAAGAATTTGGCGATGTCTTCATAGGCCGACCAGTTCACCGGCACGCCCAATTCGTAGCCGTACTTTTCCTTGAACTTGGCTTTCAGATCGGCGCGTTCGAACCAGTCGGCGCGGAACCAGTACAGGTTGGCGAACTGTTGGTCGGGCAGTTGATAGATCTTGCCGTCCGGCGCGGTAGTGAACGAGATGCCGATGAAGTCCTTGATGTCGAGGGTCGGCGAGGTGAAGTTCTTGCCTTCGTTGGCCATCAGGTCGGTGATCGATTCGGTCTTGCCGTAGCGAAAGTGCGTACCGATCAGGTCCGAGTCGTTGACCCAGCCGTCGTAGATGTTCTTGTCCGACTGCATCACCGTCTGCATTTTTTCCACCACATCGCCTTCTTGCAGCAGGTCGTGGGTGAGCTTGATCCCGGTGATTTCGGTGAACGCCTTGGCCAGCACCTTGGACTCGTATTCGTGGGTGGTCAGGGTCTCGGAAACCACTTTGATTTCCATGCCGCGAAACGGCTCGGCGGCCTTGATGAACCACTTCAATTCTTCGAGTTGCTGATCGGCCGTCAGGGTCGACGGCTTGAATTCACTGCCGATCCATTTTTTCGCAGCGTCTTCGTAGGCATCGGCCCAGGCAGATGCGCTCAAACCGCTGAGTGCCAGCAAGGCTGCCAATGAAATGCTATGTCGCAGCTTATTGTTTTTGTCGAACATAGAGACCTCCAGTTTGAGTTACGGAGCACGATTGCCGAGCGACTCGACTAGCCCCAGCGCATCACAACCAACAGCCACACCAGAGACAGCGCGGACGCCACCCAGATGCTCCAGTCGGTGACGCCGATTACCAGCAGATGCAGGTAGGCGCTGCCGAGAAGACCGATGAACAAGCGATCGCCACGGGTGGTGGCAATCGGCAGAAAACCGCGTCGCAGGATGCTTGGCGAGCGCAATTCCCAAGTGGTCATGCCCACCAGCAACAGGCCGATGGCGATAAAGAACCCCGCCGTGGGGGTAGTCCAGCTCATCCATTCCATCATGCGTTCCTCAGACCCGACCGAGGGCAAAGCCCTTGGCCACGTGGTTGCGAACAAACCAGATCACCAGCATGCCCGGGAGGATGGTCAACACCCCCGCCGCCGCCAGCACGCCCCAGTCGATGCCCGAAGCGGAAACCGTGCGGGTCATCACCGCGGCAATCGGCTTGGCGTTGACCGAAGTCAGCGTGCGCGCCAGCAGCAGTTCGACCCAGGAAAACATGAAGCAGAAAAACGCCGTCACACCGATGCCGGAGCCGATCAGCGGGATGAAAATCTTCACGAAGAACTTGGGAAAGCTGTAGCCGTCGATGTACGCGGTTTCGTCGATTTCCTTGGGCACCCCGGATATGAAACCTTCAAGAATCCACACCGCCAGCGGCACGTTGAACAGGCAGTGCGCCAAGGCCACGGCGATGTGCGTGTCGAACAGCCCAATCGACGAATACAGCTGGAAGAACGGCAACAGAAACACCGCCGGTGGCGCCATGCGGTTGGTCAGCAGCCAGAAGAACAGGTGCTTGTCGCCGAGGAAGCGATAGCGCGAAAACGCGTACGCCGCCGGCAGCGCCACACTCAGCGAGATCACCGTGTTCAGGCTGACGTAATACAGCGAATTGAGATAACCGGTGTACCAGCTCGGATCGGTGAAAATCACCTTGTAGTTGTGCCAGGTGAAATCCTGGGGGAACAGGGTCAACCCGCCGAGAATTTCGGTGTTGCTCTTGAACGACATGTTCAGCAGCCAGTAGATCGGCACCAGCAGAAACAGGATGTACACCAGCAGCGGAATCAGCTTTCTCTTGCTCATGGCCGGGCCCTCAGCGGTTGGCGTCGGAATGGGTCATGGCGGTGTAGAACAGCCACGAAACCAGCAGGATGATCAGGAAGTACACCAGCGAAAACGCCGCCGCCGGCCCCAGATCGAATTGGCCGACCGCCATCTGCGTCAGCGTCTGACTGAGGAAGGTCGTGGCATTGCCCGGCCCGCCACCGGTGAGCACAAACGGCTCGGTGTAGATCATGAAACTGTCCATGAAACGCAGCATCACCGCGATCAGCAGCACGCTTTTCAACTTCGGTAACTGAATATGGCGGAACACTGCCCACGCCGAGGCGCGGTCGATTCGCGCCGCCTGGTAATACACGTCGGGAATCGCCCGCAACCCGGAAAAACACAGCAGCGCCACCAGCGAAGTCCAGTGCCAGACGTCCATCACCAGCACCGTCACCCAGGCGTCCATGGTGTTGGCCGCGTAGTTGTAACTGATGCCCAGCGCATTCAGGCTCGACCCCAGCAGACCAATGTCGGCACGCCCGAAAATCTGCCAGATGGTGCCCACCACGTTCCATGGGATCAGCAGCGGAATCGCCAGGATGATCAGCACCACCGACGACCAGCGGCCCTTGGTCGGCATGGTCAGGGCGACGGCGATACCCAACGGAATTTCGATCAGCAGCACGCAGGCCGAGTAGATGAATTGGCGCAGCAGCGAGTCATGCAGACGCGGGTCGAGCAGCACCTGCTTGTACCAGTCGGCGCCGACAAAGTAGCGGCTGGACTGGTCGAAGATGTCCTGCACTGAATAGTTGACCACGGTCATCATCGGGATCACCGCACTGAACGCAACCAGCAGAAATACCGGCAACACCAGCCACCAGGCCTTGTTGTTCTGCACCTTGTTCATGGCTGCACCTCTTCATCGGCTTCAAGCAGAAACTCATCGGCATAGACCATCAGCCACTGTGCCGGAAAACTGATGTACGCCGTGCCCTGCGGCACCGGTTTGTCTTCGGCCAGACGCACCTTCAGCGGCGCGCCATCGAGGTCGAGGGTGAGGATCTTGTAGGTGCCGAGGTCTTCGACGTGAACCACCCGCGCCTGCATCGCCTCGTCAAACGGCTCGTCCCAGACATGGATGAACTCCGGGCGGATGCCGACCTTCAGATTTTTCCACTGACCATGTTCGATATGCCGTTGCAAGGCGTCGGACAGTGGCAAGTGCGTCGAAGCGAAACCGACCCCGCCCGGCTGCGGCTGCACCTCGATCAGATTCATCCCCGGGCTGCCGATGAAGTAGCCGACAAAGGTATGGCTCGGCCGCTCGAACAATTCCCGTGGCGTGCCGAACTGCACGATCTGTCCGCCGTACATCACCGCGATCTTGTCGGCGAAGGTAGAGGCCTCCAGTTGATCGTGAGTGACGTAGACCATGGTGATGTTGAACTGCTCGTGGATCTGCTTGAGCTTGCGCCGCAGTTTCCACTTCAGGTGCGGGTCGATCACCGTTAGCGGCTCGTCGAACAGGATTGCGGAAACGTCGTCGCGCACCAGGCCACGGCCCATGGAGACTTTCTGTTTTTCGTCGGCGGTGAGGTTGCGCGCCTTCTTGCTCAGCAGGTTTTGCAGGTCGAGGACTTCGGCGATTTCCTGCACCTTGCTGAGCACTTTCGCCTCGGCCATGCCCTGATTGCGCAGGGGGAAGGCAAGGTTGTCGAACACGCTCATGGTGTCGTAGACCACCGGGAACTGGAACACCTGAGCGATGTTACGCTTCTCCGGGGTCAGGTCGTTGACCGCTTTGCCATCGAACAGCACATGCCCTTGCGAGGGGCTGAGCAGGCCGGAAATGATGTTGAGCAAGGTCGACTTGCCGCAACCCGAAGGGCCTAGCAAGGCATACGCGCCGCCCTGCTCCCAAATGTGATCCATCTCGCGGATCGCGTAATCGTCAGGCCCGCTCGGCTGCTTGCTGTAGCTGTGGGCGAGGTGCTGCAAACGGATTTCGGCCATCAGGCAACCCTCGCGACACGTTGACCCGGTGCCTGCACCAGACGGCCCTGCGCATCGAACACGAACAGTTTGTGGGTCGGGATGTAGATGCGGATCGGCGCATCGACGTCGTATTCGTGAACCCCCGGCAGGTGCAGCACCAGCAGGAAATGCTCGTTGCGCACGTGCAGGAAGGTTTCCGAGCCGCTGATCTCCGCCACTTCGACGGTGACTGCCAGTTCCAAATCGTCATCGTTGCTCGGCACCAGCGAGATATGGCTGGGGCGCACGCCAAAGCGGAACTCGCCCTCACCCACCGGGCGCAGGTCGACGTTCAACGGGAAGTGCACGAAGTTGGCGAAGCTGACTTCGTTGCCGGCGATGCGCCCGGGCATCAGGTTGATCGGCGGCTCGGAGAACAACTCCGCCGCCAGCACGGTTTGCGGCTGGTGGTAGACCGAGGTCGATGGGCCGCTCTGGATCACCCGGCCCTCGTGCAGAATCGTCGTGGTGCCGCCCAGCGCCAACGCTTCGTTGGGTTCAGTGGTGGCGTAGATCGCGATGGTGTGGCGCAGCTTGAACAGCTCGCGCATTTCCTGGCGCAGTTCTTCGCGCAGCTTGTAGTCGAGGTTGACCAGCGGCTCGTCGAACAGGATCAACTCGGCATCCTTGACCAACGCCCGGGCCATCGCCGTGCGCTGCTGTTGGCCGCCGGACAGCTCCAGCGGATAGCGCTGCAGGAACTTCTCGATGCGCAGCATCTTCGCGGTTTCCAGCACTTTGCTATGGATGATTTCTTTGGAAACACCGGCCTGACGCAGCGGCGAGGCGATGTTCTCGAACACGGTCATGGTCGGGTAATTGATGAACTGCTGATAAACCATCGACACGTTGCGCAGGCGCACCGGGCGCTGGGTGACGTCGACGCCGTTCATCAGGATCCGGCCGCTGTCGGGCTTGTCCAGGCCTGCCATCAGGCGCATCAGGCTGGTCTTGCCGGACAGCGTGCGGCCGAGCAGAACGTTGAAAGATCCGGGTTCGAATTTCAGGCAGGCATCGTCGATCCAGGTCTGGCCCTCGACGGTGCGGCTGACGTGCTCCAGGGTGAGTGACATGGCTCGGCCTTTTTATTATTGGAGTCAAGCGACCTATGCAGCAGAGCGACATTCGTGCCAGAAATGGCAAGTGGTTGATTTGTCGTGAAAAGGGCTGAAAACGCGGGGATCAGGCGTTCATTGCTGAACACATTTGAACAGCTGGGCGATTGACAATGAACAATAGTGAACAACACTCTATGAACTCATTTCGGTGAACACCGGAGATCCTGTGGGAGCGAGCTTGCTCGCGAATGCGGTGTGTCATTCAACCGATTCGGTGACTGATACGACGCTTTCGCGAGCAAGCTCGCTCCCACAGTTGATCTGTGTTTTGCTCACGATTTGGGTTCATAACAACAATAAAAAACGCTGCTTCAGAGGCCCACCACCATGGCCGCACCTGCCCCGCCGCTGTCCCACGACGCGATTGTCCAGACCTCCTGGCAACGTTGCCGCGCCTTCGGCCTTGACCACCAGAGCGCCCCGGCCTTCGATCAATTGCCCGCCGCCGGCATCGCCCAGCTGCTCGACCGTCACCACGCGCTGGTGCAAACCACCCATCAGGAAGTGCTGCCGTATTACGAGAACATCCTCAGCAACTCCAATTGCCTGATCATGCTCGCCGACCATCAGGGTCAGGTGCTGACCTCGTGGGGCACTCAGCGCTTTATCGAGCCGAACCTGGCCCGAGGGTTTAGCGCCGGGGCGAGCTGGATGGAACGCTGCAGCGGCACCAATGCGATCGGCACCGCGCTGGCCTGCGAGCAAGCGGTGCACATCGAGCACGATGAACACTTTCTAAAAGCCAACCGTTTCATGACCGGTTCCGCCGCGCCGATTTTCGATGCCGAGCGCAAGGTTATCGCCGTGCTCGACGTGTCCAGCGACAGCTACCTGCCGCCCTCGCACACGCTGGGCATGGTCAAGATGATGAGCCAGACCGTGGAGAACCGGCTGATCCTCAACCTGTTCCATGGCCAGCACTTTCAACTGACCTTCAACACCGGGTTGAACAACCTCGACAGTCAGTGGGCCGGTTTGCTGATTTTTGATGAGAGCGGTCAAGTGCTGTCGGCCAATCGCCGCGCGGACAATCTGCTTGGCGTGCGCCTGTCGCGGGTCAGCGTCGAAAGCCTGTTCAACGTGTCGCTGCTGGAGCTGCTGAATCAGCCGGACGGCTTGCCGTTTGCCTTGCAGACCTCGGGGCGCAACCGTTTCCAGTGCCTGTTGAAGCGACCGCAACAGGCGCCTGTTCAGCCTCGGGTATTTGCCGAACCGAAAACGGCGCCGATCAAAGCGCCGGGCGTGATCAGCCTCAACTCTCTGCATTTTGGCGACAGCCGCGTGGAAAAAGCCGTGCGTCAGGCCGAACGCCTGCTGGAAAAAGACATTCCGCTGCTGATCCACGGCGAAACCGGAGTCGGCAAGGAAGTCTTCGTCAAAGCCCTGCATCAGGCCAGCTCGCGCAGCAAACAGGCATTTATCGCCGTCAACTGCGCGGCGATCCCCGCCGAACTGGTGGAATCAGAACTGTTCGGCTATGAAAAAGGCGCGTTCACCGGCGCCAACCAGAAAGGCAGCATCGGCCTGATCCGCAAAGCCGACAAAGGCACCCTGTTCCTCGACGAAATCGGCGACATGCCGTTGCCGACTCAGGCGCGGTTGTTGCGGGTGTTGCAGGAGCGCTGCGTGCAACCGGTGGGCAGCAGCGAGTTGTTCGCGGTGGACTTGCGGATCATCTCGGCGACCAACCGCTCTTTACGCGAGCAAGTGCAATTGGGCCGATTTCGTGAGGACTTGTACTACCGAATTGGCGGTTTGACACTGGAACTGCCGCCGCTCAGAGAGCGCAGTGATAAAGAGGCGCTGTTCAGACGCCTGTGGGAACAACATCGCGAACCGACACAATGGGCCGGGCTCAGCCGCGAAGTGCTGGAGTTGTTCGAGCGGCACCCGTGGCCGGGTAATCTGCGTCAGGTCAGCAGTGTGATGCAGGTAGCGCTGGCGATGGCCGAGGAACAGCCGGTGCGGCCAGAGCATTTGCCGGATGACTTTTTTGTCGATCTGGAGATGGAGCCGGTGGAGAGCGTGCAGCCGCTGGGGCTGGATCTGAATGATGTGGAGGCGTTGAACCGCGAGTTGAAAGCAGCCGGGGGGAATATTTCGCATCTGGCGCGGCGGTTGGGTATAAGCCGCAACACGCTCTATAAAAGGCTGCGGCAGATCAATTGACTCATTTGTCACGCTCCTCGCCTCATCAAAAATCTAACCTATTGAATTTAAATAAAAATCTCTTATATAGCTGAAGAAAGGCAGTTACAAACGGGAATCTGAGCAAACTTTTTTCATTAACACTTCTTCAACAAATTTCAGCACAAAGACGTCCTCCATCTATCTAGAGATTGCAGGCGATGCGCCCCTATTGGCTTTTCGAAGAGACAACCCTATAGTGGCACTATGTCACCCAAACTATAAAACAATATAAGAATCGGGATTCAACTTACAGATCAACCAGGAATGACAAGCACATGGAACTTACCAAGCGCAAACTCAAGATTTATTTCTCTGATTTTTTTGACGTACCCCGTGAACTTATTGAGTCCCACGGGGCTTTCAACATCTCTCTAATAAACGACCTTCCGTTATTTGTAGACCCATTCCTTCTATTCAATAGTGATGACGAGACATTTCAGAAGCTACACAACGATATAATAAAGTACATGCTATTTCTTAAGCAAAAATCAGCACTAGACCTCCCATCAGGCTTAATCAAATCCTGGTACATGTTTCCCGAAGTCAAAGAAAACTGGTTCGGCTTTAGCAAGGCAGGCAATAGTGGTCGAGGACTCGGCCCTTCGTTTGCAAAATCATTGCAAATTAACTTTAAAGGCGTATTTTCTGATTTCGGTAACGAAACTGGTGGAGCAACACACCTAGGCAAACTCACACTTGTTAAACACGGCGTAGGAAAAGACCAGATCAGTGATTTCACATGCAACTTAATACATGGATTCCTTGCATATTATACGGAACAATTTTCACTAAGACACATTGCAACCAGCAAACTACAGAAGTTCACAATACAAAAGGCCGAGTTTAACTACACGACAGAAACATGGAAATCAAAACAGTACACCCTACCAAAATACGGCTCTGAATACGTTTTACTCACACCAATTGAAATACTTACCAAAGATGAAGCCTGGATATCCCACAAAGGTTTTATTGAAGATTTCAGCCAAGTAGTAAGTTCCGTCCCGAACGACCAATTACGTGATCAAATAAACCTTTATATTACTAAGGTAATGCCTTCAGATCCAACCAAAGATGAAAAAGCCCTTGCCTTTGAAAAAACAATATTGAAATACCCAAACCTAATGGATATATATGTCAATATTCGAGAGACTAGTAAAGAGGAGGCTACATCCGAGAGTTTGGAAAAGGTTTCTATTGCGCAAAAACTGTTCGAAGACCATCTTCGCAAGCTAGTTGACTTGCTAGATAAAAATCAATTCTACGAAACCGAACCGGACAGCTACGAAGCCGGAATGCAACGGGTAATGCATCTCAAGCATGTAATCGAAAAGCAAGATGGGTATCGCCTTTTCTATGTAAATAAAAAACCAATATCGAGAGAAAGTGATCTACAAATCATGTTCAAACTAACATGGTTTGCTTCAAAATACAGTTCAGACGCAGAAGTCAACAACGGAAGAGGCCCTGCAGACTTTCTCGTATCTTATGGAAGCGACGACAAAACCATAATTGAGTTTAAGCTTGCAAAAAACTCGCATATGGAGAAAAACATAAAACATCAAGCAAAAATCTATAGCGATGCTTCCAGAGCCACGAACCCACCTATAATGGTCATACTATACTTCAACTTTTCTGAAAGAGACAAAGTTCAGAGAATACTCACAAAAAACGGACTGAGTGAATCCAAGCATATTGTCTTGATTAATGCGATGTATAAAGATTCCGCTTCGAAAAGCGATGAGAGTGATTAACCGCTTTGGCAGGCCCGGAAATCACATATCAGAATTTCAAAAACCACACCAACTAAATACCTAGCTCTAACTTATGCCCCCGGAAAAACAAAAACCCGCACAAGGCGGGTTTTGTTTTAAAGCGGATCAGGCAATCAGTCAGCCAGACGCCAGGTCGTGCCGCCCTTGCCGTCTTCCAGCACCACGCCCATGGCGGTGAGCTGGTCGCGGATGCGGTCGGATTCGGCCCAGTCCTTGCCGGCGCGTGCCGCCAGACGTGCAGCAATCAGCGCGTCGACTTCAGCGGCATCGACACGCCCTTCGGCGCCCGCTTGCAGGAAGTCATCGGCTTCCAGCTGCAACACGCCCAGCACGCTCGCCAGTTCTTTCAGACGTGCCGCCAGACCGGCCGCCGCGTCGAGATCGCTCTCGCGCAGACGGTTGATCTCACGCACCATCTCGAACAGCACCGCGCAGGCTTCCGGCGTGCCGAAGTCGTCGTTCATCACCGTGGTGAAACGCTCGACGAAGGCTTCGCCGCCGGCCGGGGCCACGCTCGGCAGGCCTTTCAACGCGTGGTAGAAACGCTCGAGTGCGCCCTTGGCGTCCTTGAGGTTGTCTTCCGAGTAGTTGATCGCGCTGCGGTAGTGGCTCGACACCAGCAGGTAACGCACGACTTCCGGGTGGTACTTGTCGAGCACGTCGCGAATGGTGAAGAAGTTGTTCAAGGACTTGGACATCTTCTCGCCATTGATACGGATCATGCCGCAATGCATCCACGCGTTGGCGTAGGTCTTGCCGGTGGCCGCTTCGCTCTGGGCGATTTCGTTTTCATGGTGCGGGAACTCGAGGTCGCTGCCGCCGCCATGGATGTCGAAGGTCTCACCGAGGCAGCAGGTAGACATCACCGAGCACTCGATGTGCCAGCCCGGACGCCCGGCGCCCCACGGCGATTCCCAGCTCGGCTCGCCCGGCTTGGCGGCTTTCCACAGGACGAAGTCCAGCGGATCTTCTTTCGATTCGTCGACTTCGATGCGCGCACCGATGCGCAGGTCTTCGATCTTCTTGCGCGACAGCTTGCCGTAGCCCATGAACTTGGCGACGCGGTAGTACACGTCGCCATTGCCCGGGGCGTAAGCGAAGCCCTTGTCGATCAGGGTCTGGATCATCGCGTGCATGCCCGGAATGTGATCCGTGGCGCGCGGTTCCATGTCCGGCTTCTTGATGTTCAGGCGCGCTTCGTCTTCGTGCATCGCCGCGATCATGCGCTCGGTCAGCGCTTCGAACGACTCACCGTTCTCGCGGGCACGATTGATGATCTTGTCGTCGATGTCGGTGATGTTGCGCACGTAGGTCAGGTCGTAACCGCTGAAGCGCAACCAGCGGGTCACCAGGTCGAACGCGACCATGCTGCGGCCGTGGCCGAGGTGGCAGTAGTCGTACACGGTCATGCCGCACACGTACATGCGCACCTTGTTGCCATCCAGCGGCTTGAAGACTTCTTTGCTCTTGGTGAGCGTGTTGTAGATCGTCAGCACTTTATATTTCCTTGACGCTAAATCACTGGCCCCACGAATCACGCAGGGTCACGGTACGGTTGAATACCGGCTGACCTGGTTTCGAGTCCTTGATGTCGGCGACGAAGTAGCCTTCGCGCTCGAACTGGAAACGGTCTTCCGGCTGTGCGTTGCCAAGCGATGGCTCAGCACGACAACCGGTCAGCACTTGCAGTGAGTCAGGGTTGATGTTGTCGAGGAAACTCGCGCTGTCTTCGGCCTTCTCCGGGTTCGGAGAACGGAACAGGCGATCGTACAGACGCACTTCGCACTCGATGCTGGCAGCGGCCGGCACCCAGTGGATCACGCCTTTGACCTTGCGGCCTTCAGGGTTCTTGCCGAGGGTGTCCGGGTCGTACGAGCAACGCAGCTCGACGATGTTGCCGTCGGCGTCCTTGATCGCTTCGTCGGCACGGATCACGTAGCTGCCACGCAGACGCACTTCGCCGTTCGGCTCCAGGCGCTTGTAGCCCTTTGGCGGTTCTTCCATGAAGTCATCGCGGTCGATGTAGATTTCACGGGCGAACGGCAGCTGGCGCACGCCGAGTTCTTCTTTCTGCGGATGACGCGGCAGTTCGAGGTTTTCGACCTGACCTTCCGGGTAATTGGTGATCACCACTTTCAACGGACGCAGCACGCACATGGCGCGCGGCGCGTTGGCGTCCAGGTCCTGACGGATGCTGAACTCGAGCATGCCGAAGTCGACCACGCCATCGGAACGGTTGGTGCCGACCATGTCGCAGAAGTTACGGATCGATGCCGGGGTGTAGCCGCGACGGCGGAAACCCGACAGCGTCGACATGCGTGGGTCGTCCCAGCCGTGCACGTGCTTTTCATCGACCAGTTGCTTGAGCTTGCGCTTGCTGGTGATGGTGTAGTTCAGGTTCAGACGGCTGAATTCGTACTGGCGCGGGTTGGCCGGCACCGGCAGGTTTTCCAGGAACCACTCGTACAGCGGACGATGGCTTTCGAATTCCAGGGTGCAGATCGAGTGGGTGATGCCTTCGATGGCGTCGGACTGACCGTGGGTGAAGTCATAGTTCGGGTAGATGCACCACTTGTCACCGGTCTGATGGTGATGAGCGTGGCGGATGCGGTACATGATCGGGTCACGCAGGTTCATGTTCGGCGAGGCCATGTCGATCTTCGCGCGCAGCACGCGGGCACCGTCCGGGAACTCACCGGCGCGCATGCGCGCAAACCAGTCGAGATTCTCTTCTACCGAACGGTCGCGGAACGGGCTGTTCTTGCCCGGCTCGGTCAGGCTGCCACGGTATTCCTTGGCCTGCTCAGGGGTCAGGTCGTCGACGTAGGCCTTGCCGGCCTTGATCAGCTCGACCGCCCAGTCGTGTAACTGGTCGAAATACTGCGAGGCGTAGCGCACTTCGCCGGACCACTCGAAGCCCAGCCATTTGACGTCGGATTCGATCGCGTCAATGTATTCCTGGTCTTCCTTGGCCGGGTTGGTGTCGTCGAAACGCAGGTGCGTGACGCCGCCGAACTCCTGGGCCAGGCCGAAGTTCACGCAGATCGACTTGGCGTGGCCGATGTGCAGGTAGCCGTTGGGCTCAGGCGGAAAACGGGTGACGATCTGGGTGTGCTTGCCCGAGTCCAGGTCTGCCTGGATGATCGGCCGCAGGAAATTGACCGGCACGGCAGGGCCGGACTTGGCATTCGAGGTAGGGTCGACAGTGGGCTTGCTCATAGGATCCTTGACTTACATGTGCGCGGCCGCAAAGGGGGCCAGACAAAACAAAGCCGCTATCATAGCCGATGCTGTCAAGGGCCTGACAGAGCGCGGCCTATAAAGGAGCGCATTTAATCGCCGGGATATGAAAAACAGCCTCGAAATTCGCGCCTGTCACGCTAAACTGCGCACCTTGGCCGAAGCAGGCTGAACCGGTTTCGGGACGCAGTGTCCGAAAACCACGAATTCCTTATAAAACGCTTCATTGAAAAAGAGCACCGATCATGACTCAAGTCAAACTGACCACCAACTACGGCGACATCGTCATCGAACTGGACGCGGAAAAAGCGCCGATCACCGCTGCCAACTTCCTCGAATACGTTAAAAACGGTCACTACGAGAACGTGATTTTCCACCGCGTCATCAAGGGTTTCATGATCCAGGGCGGCGGTTTCGAGCCTGGCATGCAGGAAAAGAAAGACAAGCGCCCGAGCATCCAGAACGAAGCCGACAACGGCCTGAAGAACGAGAAGTACACCCTGGCCATGGCCCGCACCATGGACCCGCACTCGGCCTCGGCGCAGTTCTTCATCAACGCCACCAACAACAGCTTCCTCAACCACACCGCCAAGACCGCTCAGGGCTGGGGTTACGCCGTGTTCGGTAAAGTCGTTGCCGGTACCGACGTGGTCGACAAGATCGAAGGCGTGGCCACCACTTCCAAGGCCGGTCACCAGGACGTGCCGAAAGACGACGTGATCATCGAGAAAGCCGAGATCATCGAAGCGTGATATTGCTGATTTCAGACTTGCATCTGGAAGAGGAGCGCCCGGACATTACCCGGGCGTTTCTGGATTTGCTCGCCGGACGCGCCCGCTCGGCGAGTGCGTTGTACATCCTCGGCGACTTTTTCGAGGCGTGGATTGGCGACGATGCCATGACGCCCTTCCAGCGTTCCATCTGCCTGGCCCTGCGCGAACTGAGCGACAGCGGCACGGCGATCTTTCTCATGCACGGCAATCGCGACTTCCTGCTCGGCAAGGCCTTCTGCAAAGCAGCCGGCTGCACCCTGTTGAAGGACCCGAGTGTCGTGCAGTTTTACGGCGAGCCGGTGCTGCTGATGCACGGCGACAGCCTGTGCACCCGCGACGAAGCCTACATGAAGCTGCGCCGCTACCTGCGTAACCCGATCACCCTGTTCATCCTGCGCCACCTGCCGCTGAGCACCCGCCACAAACTGGCGCGCAAGCTGCGCAGCGAAAGCCGCGCGCAGACGCGGATGAAGGCCAATGACATTGTTGATGTCACACCTGAGGAAATTCCGCGGATCATGCAGCAATACGCGGTGAAAACCCTGATTCACGGGCATACCCATCGTCCGGCGATCCACAAGCTGCAACTCGGCGAGCAGGCGGCGAAGCGGATTGTGCTGGGGGACTGGGATCGTCAGGGTTGGGCGTTGCAGGTGGATGAGAACGGGTATGCCCTGGCACCGTTCGATTTTGCTCCGCCGCCGGCCCTGCCGCACGGCTGAAGATCGCCCCCCCTCACCCCAGCCCTCTCCCCCAGGGGGGCGAGGGGGAAAGGGAGCCGATCTTCATGCTATTCAAAACCTGAGTTCAACTCGGTGGCTCAGGTCGGCGGACCTCGAAAGAAACCCTCAGTCAGTCCCCTCTCCCTCCGGGAGAGGGTTAGGGTGAGGGGCTTTTGACCTTAGTGTCCTGAAGCAGCAGGCCCGGCCTTCGCCGCAAACGGCGGCTTCGCCAGCCACACAATCAGAATCAGCCCCATGAAGCCCCAGCCCAGCAGCGTGAAGTAATCCACGGTGGAGAGCATGTACGCCTGACTGGTGAGGATCTGATCCATCTGCGCGTACGCCGATTGGCTCGCGCCGCCTAAATGGTTCAAGGTCTCGCGGGTCGCCGGTTCGAAGGTACTGATGCTTTCGCTCATGTACGCATGATGCTGATCGGCGCGGCGGATCCAGATCCACGTGGTCAACGATGCCGCAAAGCTGCCGCCCAAGGTGCGCAGGAAGGTTGCCAGGCCTGCGCCGTCGGCGATCTGGCTTGGCGGCAGGTCGGACATCAGGATGCTCAGGGTCGGCATGAAGAACAGCGCCACGCCGATACCCATGAACAGCTGCACCAGAGCGATGTGCTGGAAGTCCACCTCGTTGGTGAACTCGGCGCGCATGAAGCAGCTCAGGCCAATCGCCAGGAACGCCAGACCAGCCAGCAGGCGCAGGTCGAACTTGTTCGCGTACTTGCCGACAAACGGCGACAGCAACACCGGCAGAATCCCGATCGGCGCCACCGCCAGACCGGCCCAGGTCGCGGTGTAACCCATCTGGGTTTGCAGCCACTGCGGCAGGATCAGGTTGATGCCGAAGAAACCGGCGTATCCAAGGACCAGCACCAGCGTGCCGATGCGGAAGTTGCGGTAGGCGAACAGGCGCAGATTCACCACCGGATGCTGGTCGGTCATTTCCCAGATCACAAACACTGCCAAGGCGATCACCGAAATCGCCGCGCCGATGATGATGAAGTTCGACTCGAACCAGTCCAGGTCATTGCCCTTGTCGAGGATCACCTGCAACGCGCCGACGCCGATGATCAACGTGATCAGGCCGACGTAGTCCATCGGTTGGCGACTGGTCTCCACCGGGCGCTTGGCCAGTTGCGAGCGCACCACCATCACCGCAAAGATGCCGATCGGTACGTTGATGAAGAAGATCCACGGCCAGCTGTAGCTGTCAGTGATCCAGCCACCAAGGATGGGCCCGGCAATCGGCGCGACCACCGTGACCATCGCCAGCAACGCCAGGGCCATGCCGCGCCTCGCGGGGGGATAGACCGCAATCAACAGGGTTTGCGTCATCGGGTACAGCGGCCCGGCCACCAGGCCTTGCAGCACGCGGAAACCGATCAGTTCCGGCATCGAGGTGGAGATGCCGCAGAGAAACGAGGCCAGCACGAACAGAATGGTGGCCCAGAGAAACAGCTTCACCTCGCCGAAACGGCGGCTGAGCCAACCGGTCAGCGGCAGCGCGATGGCGTTGCTCACGGCAAACGAGGTGATCACCCAGGTGCCCTGCTCCGAACTCACCCCGAGGTTGCCGGAAATCGTCGGCAGCGCCACGTTGGCGATGGTGGTGTCGAGCACTTGCATGAACGTCGCCAGCGACAGGCCGATGGTGCTGAGCAACAGGCTGGGCGGCGTGAAAGAGGCGTTATTGCTCATTGTGAATCCTATGAAACCGGGTTGACGCTGCGTCTGTTAAAGAAGCAGTTGCCCATAAGGAACAGGCCCTTGTGATGAGGAAGTTCATCTGTGGTGAGGGGATTTATCCCCGATGGGTCGCGAAGCGGCCCCTCCTTTGATTCAGAAAAGCTGGGTCTGCTGCGCAGTCCATCGGAGATAAATCCCCTCACCACAGTAAATCTCATCACCTTGAGAACCTGTTCCCACAGGGGGAAGATTCAGCGTTGCGCGGTCTTGCTCACCGCAGCGCTGTTGTCGTGGATCAGTTGCGCAATCATCGCGTCGGCTTCGGCCAGTTGGCGGTCGTAAACGTTGGTGCTGAACGAGGCCTTTTGCGGCGGTTGCTGGGCCAGCACCGGGCCGCTCTGGTCGTGCAGGTTCACTTCAACGTTGGTCGACAGCCCGACCCGCAGCGGGTGCTTGGCCAGTTCTTCGGCGTTGATGTGAATCCGCACCGGCACACGCTGCACGATTTTGATCCAGTTACCGGTGGCGTTCTGCGCCGGCAACAGGGCGAACGCGCTGCCGGTACCGGCGCCGAGGCTGTCGACGGTGCCGCTGTACTTCACGCTGCTGCCGTAGATGTCGGACTCGATGTCCACCGGTTGACCGATGCGCATGTCACGCAATTGGGTTTCCTTGAAGTTGGCATCGATCCACAGTTGATCCAGCGGAATCACCGCCATCAGCGCGGTGCCCGGCTGTACGCGCTGACCGAGTTGCACGGTGCGCTTGGCGACGTAACCGGTGACTGGCGCGATCAGGGTGCTACGGGCGTTGGTCAGGTACGCCTGACGCAGATCGGCAGCGGCGGACATCACGTCCGGGTGCGACGAAACCACGGTGTCATCGACCAGCGCGCTGGTGGTTTTCAGTTGCTGCTTGGCGTTGGCCAGGGCGTTTTGCGCCGAGGTCAGGTCGTCGCGGGCGTGGGACAGTTCTTCCTGGGAAATCGCCCCGCCAGCAGCGAGGTTTTTCCGGCGGTTGTAATTGTCCTGAGCCTTCTGCACCTCAGCCTGTTGCGCGTTGACCTGGGCTTTCATGCCATCGACGTTGCTGTACAGGCCGCGCACCTGACGTACAGTGCGCGCCAGTTTCGCCTGGGCACTTTGCAGGCCGACTTCGGCGTCGTTCGGGTCAAAGTTGATCAGCACCTGACCTTCGTGAACCAGATCACCATCGTCAGCGCCAATGCTGACCACGGTGCCGGTCACCAGCGGGGTGATCTCCACGACGTTGCCGTTGACGTAGGCGTCGTCGGTGCTCTCGTTGAAGCGCCCGATGAATTCGTGATACGCCCACACGCCAGCACCGGCGAGCAGGACCACGACGGCCAGCACCAGCAGCATGAATTTGCGCTTGCGCGGATTGCCGGTGTCGGGGGTGTTGGTTTGAGTTTGGGTGTTTTCGGCAGTGGCCATGACAAATACCTGAATTAGTTGTGCGACGTGGCTGGGGTGGCGTTGGCTGCGGTCAGGGTTTCACCCTGAAAGCCGCCGCCCAGCGCTTGCATCAGTTGAATCGACAGGTCGATCTGCTCGGCATTGAGGTTGGCCAGCTGACGCTGGGCTTGCAGCAATTGCTGCTCGATGCTGAGCACGTCCAGGTAGTTGCCGATGCCGGAACCGTAACGCTGGACGACGGTGTTGTAAGAATCCTGAGCAATCTCGGTGGCGTGCTGCTGCGCGCCGATCTGCCGGCCGATGTCACGCAACTGGTTGATCGTGTCGCTGACATCGCCCAGTGCTTTCACCAGACTTTTGTTGTACTGCGCCACCGCCAGATCGTAATCGGCGTCGCGCGCATCGAGGTTGGCGCGCAGGCGCCCGCCGTCGAAGATCGGCACCGAAATGGTCGGGGCGATGCTGAAGAAGCGACTGGCCGACCCGAACATCGCGTCACCCAACAAGGATTCGGCACCGGCCGAAGCCGTGAGGTTCAAGTTGGGATAGAAGCGGGTTTTCGCCGAGTCGATGTCCTTGCTCGCGGCCTCAACGCGCCAGCGCGCAGCGACCAGATCCGGACGCCGACCAAGCAGTTCCGCCGGCAACACCGACGGCACCGCCACGGCGCTGGCTTGCAGAACTTTCGGTCGAGCAATTTCGTTGCCGCGATCCGGGCCTTTGCCGAGCAGTACGGCCAGGGCGATTTTCGCGCTGTTCAGACGTTTTTCAGCGTCGATCAGGCTGGCTTCGGAACTGGCCTCAAGGCTTTGGGTTTGCTGGAACTGGTACTGGCTGTCGATCCCGGCACTCAAGCGGCGCTGGCTCAGATCGAGCATCTGTTTGGTGCGTTTCAGATCGTCGTTGGCCAGGTCGTAAACGATATGCGCCTGACCCAGATCGCTGTAGGCCCGGGCCACGTCGGCGGCGAGGGTCAATTGCGCGGCCTGACGGTCGACTTCGGCAGCGCGAGCCTGACCGAGTGCAGCTTCCCAGGCATCACGCTGGCCGCCCCACAGGTCGAAGTTGTAATTGAAACCGGCGCTGACGTTACGCACGGTGGCGTAGGCATCGCCCTGCCCTCGCGGGTCCTGATCCTTGGCCAGGCGCGAACGGCTGATGCCGGCGCTGGCGTCGAGGGTCGGATAGCGTTCGGCATCGGCGGCATACGCGGCGGCGCTGGCCTGATGCGCGCGGGCTTCGGCGATCTGCATGTCCGGGCTGTCGTGCAGCGCTTCGCGGATCAGCCCGTCGAGTTGCGGGTCGCCGAGGCTGGTCCACCAGTCGCTTTTTGGCCACGCGGCCGGCGACAGGGTCACGCCGTTGAGGGACTGGCTGGCGTTGAGGCTTTTCGCATCCAGGCTTTTGCCTTGAGTGTCGAGGCCGCTGTAATTGGCGCAGCCGGCGAGGATCATCGCCGACAGCACCAGGGTCAGGCTGGTGCGCAAGGTTTTACCGCTCATTGTGTTCACCTAACCGCTGGATAGTGATCGGGTCACCGGCTGCCAGCAGGATTTTCTTGAGGATGTATTCCAGGGTCTTCAACTCGTCCGTAGTGACGGCACCGGCCAGTTCATTCATCGCATCGGCGCCGATGTGCGGCAGGCGATCGGCCAGTTGCTGGCCCTGCTCGGTGAGCTTGAGCTGCACCTGACGGCGATCGCCTTCGCTGCGTTGGCGAACCAGGAAGCCTTTCTGCTCCAGACGATCGAGCATGCGTGTCATCGAACCGCTGTCCAGCGACAAATGCCGGCACAGCTCGGCCGGGGTGTCGACGCCGAACTGGGCCATGATGATCAACACCTTGAATTGCGCGGCTGTGATGCCGTGGGGTTCCATGTGGGTGTCGATGATCCGGTCCTTGAGCAGCGCGGCACGGCCGAGCAACAGGCCGAGATGGCAATGTTTGAATTCGTCCGGGGTGAAATGCTTCATGTGCTCACCTAATAACTGCCTAGGCAGTGAATGTATGTCGAGATGTTACTGCCTAGGCAGCGAATGTCAACGTAATAGTTAGGTTGCTTTGTAATTAGTTGACCAGTGGACTGGGTTTTTGTGTTGCCCGCACTGACGCTTTCGCGAGCAAGCTCGCTCCCACAGGGATCTCATGCATACATGGATCAATGTGGGAGCGAGCTTGCTCGCGAAGGCAGCGACTCGGTGTAACGTCGGTCAGGATTTGTCGGAAGGATGCACAGCCGGCGGCTGGAGGGGATGCACTTCGCGCCCGCGCAAGGCCGTCAGCGCATAACCGCAAGCGCGTTTGATCACCGCATACATGCTGTGCCAGCCCGGCGGTGCCGGCTCGATGGCGGCATGCAACGCCCGTGCATAATCGAGCACCAGACCGGGCGTCCAGGCCATCACTTCGGCGCGTTTACGCACCTGCGCCGCCACCCAGAACTCGGGGCTGAGGATCACTCTGGCGAAATCGAGCATGCTCGAATGCCCGCGATTCATCGCCCCTTCAAGGGCTGCTTCGAGGCTGTGGGCGACGGCACTCGAGCAGTTGCGGCTGGTGAGGTTGTATGTGCTGTTCTGTCGATACTCAGCCCAGAACGCCTGCAACCGCCGGGCGTCATAGTGAGCAAAACTGACCTGAACCGAAGACGGGCACCAGTCGGCCACCTCCCCCGCATAGTCCGGCAGAAACCGCCCGGCGACATCGTTGTTCGGCGTCGCCCGCAGCAAGCGCACGAAATCCCCCGCCGAACGATCGATGTCGTCCAGCGGGTAATGGCTGATGTAAATGTCCGGGCCACATTCCAGCGCCGCGTGGCCGGCGGAGATCACGCCGTTGATGTCGACCGCGGCGATATAGCGGTTGAGCAGGCGATTGCGCACCAGAGTGTCATCGACGGTGCCGCTGGGGGTCCAGACATGGATCACCAGCGCTGTGCTGGGGGCCGGCCCACCGACCGAGGCCGGACTCGCCAACGGTGGCTGGTGTTTGAAGCGCAGTGATTGGCGCAACAACGCGCAGCCCGAAAGAAAGATGCTCATGCCAATGCAGAAAGGCACCGTGCCCTTATACAACGTCGGATACGGTTCGAGGATGAACAGGCCAAAGGTGATTTCGAACAATCCGGTGAGCAGCGACAATCGCCAACCGACAAAGCGCACCACCACCGCAGCCGCCAGCCGAAAGCCGCCATCGAGCAGAAACGCCACACCGAACAGCACTGCCAGAATCAGGCTGGCGACATGTTGCCGGTCGACGATCAGCAGCCCAAGCAGCAGGAACGCCAGACCGCGCGCCTTGCGCAAAGCGGCGGCGGTGCCGGTCTGCGGTGCTGGCACCAGCAGGATAATCAGGGCCTCGAGTAACAGCAGATAGCCAAAGACATGCAGCGGAAAATACAGCACGCCGTCCAGTGCATCGATGAAGATCGCCACCCCGGCCGCGCCCCAGACAATGCCGGTCAGCGCCAGCGTCGACCAACGGTTACGGACAAAGTCATTACCGAGCAAGACCATACTCAAGCGGACCATAGGCGCAACCGGCAAGGTTTTGAGGGTTCGGTGAGTCTAATACATCCTGGAAAAACCGGATCGCAGCGTCACGACCCGGCTATTGGCCCAGTTCTCAGAAATCGCGCTTGTAGAAGATATCCAGCGAACTGGCCACGCCACTCGCCGCCTCGACATATACCTTCTTGCTCAGCTTGTAGCGCAGCGCGATGGTGTTGGCTGGCTCGAACACGCCGACGCCATAACGCAAGCTGAGCTTCTCGGAAATATTACCGCTGGCGACCACGCTGGTGGTGTTGCCGCTGCCTTGGGTGTCGAGCTGGAAGTCCTGAATCCCAAGGTCTTTGGCCAGGCCGCTGGTGACCCCGGAACTGCCCATCAAGCCCAGACCCAACGCCGCTTGCGCGAGCATGTTGTTGTCTTCGCCGTTGGTGCTCAACGGTCGCCCGAGCACCAGATACGACAACGCCTGCTCCTGACTCATCGCCGGTTCAGAGAAGATTTGCGTGGTCGGTTGCTCGGCGCTGCCGCTCAGGCGGATACCGGCGATCACGTCGTCGGTCTGGCGGATCGCTTCGATGTCCAGATACGGCTGATCGATCGGGCCGGCAAACAACAGACGCGCACGGCGCACGTTCAGGCGCTGGCCGTAGGCGCGGTAACGGCCGTCGTTGAGCCACAGCTCGCCACGGGTGTCCATGTTGTCGCCGATGTGCACGTGACCTTGCAGGTTGGCGGTCAGGCCGAACCCGGCGAAGCTCAGTTTGTCTTCGCCGACCACCACGTCGATGTCCATTTTCATCGCCAGCGGTGGTTTGCCCTCTTCGGTCTGCGCGCCGACGATGATCGTGTCGTCGGAAACCTTTACCGTCGATGGCGGCAGTTCACGCACGGTGATTTCGCCTCGCGGCACCTGTACCTTGCCGGCAATCTTCAGCTCATCGCCGGCCATGGAAATTTTCAGGTCCGGCGCCACTTCAAGCTTGGCGTACGGTTCAACGGTGACCGGCAATTGCGTGCCCTTGAGCGCCAGATCGACCACCAGCGCCTGGCCCCAGGCGACGTTACCGTTCAGGCTGCCCTGCCCGCTCTTGCCACTCTTCCAGCCGCCGTCCAGACGCACCGATTCACCGGCAATCACCGCCTGCAGTTGCAGGTCTTTGAGTTCCATCGGCAGCTCGGCGCCGGAGACTTCGCCGTCACTGAGCTTCACCGTGCCGTTGACCAGCGGCGCCAGCAGTCCGCCGGATATCGTGCCGCTGCCGTTGAGGCGCCCGGTCAGTTTCTCGACCATCGGCACAAACGGCCGCGCCACCGAAAGGTCCAGCCCGCTGAGACGGAAAGAACCACTCAGCGGTTTGTTTTTCGGCAACGGATTGAGCTGTGCCTGCACCATCAATTCGCCGAGCTTGCCGCCGACGAAGTTGAGTTCGGTGTCCACGCGCTTCGGTGTGAGTTTGCTGGTGAGCTTCAGGGTCTGGTACGGGAAGTCCAGCCACTGATCCTTTTCCTTCATGCGCAAGGTGCCGCCGCTGGCGTCGACGCTGACCACGCCGTTGGGGCCGCTGGCTGGCAGGTCCAGTTGCAGGTCGGCGTTGAGCTTGCCCTGCCAGGCGAAGTCTTTCGGTAGCCATTGTGCGAGGCTTTCAATCGGGAACTGCTTGAGGTGGTAACGCAGTTTCGGCTCCGGCAGCAGGCGCTGATCTTCACCGCACAGACTGGCATTGCCGGACATCCAGCAATGCGCGCCGAAGTTGATCTTGCCGTCGGCGAGGCGTTCGAGTTTGGCCGGGCTCTGCAGTTTCCAGTCCTGGCCGCCGGCCTGAATATCGCCGCTGGCCAAACGACCGCGCCAGTTACCCTTGTCCAGATTGCCATCAAGGCCGAGGGCCAGTTTCAACTTCGGCCCGAGCAGGTCGAGGTTGAGTTTCTGGCTCTTGATGTCGCCCTGCGCGCTGGCGGTCAACACGCCAAGATTGGTATCGCCGGCCTGAATGCCGCTGCCCTTGAGGTCGATCTTCACCCGCTGTGCACTGTCTAGCGTGGCGTCGAGGTTGAGGCTTTGCAGGCGATTGTCCTGGAACGCCAGTTGCGAACCTTGCAGGCCGAGTTTGCCTTGCGGTGCTTTCAGCGTACCGGCAACGTTGACCTGACCCGTGACCTGCCCCCGCAGCTGCGGCCAGAGCTGGGCCAGACGCGTCAGTTTGATGTCGATCTGGCCGGTGAGTTTCTGTTGCAGGCTGCCTTTGCCGCTGATGCTGTTATCGCCGAGGCGGATTTGCAGGGCGTTGAGATTCCATTGCTCACCGGCACCGTCAGCCTTGGCCTGGAGGACGGCCGGTTGCCCGCGCAATTTGCCCTTGAGGTCGAGATCGGCGGTGAGGCTCAAGCGCTCGTTCTTCATTTCGCCTTTGCTTTTCAGTGGCCCGGCCAAGGTGCCCGGCAGCTCCGCAACCCAGTACGCCGGGTTGAGTGCCGATAGATCCAGCGCCGTGTCCCAGGCGATGCCGTCGGCGAACTGCACGTTGACATGACCTTCGGCCTTGCCCTGCCCGGCTTCCATTTTCAATTGCGGCAAGGCGATCTGTTTCAGGCTGCCGCTGAACGGACTGCTCAGGCTGAACGCCCCCGCCGGGCCATCGAAGTCGGCGGCGAAGTTACCGAGGTACTGACCGTCGGTGTAGGAGACTTCGCCGGTGAAGGTACGCAAGGCAACTTGCGGCTCGTCGATTTCGTTATACAGCCGATGCCACGGGAAATCCTGCCAGTTGATGTTGGCCTGAGCCGTGAGGCCTTTGCTCCAGTCAACGCTGCCGGTGAGCTTGAGGCTTTGCTTATCGTTGGCCGTCAGGTCGAGGCCGGCGATCTGCGCGCCGCTGGCATCGACCTTGCCTTTGAGCAGCAGCGCCACCGGGCCTTTATCGGCGGGCAGCGTGGCATTGCCGTTTAACTGGTAACCGTTTTTCAAGTCACCTTCGCCGGTCAAAACCAGTTGATTGAGTTGCAGAGTGTCCGGCAGATCGGCGCTCGGTTTGAATGCCTCGGAGGTGATACGCACCTTGGCCGGCAGGTTTTCCGCCAGCGGTTGCAGTTCGCCGCTCAACTGGCCGTCGAGGTAACCGTGGCTGTCGGCGTGCAGGTTGAGGGTTTTCAGCAGATCGCCGTCGACTTTCAACGCCAGCGTCCATGGGCCAGTGCCTGGGGACGGCAGGCTCAGGTCACCGGCGATGTTCAGCGGCCAGTTGCCGGTCGGTTGCAGCAGGCCGGAGAGGTTCAGGCTGAGGTCGTCGCGCTGCAATTTCACGCTGTCGATCTGCATGCCCTGGGCGGTCCAGTGCGCCGCCAGTTGCAGGCCCTTGAGCTGCTCGCTGCCGTTGAACAGCAGGCTGCCGACTTGTACGTCGCCGAGTTCGATGGCCACCGGCAGTTGCAGATCCGGCAGTTTGATCGGGCCGCTTTCAGTGGTTTCTTCACTCGGCGGGAATTGCAGAATTACCTGATCGGCCTTGAGCTGTTCGATGCACAAAGTCATGCGGGTCAGGCACAGCGGTGACCAGGCGAAGATCGCCTGATTCAGCTCGACGCGACTGCTGTCCTGCTGCCACAGCAGATGATCGGCGCTCCATTGGCCACCAAGACGGCCCTGGAAATTCTCCACGCTCAAACCCGGCACCAGGCTCAGCGCCCAACGGCTGCCGGCCTGCGTCCCGAGTACCGCGCTGATGCTCAGTACGATCAATAACACCAGCGCCAACAGCGCCAGAGCGGTAATTTTCAAACCACGCTTCACAGCTCAGGCCCCATGGAAAAGTGCAGCCGGATGCCGCCGTCGTCGTCCAGCGCGTGGGCCAGGTCGAGGCGGATCGGCCCCACCGGCGAGACCCAGCGCACACCGATACCGACCCCGGTCTTGAGGTTCGGCAGTTCGAGTTTGTTGAAGGAGTTGCCCTGGTCGACGAAGGTCGCGACCCGCCACTTCTCGGCAATCGAATACTGGTACTCGACGCTGCCGGCGACCATGTAGCGTCCGCCAATACGGTCGCCCTTGGAGTTCTCCGGGGACAGACTTTGGTAGTCGTAACCGCGCACGCTCTGATCGCCACCGGCGAAGAAACGCAGGGACGGCGGTACCGAGTTGTAACCATTGGTGGCGCTGCCGCCGACCTGCACCCGACCGAGGAAGCGGTGGTTGTCGAACACCGTGGTCAGGCCTTTGATCAACGCCGTGCCATATAAGAGGTTGTTGTCCGAACCGAGGCCCTCCTTCGCCACCTTGCTTTCAAAGGTCAGGCGATAGCCGTTGTGCGGGTCGATGCGGTTGTCGCTTTTCAGGTACGAGTAACTGATGCCGGGCATCAGCAAGGTACTCAGGCCGGAGTCGTCGCCGAGTTCATATTCTTCGCGCTGCCATTTCAGCGAGATCACTCGCTGCCAGCCGCTGGGCAACTTGCTGTGCCATTCCGGGCCAAACGTCAGCAGCTTGCTCAGGGTGTCGGAGCCGTCGATGTCTTCGTATTGATAACCACCGGCCCAGCGCAGTTTGTCGGTCAGCGGCGGGTCAAGCGGGATGTCATAGAACAATCCGACGTTCTGCCGTGGCGCCGACAACTCGGCTTCCCAGCCGTAACTGTCGCCCTGCGGGTTGACCCAGTGGCGCGTCCAGTTGGCCTTGATCCGCGGGCCGACGTCGGTCGAATAACCGAGGCCCAGGCCCATGGTGCGTGGTTTGCGCGTGTCGAGTTTGACGTCGACCGGGATCACGTCGTTTTTCGCCGCCGTCGGCGCCGCATCGACGCGCACGCCTTCGAAATAGCCACTCGATTGCAGGTCGCGGTTGAGTTCGGCGATCAGCTCGGAGTCATACGGATCGCCAGCCTTGAACGGCACCATGCGTTGCAGCAGGTCTTCGTCGAACGGCGTATCGCCCTCGAAACTGACTTTGCCCAGCGCATAACGCGGGCCGCTGTCGTAGATCAATTCAACGTCGGCCACCCCGGCACGCGGGTCGACCAAAAGTTTCTGGCTGGTGAAATGGCCACTGAAAAAGCCGAAGCGCGAGGCCTGGTTCTGGATCAGGCGTTTGGCGTCTTCATAACGCCCATGGTTGAGCACGGCGCCGGACTTGAGCGTGTCACTGCTCGGCACACGAAAGGATTTGAGGGAGGCGGCAGGCCCATCGACGCGGATGGTGACGTTGCGCAGACGAATCGGTTCGCCGGGATCGATGTTCAGCACCAGGCGCGGTTTTTCGCCGCCCTTCACGTCACTGTCGATCTGCGGCTGGTAATAACCCAAGGCCTGCGCGGCTTTGCGCGCCTGCTCCTCGGCCCCGCGACTGAAGCGCAGCAAGGCTTGTTCGTCACGATCGCCGAGGCTGCCGATATAACCTTCTATATTGGCCTTGAGTTCATCGTTGGACGGTTTGATCCGCACGTCCAATTCACTTTGCGCCAGCGCCGCGCAGCTGGTTAACAGCATGAGCACGCCACTGGTAAATCTTCCTGGAAACTTCATAGGCGCGGATGCTATCACGGGCTTGGGAGCGTGATAGAACAGGAAATTTCCGAAAAAGTTCTATGGCTAAGCCGTTGCAGTTTGTAACACCTGCGGATTGGCGTGGAAAAACACGTGCTCGCGCACCGGGCCGACGGCCACTTCGCCAATCTCCTCATAACCCTGACGTTTGTAGAATTCCAGGTAGCGCGGGTTGCCGGTGTCGAGCACCACGCCTTGCGAGGTTTCGTCCACTGCGCACCAGTTATGCACGGCGGTCAGCAACTGCTCGCCGAAGTGTTTGCCCTGAAACTGCGGATGAATCCCCAGCAGCGGCAGCATGTGCACCGAATCGCTGGGCACGCAGGCGGCCACCGCATCGTGGTATTCCAGATAACGCCGGGTGCAGCGGAATCCGGTGCTGAGCACCATGCGCAGGCGCCACGCCCAACTTTCGGTGATGCCCAGACGACGCTGCGGCGGCGCGATCAGGGCGATGCCGATCAGACGGTCATTGACCAACAGGCCGATGGCCGGCTGATCCTGCAGAAAGTGCTGTTTGACCAGTTCCCGCACCGTGGCCCGCACGCGCTGCTCGTAACCCGGCCGCTCGGCCTCGAACAAGTAACCGAAGGTCGGCTCGTGGCGATAGGCCTGATACAGCAGCGATCGGGCTTCGCGCGAGTAACCGCGGTCGAGCATGTGGATGTCGGCGATGGCGGTCTGGGTTTCAGGCATGACGGTGATTCTCCCCCGGGGCGCGGCTCAAATGACTGCGCTCTTGATGGTACGAACCTTTTGCGGGTGGCGCAGTTCCCCACAGGTATAGACCAAGCCGGGAGCTTCATCGACCGGGCGGCCGTCAATCGCGAGCAGGCTCACTCCTACAGGGGTACGCATTCCAATTGTAGGAGCGAGCCTGCTCGCGATGGCGTCAGCTCGGGCAACCCACATCCCACAGACAAAAATGATTTCTCCCACCCCACACTGGCCCCCATCCCACATGTCAGCTAGCATCGCCCTTTTGCCAGGACTGCCGACCATGAAGATTGTTTCCTTCAACATCAACGGACTGCGCGCCCGTCCGCATCAGCTGGCAGCGCTGATCGAAAAGCATCAGCCGGACGTGATCGGCCTGCAGGAAACCAAGGTTCACGACGACCAGTTCCCGCTGGAAGAAGTGCGTGCGCTGGGCTATCACGTTTATTTCCACGGTCAGAAAGGCCATTACGGCGTCGCCCTGCTTTCGCGCAAAGAACCGATCGCGATCCACAAAGGCTTCGCCAGCGATGAAGAAGACGCGCAGCGCCGCTTTATCTGGGGCACCTTCGCCGACGCCAATGGCGTGCCGGTGACCATCATGAACGGCTACTTCCCGCAGGGCGAAAGCCGCGACCACCCGACCAAATTCCCGGCCAAACAACGCTTCTACAGCGACCTGCAAACCCTGCTGGAAAGCCAGTTCCACAACGAACAGCCGCTGGTGGTGATGGGCGATGTGAACATTTCCCCGGAGGACTGCGACATCGGCATCGGCCCGGACAACATGAAGCGCTGGTTGAAAACTGGCAAATGCAGCTTCCTGCCGGAAGAGCGCGAGTGGATGGCCCGCCTGAAAAACTGGGGCCTGACCGACAGCTATCGCCACTTGAACCCGGACGTGACCGACATGTTCAGCTGGTTCGACTATCGCAGCCGTGGTTTTGAAGACGAACCGAAGCGCGGGCTGCGGATTGACGTGATCCTGGCGTCCCATGGTTTGCTGCCAAGGGTCAAGGATGCGGGCGTGGACTATGAACTGCGCGGCATGGAAAAACCGTCGGATCATGCGCCGATCTGGCTTGAGTTGAGCTGATTCACAACGCTTCTCCCTGTAGGAGTGAGCCTGTGGTGAGGGGATTTATCCCCGATGGGCTGCGAAGCGGCCCCAGTCGTCTCTAGTAGATCGAAATGAAGATTTTGGGTCGGCTTCGCCAACCATCGGGGATAAATCCCCTCACCACAGGCTCACTCCTACATTGGATCACTGTCATGTTTTGGTCATGCGCCTGACTTAATCTCCCCGGCAATCCCCTTGGCTTGATTCGGTGCCGGCATGACCCTGCGTGTTCTGTTCGCTTTTCTGTCGAGTGCATGGCTGACGGTCAGTGCCGCCACCCTGCCTATCCCCGAACACGGCCCGGCATTGCGCATTCAGGGTTCCAACACCATCGGTGCCGATCTCGGCCCGGCGTTGGTTGAAGGTTTTCTGCAAGAGCAAGGGCTGCTCAAAGTCCACCGCGAAAATCCCGACACCGCCAACGAACAACACATCGTCGGCCAGACTGCCCAAGGCAAACGGGTGGTGATTGAAGTCGCCGCCCACGGTTCCAGCACCGGGTTCACCGCGCTGAAAAGCGCCAGTGCCGACCTCGCCGCCTCCTCCCGACCGATCAAGGACAGCGAACTGCTCAGCCTGCAAGCGCTCGGCGATCTGAAAAGCGCCGCCGCCGAGCAGGTGATTGCCATCGACGGCCTGGCGATCATCCTTCACCCAGGCAACCCACTGCAGCAACTGGACACAGAGCAACTGGCGCGGGTCTTCAGCGGTGAGGTGAAAACCTGGGAAGACCTCGGCGGTCGCGGCGGCGCGATTCATTTATATGCGCGGGATGATCAGTCCGGCACTTACGACACGTTCAAGGAACTGGTGCTGGGTCGGCGTGGGAAAAGTCTGAGTTCCAGTGCGAAACGCTTCGAATCCAGCGAGCAATTGTCCGACGCGGTGAGCAGTGATCCGCAGGGTATCGGTTTCATCGGTCTGCCGTATGTGCGTCAGGCCAAAGCCGTGGCGATTGCCGACGGCGCATCGCAATCGATGTTGCCGCTCAACAGCCTGATTGCCACTGAGGACTATCCGCTGTCGCGGCGCCTGTTCTTTTATCTGCCGCCGGGCAACCAGAATCCGTGGGCATCGGCACTGGTGGCGTTTGCGCAAAGCCCACAGGGCCAGAAGATTGTTGCGGCCAACGGCTTCATCAGCCAGACCGTGCACGCGATGACCGTGACACCGAATGCGCTGATGCCCGAGGGTTATCAATCCCTCAGCCGCCATGCCCAGCGTCTGACGGTGAATTTCCGTTTCGAAGAAGGCAGCGCCAGCCTCGACAACAAGGCGCGGCAGGATCTGGCGCGGGTGCTCGACTATATACAGCGCCATGACAAGACCGAGCGCGCGGTGACGCTGGTGGGGTTTGGCGACGAGAAAGACGATCCGGCCCGCGCCGACCTGCTGTCAAAGCTGCGGGCGATGGCGGTGCGCCGTGAATTGGTGAAGAACGGCGTGGTGATGCGCGAAGTGCGCGGGTTTGGCGCGTTGATGCCGGTGGCGGCGAACAGTGCGGATGAAGGCAGGATCAAGAATCGGCGGGTTGAGGTTTGGGTGTACTGAATCTGATGCAGGTGTGCTGGATGCATGGGCCCCTTCGCGAGCAAGCCCGCTCCCACTTTTGATCGCATTCTTCCAGTCGGGATGCGGTCGAATGTGGGAGCGGGCTTGCTCGCGAAGCCGGCGACGCGGTCTTAATGACTGCTGCGCAACATTTCCTTCGGCACGTACTTGCCGATCTCGAACTTGCCGATCGCCGCGCGGTGCACTTCGTCCGGGCCGTCGGCCAGGCGCAGGGTGCGCTGCATGGCGTACATGTAGGCCAACGGGAAATCATTCGAGACCCCGGCCCCGCCGTGGATCTGGATCGCCCGGTCGATCACCCGCAGCGCCACGTTCGGCGCGACGACCTTGATCTGCGCGATCTCGCTCTTCGCCACTTTGTTGCCGACGGTGTCCATCATGTACGCCGCTTTCAGGGTCAGCAGGCGCGCCATGTCGATTTCCATGCGCGAGTCGGCGATCTTGTCGACGTTACCGCCCAGACGCGCCAATGGCTTGCCGAACGCGGTGCGGCTCACCGAGCGTTTGCACATCAATTCCAGCGCACGTTCAGCCATGCCGATCGAGCGCATGCAGTGGTGAATCCGCCCTGGACCTAGGCGACCCTGAGCTATTTCGAAGCCGCGACCTTCGCCGAGCAGGACGTTTTCGTAAGGCACGCGCACGTTGTCGAACAGCACTTCAGCGTGACCATGCGGTGCGTCGTCGTAGCCGAATACCGGCAGCGGGCGGACGATTTTCACCCCGGGGGTGTCAACCGGCACGAGGATCATCGAGTGCTGCGCATGACGCGGTGCGTCGGGGTTGCTCAGGCCCATGAAGATCAGAATCTTGCAGCGCGGATCGCAGGCGCCGGAAGTCCACCATTTCTTGCCGTTGATCACCCATTCATCGCCATCACGCACGGCGCGGGCGGCCATGTTGGTGGCGTCGGACGAGGCCACGTCCGGCTCGGTCATGGCAAACGCCGAGCGGATCTCGCCGCGCAGCAGCGGTTCGAGCCAGCGCTGTTTCTGCTCTTCGTTGGCGTAGCGCACCAGCACTTCCATGTTGCCGGTGTCCGGCGCCGAGCAGTTGAACGGCTCCGGCCCCAGCAGCGAACGGCCCATGATTTCTGCCAGCGGTGCGTATTCAAGGTTGGTCAGACCGGCGCCGAGTTCCGACTCAGGCAGGAACAGATTCCACAGCCCTTCAGCCTTGGCCTTGGCTTTGAGCTCTTCCATGATCGCGGTCGGCTGCCAGCGATCACCCTCGGCAACCTGGCGTTCGAACACGGCTTCGGCCGGGTAAACGTAAGTGTCCATGAACGCGGTCACGCGCTCACGCAGTTCTTGCACCTTGGGCGAATAAGCGAAATCCATGAGCAATTACCTTCTTTAGGCAGAGGTTGTTCAGATCATGCAATCGATGCTAGAACAGCGCTGATAATTTACCTAGCCTATTCTCGGCGTGTATAAACATTCATCACCGATATATGATCCGCTGATCGTCAGCCCCTAGAACAAGAGAAGCCGCGTTATGAATCTGAGTAAGGTCGACCTCAACCTTTTCATCGTCTTCGACGCGATCTACACCGAAGCCAACCTGACCCGCGCCGGGCAGATTGTCGGGATTACCCAGCCGGCGGTGTCCAACGCGCTGGCGCGGTTGCGCGAGACCTTCAACGATCCACTGTTCGTGCGCACCGCGCAGGGCATGGTGCCGACGCCGATGGCACAGAACATCATCGGCCCGGTGCGCAACGCGCTGTCGCTGCTGCGGGTGTCGGTCCAGGAGAGCCGGATTTTCAACCCGGCGCAGGCGGTGAAGACTTATCGCATCAGCATGACCGACCTCACTGAAGCAGTGATTCTGCCGCCGCTGTTCCAGCGTTTGCGGCGTCTGGCGCCGACGGTGATCATCGAGAGCTTTCTGTCCAAACGCCGCGAGACCACCAAGGAACTGGCCGCCGGACGTCTGGATTTCGCCGTGGATGCACCGCTCAACACCGACCCGCAGGTGCGCCACGTCAAGCTGATGGAGGACCGTTACGTCTGTGCGATGCGCAAGGGCCATCCGCTGGCGGGCAAGGAGAAACTGTCGCTGGATGACTATCTGTCGCTGACCCACATCCACATTTCCAGCCGCCGCAGTGGTCTGGGCTACGTCGATCTGGCGCTAGGCAAAATGGGCATTCAGCGCAAGATCGCCCTGCGCTCGCAGCATTATCTGATGGCGTCGCAGGTCATGCAGCAGACCGACATGGTGATGACGGTACCCGAGCGCTTTGCCCGGCGTAATGACCTGCATGCGTTCAACCTGCCAGTCAACGACGTGCCGCCGCTGGAGACTCACCTGTACTGGCATGAAAGCACCGACCAGGACCCAGCAAATCGCTGGATGCGCGAGCAGATCATCGAGTTGTGCCAGCAGGTGGCAGCGCAGGAGAAGAAGCTCGATAAAGTGTAAGTCTTTTTACCGAGTCATCGTTCTTCGCGAGCAAGCTCGCTCCCACATGATCTTGTGTAGGCCACTGATCCTGTGGGAGCGAGCTTGCTCGCGAAGAGGCCGGCACTGACAACAACGATCCTTCCTGCTTGACGTAAACGTCAACTCGCCATTAGCTTAGCGCCAAGACCTTTTTCCGAGCGCTTTCATGAGCAGCCAGACCTACAGCATTTCCGACCTCGCCCGCGAGCTGGACATCACCACCCGGGCGATCCGCTTTTACGAAGAACAAGGCTTGCTCAGCCCTGAGCGCCGTGGCCAGGAACGTATCTACTCGCCGCGCGACAAGGTCAGCCTGAAGCTGATCCTGCGTGGCAAGCGCATCGGCTTTTCGTTGGCCGAATGCCGCGAATTGATCGAACTCTACGACCCGTCCAGCGGTAACACCAAACAGCTCAACAGCATGCTGGCGAAAATCAGCGAACGCCGCGAACAGCTTGAGCAGCAGTTGCTCGACATCGAACAGATGAAGCTGGAACTCGACACCGCTGAAGAGCGCTGCGTGCAGGCGTTGGAGCAGACGCTCAAGGGCCAGCAGGCGAGCTAGTAAACAACACAAATCCCTTGTAGGAGTGAGCCTGCTCGCGATAGCGGTGTGTCAGTCGAGCAAATATTAACTGACTCACCGCTATCGCGAGCAGGCTCACTCCTACAGGGGATCTCCTCGAATCCAGAAGAGCAGGTCAACCCATGTCCCTCCCCTCCCAAGTACGCCTGATCGAAGTCGGCCCGCGCGATGGCCTGCAGAACGAAGCCCAACCGATCAGCGTGGCTGACAAGGTGCAACTGGTCGACGCCCTGAGCGCCGCCGGCCTTGGTTATATCGAAGTCGGCAGTTTTGTCTCGCCGAAATGGGTGCCGCAGATGGCCGGATCCGCCGAAGTGTTTGCGCAGATCCAGCGCAAACCCGGTGTGACCTACGGCGCACTGGCGCCGAACCTGCGCGGATTTGAAGATGCGCTGGCTGCCGGCGTGAAAGAAGTCGCGGTGTTCGCTGCGGCGTCCGAGGCGTTCTCGCAGCGCAACATCAACTGCTCGATCAGCGAAAGCCTGGCGCGCTTCGCACCGATCATGGAGGCCGCGAAACAGCACGGCGTTACCGTGCGCGGTTACGTGTCCTGCGTGCTCGGTTGCCCTTATGAAGGCGAGGTCGCACCGGAACAAGTGGCGATGGTCGCCCGCGAGTTGTATGCGATGGGCTGCTACGAAGTGTCCCTCGGCGACACCATCGGCACCGGCACCGCCGGCGCGACCCGGCGGTTGTTCGAAGTGGTGTCGGCGCAAGTGCCACGGGAAAAACTCGCCGGGCACTTCCACGACACCTACGGCCAGGCGATGGCCAACATCTATGCCAGCCTGCTGGAAGGCATCGCGGTGTTCGACAGCTCTATCGCCGGCCTCGGCGGCTGCCCGTACGCCAAAGGCGCGAGCGGTAACGTCGCCACCGAAGACGTGGTGTACCTGCTCAACGGCCTGGGCATCGAGACCGGTATCGACCTCGACGCCCTGATTGCGGCGGGTCAGCAGATCAGCGCGGTGCTCGGTCGCCCGAGCGGTTCGCGTGTGGCCAAGGCCCGTAACGCCCAGTGAGGGCGAAGGTGTTACCGCTGTGTCGGAAACGTGGGCGTAGTCGAGTAACACGGAAACAAATTGTCTGTTTTGCCCTGAAGGAAAAATCCTTCAAAAATCTCAAGGCATTGATTTACAAGGGATTTAAAAAGTTGGCACGGCTTCTGCTATCTCTATGGCATAACAAGAATAAAAAGCAGCAAACCAATAAAAATAAGACGTACCGACTCTGACATAACAAAAACAACACGGCAGAGACGCAGCTAACAGATTTTTTTGGAGAAGGTGTGCTTTTCAGGGTGCTCTCAGGAGTGACCCGCAACCGGGCAGAGAACAATAAAACTACCTTCAGGTAGCTCCCGAATCGGTTGGATCGTTTAACGAGAAAGCAGATCAGCGCTCAAAAAAATACGTTTGCTCTTGACCCCGGATGGGGGTCGCCAAAAACAGCGGTAAAGGGCCACGGTTGCCAAAAACAACAACAGACCGCCCCTCAATAATAAAAAAGAGCACGCGACGACAAAATTAAAGGGGAGCTTCGGCTCCCCTTTGTGCTTTCTGTGATTCCTGAAAATACTCTATCTCCATTGTGGGAGCGGGCTTGCTCGCGAATGCTGAGTGTCAGGCGACAAATTTGTATCTGATACACCGCATTCGCGAGCAAGCCCGCTCCCACATTTGATTGTTGTCAGGCCTGCTTTTCGCGGAGCTCCTCGATACTGATCTCGCGCATCCGGAATTTCTGGATCTTGCCCGTCACCGTCATCGGAAACTCTTCGACGAACTTGAAATGACGCGGCGTCTTGAAGTGCGCGATGCGTTCCTTGCACCACGCTTGCAGCTCTTGTTCGGTGGCACTGTGGCCGGGATGGAACTTGATCCAGGCGACAATCTTCTCGCCGTAACGCGAGCACGGAATGCCGATCACCTGCACGTCCGCCACCGCCGGGTGGGTGAAGAAAAATTCTTCCAGCTCACGCGGATAAACGTTCTCGCCACCGCGAATGATCATGTCCTTGTTACGCCCGGCGATGTTCACGTAACCCTCATCGTTCATGCTCGCCAGATCGCCGGTGTGCATCCAGCCTGCCTCGTCGATGGCTTCGGCCGTGGCTTGCGGGTTGCTCCAGTAACCGAGCATCACACTGTAACCGCGGGTGCACAGCTCACCGATGGTGCCGCGCGGCACCAGGTTGCCCGCCTCGTCGATGATTTTGCTTTCCAGTTGCGGCTGGGTGCGGCCGACGGTGGTGACGCGCAGTTCCAGCTCATCGTTCGGCCCGGTCTGCAGCGACACCGGACTGGTCTCGGTCATGCCGTAGGCAATCTGCACTTCGCTCATGTGCATCTCGCTGATGACCCGGCGCATTACCTCGATCGGGCAAGTGGCGCCGGCCATGATCCCGGTGCGCAGGGTCGACAGATCGAACACGGCGCGCTGCGGCTGATCGAGCATGGCAATGAACATGGTCGGCACGCCATAGAGGCCGGTGGCTTGTTCTTCGGCGACGGTTTGCAGGGTCAGTAACGGGTCGAACGCGTCGTTGGGGTAGATCATCGTGCTGGCGTGGGTGATGCAGCCGAGGTTGCCCATGACCATGCCGAAGCAGTGATACAGCGGCACGGGGATCACCAGGCGGTCGCTCGGGGTCAGGCCGATGCTTTCGCCGACCATGTAACCGTTGTTGAGGATGTTGTAGTGACTGAGGGTCGCGCCCTTGGGGAAACCGGTGGTGCCGGAGGTGTACTGGATATTCACCGGTTGATCGAAGTGCAGGCTGTCGCTGCGCTCACGCAGTTGTTCGGGCGAAACACTGCTCGCCAGATCGGCCAATTGCGACCACGGCAGGAACCCCGACGGTGGCTGTGCGTCGAGGCTGATCACCCCACGTAAATCCGCCAGACGTTTGCTGCGCAACTGGCCGATGGATTGTTCGGCGAGTTCCGGTACCAGCCCTTGCAGCATGGCGTGGTAGTTGGAGGACTTGAAAGCGCCGGCGCACACCAGCCACTGGCAACCGGACTGCTTGAGCACGTATTCCAGTTCGGAGCTGCGGTAGGCCGGGTTGATGTTGACCAGGATCACGCCAATTTTCGCCGTGGCGATTTGCGTGATGCACCACTGCGCGCAGTTCGGCGCCCAGATGCCGAGCCGATCTCCCGCCTGCAAACCCAGCGCCAGCAAGGCTCTGGCGTGCAGGTCGACGCTATCGGCCAGTTGCTGCCAGGTATAACGCAACTGCTGATGCCTTACGACCAGCGCCTCGCCGTACGGGTGTTGCGCGACAGTCTGATCGAACTTCTGCCCGATGGTCATCGCCAGCAAGGCTTTGTCCTGGGAGCCTCGGGTATAGCTGCGCTGCGGGTTTGCACTGGGTTGATCCATGATGACCCCTATTGTCTTTATTAGTGGGTTTACCGGGATTTTGCTTCGGGTGGGAGCGGGCTTGCTCGCGAATGGGGAGGATCAGTCGCCAGATGTATAGGCTGACACACTGCATTCGCGAGCAAGCCCGCTCCCACCAAAAGCACTCCGCTTCAATCCTGAACTGGTCCTACTCTCGCCTATGTTGACGTTAACGTAAAGGGTGATTGACAGCCATTCGTCACAGGCTTACGTTAACGTAAAGGTGAGAGCCGTTCGACCGCCCTCCCCACCCTACAAAAAAGCCAAAAGGTGACCCATGAGCTACCCATCCCTGAACTTCGCCCTCGGTGAAACCATCGACATGCTGCGCGATCAGGTTCAGTCCTTCGTCGCCGATCAGATCGCCCCACGCGCCGCGCAGATCGACCGCGACAACCTGTTCCCGGCCGACATGTGGCGCAAATTCGGTGACATGGGCCTGCTCGGCATCACCGTGCCGGAAGAGTACGGCGGCGCGGGCCTGGGTTACCTGGCGCATGTGGTGGCGATGGAAGAAATCAGCCGTGGATCGGCCTCGGTGGCCCTGTCCTACGGCGCGCATTCCAACCTCTGCGTCAACCAGATCAACCGTAATGGCAACCACGAACAGAAATCCAAATACCTGCCGAAGCTGATCAGCGGCGAACACGTTGGTGCACTCGCCATGAGCGAGCCGAACGCCGGTTCCGACGTGGTCTCGATGAAACTGCGCGCCGACAAACGCGGCGACCGCTTCGTACTCAACGGCAGCAAGACCTGGATCACCAACGGCCCTGACGCCAACACCTACGTGATCTACGCCAAGACCGACCTGGAAAAAGGCCCGCACGGCATCACCGCGTTCATCGTCGAACGCGACTGGAAAGGCTTCAGCCGCAGCAACAAGTTCGACAAGCTCGGCATGCGCGGTTCCAACACCTGCGAGCTGTTCTTCGATGACGTCGAAGTGCCGGAAGAAAACATCCTCGGTGTGCTCAACGGTGGCGTGAAAGTGCTGATGAGCGGCCTCGATTACGAGCGCGTCGTACTGTCCGGCGGCCCGACCGGGATCATGCAGTCGTGCATGGATCTGATCGTGCCGTACATCCACGATCGCAAGCAGTTCGGCCAGAGCATCGGCGAATTCCAGCTGATCCAGGGCAAAGTCGCCGACATGTACACCCAGCTCAACGCCAGCCGCGCCTACCTGTATGCAGTCGCTCAGGCCTGCGAGCGTGGCGAAACCACGCGCAAGGACGCCGCCGGGGTGATCCTCTACACCGCCGAGCGCGCCACGCAAATGGCCCTCGACGCGATCCAGATTCTTGGCGGCAACGGCTACATCAACGAATTCCCGGCCGGACGTCTGCTGCGTGACGCCAAGCTGTACGAAATCGGCGCCGGCACCAGCGAGATCCGGCGCATGCTGATCGGCCGCGAACTGTTCAACGAAACCCGCTAAACGGAGCTGCACATGGCTATCCTGCATACCCAGCTCAATCCCCGTTCAGCGGAGTTCGCCGCCAACAGCGCGGCGATGCTTGAACAGGTCGACGCGCTGCACACCCTGCTCGCCCAAGTGGCGCAGGGCGGCGGTGCGAAAGCCCAGGAACGTCACACCTCGCGAGGCAAGTTGCTCCCGCGCGAACGCATCAACCGCCTGCTTGATCCGGGCTCGCCGTTTCTCGAGATCAGCCAGCTCGCCGCCCACGCCGTGTATGGCGAAGACGTGCCAGCCGCCGGGGTGATTGCCGGGATCGGCCGGGTCGAAGGCGTCGAGTGCATGATCGTCGCCAACGACGCGACGGTGAAAGGTGGCTCGTACTACCCGCTGACCGTGAAAAAACACCTGCGCGCGCAGACCATCGCCCAGCAGAACCGCCTGCCGTGCATCTATCTGGTGGACTCGGGCGGCGCCAACCTGCCGCGTCAGGACGAAGTGTTCCCGGATCGCGAGCACTTTGGCCGGATCTTCTTCAACCAGGCCAACATGAGCGCCATGGGCATTCCGCAGATCGCCGTGGTCATGGGCTCCTGCACCGCAGGCGGCGCCTATGTGCCGGCGATGGCGGACGAAGCAATCATGGTGCGCAATCAGGCGACGATTTTCCTCGCCGGCCCACCTTTAGTGAAAGCCGCGACCGGAGAAGTGGTCAGCGCTGAAGACCTCGGCGGTGCCGATGTGCACTGCAAGATTTCCGGCGTGGCCGACCATTACGCCGAGAGCGACGAACACGCCCTCGCCCTCGCCCGCCGCAGCGTCGCCAACCTCAACTGGCGCAAGCTCGGCGAAGTGCAGCAGCGCACGCCGATTGCGCCGCTGTACGCCAGCGACGAGTTATATGGCGTGGTTTCGGCCGACGCCAAACAGCCATTCGACGTGCGCGAAGTGATTGCGCGGCTGGTCGACGGTTCGGTGTTCGATGAATTCAAGGCGCTGTTCGGCACCACCCTGGTCTGCGGTTTTGCGCACCTGCATGGCTACCCGATCGCGATCCTCGCCAACAACGGCATCCTCTTCGCCGAAGCCGCGCAAAAAGGCGCGCACTTCATCGAACTGGCCTGCCAGCGCGGCATTCCGCTGCTGTTCCTGCAGAACATCACCGGGTTCATGGTCGGCCAGAAATACGAGGCCGGCGGCATCGCCAAGCACGGCGCGAAACTGGTGACCGCCGTGGCTTGCGCCAAAGTGCCGAAATTCACCGTGATCATCGGCGGCAGTTTCGGCGCCGGCAACTACGGCATGTGCGGGCGCGCTTACGATCCGCGCTTCCTGTGGATGTGGCCGAATGCGCGCATCGGCGTGATGGGTGCCGAGCAGGCGGCGGGCGTGCTGGTGCAGGTCAAGCGCGAGCAGGCCGAACGCAGCGGCCAAGCCTTCAGCGCCGCGCAGGAAGCCGAGATCAAACAACCGATCCTCGACCAGTACGAAGAGCAGGGTCACCCCTACTACTCCAGCGCACGCCTATGGGACGACGGCGTCATCGACCCGGCGCAGACCCGCGATGTGCTGGCCTTGGCCTTGTCCGCGTCGTTGAACGCGCCTATCGAACCGAGCCGCTTCGGCGTGTTCCGGATGTGATGCTTTTTTGTGGGAGCGGGCTTGCTCGCGAAAGCGGTGTATCAGTCGACGTATCCGCAACTGACAGACCGTCTTCGCGAGCAAGCCCGCTCCCACAGAAACCGTGGAGACGGAAGAATATGAGCGACTTCAACACCCTCGAACTGCACAACGACTCACGGGGTTTCGCCACCCTGTGGCTCAACCGCGCGGAGAAAAACAACGCGTTCAACGCCGAAATGATCCGCGAACTGATCCTCGCACTGGACAAGGTTGCCAGCGACGCCAGCCTGCGTTTCCTGTTGGTGCGCGGGCGTGGCAAGCATTTCAGCGCCGGCGCCGATCTGGCGTGGATGCAGCAATCGGCCGAACTCGATTACCACACCAACCTGGACGATGCCCGCGAACTGGCGGAGCTGATGTACAACCTCGCCAAGCTGAAAATCCCGACCGTGGCCGTGGTGCAAGGCGCGGCGTTCGGCGGCGCGCTGGGGCTGATCAGTTGCTGCGACATGGCGATTGGCGCCGATGATGCGCAGTTCTGTCTGTCGGAAGTGCGCATCGGCCTGGCGCCGGCGGTGATCAGTCCGTTCGTGGTGCAAGCCATCGGCGAACGTGCCGCGCGTCGCTACGCGCTGACTGCCGAGCGCTTCGGTGGGCAGCGTGCGCGGGAAATCGGCTTGTTGTCCGAGAGCTACCCGGCCGCCGAGCTTGATCAAGCCGTCGAACAATGGATCGACAACCTGCTGCTCAACAGCCCTGCCGCGATGCGCGCCAGTAAAGATCTGCTGCGCGAAGTCGGCAACGGCGCGCTGACCCCGGCGCTGCGCCGCTACACCGAAAACGCCATCGCGCGCATCCGCGTCAGCCCTGAAGGCCAGGAAGGCTTGCGCGCCTTCCTGCAAAAACGTGCACCGAGCTGGCAAGCCGCAACCACCCCCAAGGAGCCGCGTTGATGAGCGCACCTGTTCTCACCACCCTGCTGGTGGCCAACCGTGGCGAAATCGCTTGCCGGGTCATGCGTACCGCCAAGGCGCTGGGCCTGACCACCGTCGCCGTGCACAGCGCCACCGACCGCGAAGCGCGGCACAGCCGCGAAGCGGATATCCGCGTTGATCTCGGCGGCAGCAAAGCCGCCGACAGTTATCTGCAAATCGACAAGCTGATCGCGGCGGCCAAGGCCAGCGGCGCGCAGGCGATTCACCCGGGGTACGGTTTCCTGTCGGAGAATGCCGGCTTCGCCCGTGCCATTGAACAGGCCGGGCTGATTTTCCTCGGCCCGCCCGCTTCGGCCATCGACGCGATGGGCAGCAAATCCGCAGCCAAGGCGCTGATGGAAACCGCCGGTGTGCCGCTGGTGCCGGGCTATCACGGCGAGGCGCAGGATCTCGAAACCTTCCGCGATGCCTGCGCACGCATTGGCTATCCGGTGCTGCTCAAGGCCACGGCCGGTGGCGGCGGTAAAGGCATGAAAGTGGTTGAGGACGTCAGCCAACTGGCCGAAGCGCTGGCCTCGGCGCAGCGTGAGGCGCAGTCGTCGTTCGGCGATTCGCGGATGCTGGTGGAGAAATACCTGCTCAAACCACGCCATGTGGAAATTCAGGTGTTCGCCGATCAGCATGGCAACTGCCTGTACCTCAACGAGCGTGATTGCTCGATCCAGCGCCGGCACCAGAAGGTCGTCGAAGAAGCCCCGGCCCCGGGCCTGACCCCGGAACTGCGCCGCGCCATGGGCGAAGCGGCGGTGCGTTCGGCGCAGGCGATCGGTTATGTCGGCGCGGGGACCGTGGAGTTCCTCCTGGATGCACGTGGCGAATTCTTCTTCATGGAGATGAACACGCGCCTGCAGGTCGAGCACCCGGTCACCGAAGCGATCACTGGCCTCGATCTGGTGGCGTGGCAGATTCGTGTGGCGCGTGGTGAAGCGTTGCCGATCACGCAGGATCAGGTGCCGCTCAATGGCCATGCGATTGAAGTGCGCCTGTATGCCGAAGATCCGTCGAATGATTTCCTGCCCGCCACCGGACGTCTGGAGCTTTACCGTGAATCGGCCGCCGGACCGGGGCGTCGGGTGGATAGCGGGGTTGCAGAAGACGATGAAATTTCGCCGTTCTATGACCCGATGCTCGGCAAGCTGATCGCCTGGGGCGAAGATCGCGAACAGGCGCGCCTACGGCTGTTGAGCATGCTTGATGAGTTCGCGATTGGCGGCTTGAAGACCAACATCAACTTCCTGCGGCGGATCATCGCGCATCCCGCGTTTGCCGCCGCGGAGCTGGATACCGGGTTTATTCCGCGTTATCAGGAAACGCTGCTGCCCGCTCCGGGTGAGCTGAGCGATGAGTTCTGGCAGACCGCAGCACAGGCTTTCGCGCAGAGTCTGCCGGGCGCTGTTCGGGCGGATGACCTGGGTTCGCCGTGGGCGTTGAACAGCGGGTTGCGCGCAGGGTTGCCGGCGGAAGTCACCTTGCACTTGAGCTGCGAAGGTCAGGATCGGGCGTTGACCTTGGGCAGCACCGACAACGCCAAACTGTCGGATGAAGCATTGGTCGTCGAGCACGATGGCGTACGTCGCACCTTGCGCGCCATTCGTCAGGGCGATTCGCTGTACCTGCAATGGGAAGGCGAGTTGCGGCGTATTCAGATGTTCGACCCAATCAGCGCCGTCGACGCCAGCCACAGCCATCAGGGCGGTCTGACTGCGCCTATGAACGGCAGCATCGTGCGGGTGTTGGTGGAGGCCGGGCAATCGGTCGAGGCCGGTGCGCAACTGGTGGTGCTGGAGGCGATGAAGATGGAGCACAGCATTCGCGCGCCCCATGCGGGAGTGATCAAAGCGCTGTATTGCCAGGAAGGCGAAATGGTCGGCGAAGGCAGCGCTTTGGTGGAACTGGAAGCCGAGTAAATGGGAGATCGATCCTACGCCGAGCGAGGATCGATCTGACTAGAAACGCGCCGTGGCCTGAACCACCACGCCGATGATTCGACACTCATCGGTGAACAGGGCTTTAGGCCAGGTCGGATTGAGCGGTACCAGATAACGCTGGCCGCCCTCTTCGTCGAGCTTGCGAAAGATCGCTTCATCGCAGCCCTGCCACTGGGCGATCACCAGTTTGCCGGGCAGCGCCTCCACCTCCGGGTCCACCAGGATCAGCATGCCTTCGGCGATGCTCTGACCTGAAGGTGCGGTCATCGAATTTCCCGTCACGGTCAGCCAGAACGCTGCGCCACGGGCGTGATAATCCGTCAGTTCGAAGCGCTGCTTGTCATGTGACGGGGCGTAAGCGGCGGTTGCACTCTCACGCGATTCGCACGGCGTGTGCCAATCGCTGACCGGATAGCGGAAATACGGGTTGTACTTCTGCGCCAGCGGCATCTCGTCATCGTCGGTCTCCTGCGGCTCGCGAATCACCAGCACCACTTCCAGGAAGTCCATCCCCAGCGCCTGCAATACGCGGTTCATTTCCGTAATACCCGGCTCGCGACGTTTGTTCAGCCAATGGCCGATCCCGCCCTGGGACATGCCGACGCGCTCTCCGAGCTCTGTTTGAGTGATTTTGAGTTCACTCATTTTGGCCTTGACCAACTCAATCCATTTATCCATGTGCGGCACCTTACTTGCCCCGCCTTCGGCCGGCAAAACACATATTGTAGTATTTAAATTCTGGTCACAACTACGCATCGTACTATGCTGGAAGCACGGACTTTCAATCGAACAAGGAGTGACCCTTCACCATGAATATCAGCAGCAAAGACTTGCCCGATCTGCAAATGGACACCACGTTCACCTCCCCTCAAGGCAATGCAGCAGCGCAGCGAGCACTGGACTATTACTTGAAACCAGCTGTGTCAGAACCCGAGGTAGATGAACGTTTTTTTGATGTAAAACGCCATCTCAGCGGCGAAGAGGCCCTCGTGCACGCGTCGGATCTGTTGCGCTGCGCAGCCGCCACCGCCCTCAAGGCAGCCGAAAACCTGCAGGGTGCAAGCCGCGACCTGGCATTTTCGGTGGTGCATATGGTGGATATGGCGCGAGCGATGGTCGACCATTCAATTGATGGCGAACAGCTCTAACGGACACGGGAAGCGGACGGACAGGAAAGAGTTTTCCAATCGCGCAGATAAAAACATTTGACTTGCAAATGATAATGATTATTATTGCAGGCAGCTGGTCGCGAGATCAGTCGATGGACCAGAGACCTTAGGTCGGTCTTCTGGACTATCTCCTCATCAGGCTAATCACGGTTTTTGACCCGGCTTTTTGCCGGGTCTTTTTTTGCCCGCTTTTCGGGCTTATGGCTTCAGGCTAATGAAGTCTTTGGGTGCTGCAAATTCGATGGCGCGGATAATATCAAAAGAATATCGCTTGGCAAGCAAAGCCCGGCCAGATTGGGGCAAACTAATGACAATTAGCACTTGAGAATCAATCGCACAGTCTCTAAGCTGCTTGCGCGTCACGGAAGACGCCCCCCACCGCAACCCGCAATTTCCCTCGGTTTCACCCCAGTCTTGCGTGTAAAGTAGCCGCCATAAAAATCATATTCAGGAACCGATTATGACCGTGGCCAAATCTTCGTTCGACATCAGCGCCAACTTCGACAGCGGCAACATTCAAGTCATCGATATTTCCAATCCGCTCAACCCGGTTCTGGCCATTCGCCCGGATACCCGGAGCGCTCACTTCCAGTGGTTCCACTTCAAGGCCAGCGGCCTGCATGTTCATCAGGAACACTGGTTTCGCCTGGTCAACGCCAGTCAATCCTCTTACAACAAGGCCTGGACTGGCTATCAGGCTGTTGCGTCCTACGACCATGTGAATTGGTTTCGTATTCCTACCAGTTTCGAAGGCGACAGCCTGCGCTTTTGCCTCGAAGCCGAGCAGACTCACGCTTGGTTCGCCTACTTCGAACCCTACAGCCGCGGTCGTCACGACTGGCTGATTGAGCAGGCGCTGAGCAAGGCCGGCACCGAGTTGCTGGCTACCGGCAAAAGCGTCGAAGGTCGTGACATTCAACTGCTGCGCAAGGGCAGGGGCGCCGAAGGCCAGCGCAAAATCTGGATCATCGCGCAACAGCACCCGGGTGAGCACATGGCCGAATGGTTCATGGAGGGTGTGATCGAACGCCTGGAACGCCACGACGACCCGGTGTTGAACAAGCTGCTGGCCAGCGCGGATCTGTATCTGGTGCCGAACATGAACCCGGACGGCGCCTTCCACGGCCATCTGCGTACCAACGCCATGGGCCAGGACCTGAACCGCGCCTGGCAGAGCGCCAGTCAGGAAGTCAGCCCCGAGGTACTTTTCGTACAGCAGCAGATGGAAAAGTACGGCGTCGATCTGTTCCTCGACGTACACGGTGATGAAGAAATTCCCCACGTGTTCACCGCCGGTTGTGAAGGCAACCCGGGTTACACGCCGCGCATCGAGAAGCTCGAAGAGCATTTCCGCACGCACCTCAAGCACACCACCAAAGACTTCCAGACCAAATACGGCTACACCCGCGACGAACCGGGCCAGGCCAACATGACCCTGGCCTGCAACGCGGTCGGGCAGCAATACGACTGCCTGGCGCTGACCCTGGAAATGCCGTTCAAGGATCACGACGACCATCCGGACAAAAAAACGGGCTGGTCGGGCAAGCGCTCGAAACAGTTGGGCAAGGACGTGCTGACCACCATCGCAGACATGGTCGACACTCTGCGTTGATCCCTCCCCCGCTCCACCCAAAGATCGCAGCTGTGGCTGCGATCTTTTTTTTGCGCAATAAAATGCCACCTCCAATCAGGTTGCAAATTAAAACCAAACTATCTACTTTGATTCTGGTTTTAATTTAAAACCCAAAAAGGAATCAGGGCATGCAATCTCAACCCCTCAAAAGCAGTGTGGTGCTGCTGTTCGCCATTGCCTGTGGACTGGCGGTGGGCAACGTGTATTACGCGCAGCCGCTGCTGGACGCCATGGCCGATGCCTTCGCCATGTCACCGGCAACCATCGGCATCGTCATTACCCTGACGCAGATCGGCTATGGCATCGGTCTGGTATTGCTGGTGCCACTCGGCGACCTGCTCAACCGACGGCGACTGATCGTCACCCAGACCCTGCTCTCGGCCGCCACACTGTTGATGATCGCGCTGGCGCCCAACAGTGTGTGGTTGCTGCTCGGCATGACGCTGACCGGTTTGCTCGCCGTGGTGACGCAAGTGCTGGTGGCGTACGCCGCGACATTAGCCGTCCCGGCGCAACGCGGTCGGGTGGTCGGCGTCGTCACCAGCGGCATCGTCGTCGGCATTCTGCTCGCGCGCACCATTGCCGGGGCCATGGCTGATCTGGCCGGTTGGCGGGCGATCTATCTGCTGTCGGCGGGGCTGACGCTGCTGATGGCACTGCTGCTGTTGCGCGTCTTGCCCAAGAATGAAGCCGCGCAGCCCGCAAGCCGTTACGGCGCGCTGATCGCATCGGTGTTCAGCCTGTTCAGGCAAGAGCCGGTGCTGCGGCAACGGGCGATTCTCGCGCTGCTGACCTTCGCCAGCGCCATGGTGCTGTGGACGCCGATGGTGCTGCCGCTGGCCGCCCCGCCACTGTCGCTGTCGCACAGTGAAATCGGCCTGTTCGGGTTGGCCGGCGCCGCCGGTGCACTCGCCGCCGCGCGCGCCGGACATCTGGCTGATCGCGGTCTGGGCCAATGGGTCAGCGGTCTGTCGCTGCTGCTGATGCTCGCCTCGTGGCTGCCGATCGCCCTCACCCAGTCCTCGCTGTGGGCGCTGTTGCTCGGCGTGATCACCCTCGATCTGGGCTTGCAGGCCGTGCACGTCACCAGCCAGAGCATGATCTACAGCGTGCGCCCTGAAGCGCAAAGCCGCCTCACCGCCGGCTACATGCTGTTCTATTCGATCGGCAGTGCATTGGGTTCGATTACCTCGACGGCGATGTACGCCTGGGCCGGCTGGACCGGCGTGTGTCTGCTTGGCGCCGTTATCAACGCAGTGGCGCTGGGTTATTGGTGGCTGACCCTGAGAAGTGGCGCACCGCAGCGGTGCGCCACACAAGCGGGTTAATCGCGATCGCGACCGCGCAACATGCTGTCGAGCACCTCGTCGCGGCGCACCCAACCGTGGTACAGCGCCGCCGCCAGGTGCAACAGCACAGTCAGGAACAACAGGTACGCCAGATAGCCATGCGCCTTGCGCAGCAGGGCAAATACTTGCGCGTCGGCTGGCAAAATCGATGGCAACTGCAAGGTATTGCTGAGCATCACCGGCTCCCCCGAGGCACTGATCATCGCCCAACCGAGCAGCGGCAGCACCAGCATCAAGGCGTACAACAACACATGCGAAGCCTTGGCCGCCATCACCTGCCAGCCCGGCAGATCCGCCGGCAGCGGCGGCTGTCGAGTGGAAAACCGCACCAACAGACGCACGACCACCAGCAGCAGAATCGCAATCCCCAGCGGTTTGTGCAGATGAATCAGCCATTCATGCCGCTGTGAAACCGAAGTGACCATGCCGGCGCCAATGAACAACATGGCGATGATCATCAGCGCCATCAGCCAGTGCAGCAGCCGCGCCAACAGCGCGAAATGAGTCGGTTGCGTGCTCATGGGCGAGCCTCCTGACGGGCGGCGGGCAATTGGCTGACTTCACTGGTGCGCCGCAGATAAGAATCGGCGTAACCGGCGGAACGCGCCGCGAGCAGCGGGTCGTCGGAGCCCTCGATCCCGGCTGGCAGCACCAGCGGATCGTAGTTGATGTCGCGGCATTCGCCGCTGAGCTGCGGCTGAGTCTTCTCCAGCACCAGCGTGCCGGCGTTGATCACCTTGCGACCCTCGGGCCAGGTTTTGCTGGCATCGTTCACCGGATCACCGGGGTTGGCCAGGGTGATATTCAACTGCCAGCGCAACGGTCCCTCGGCCAGGCGCTGCGCCAGATCCTTCTCGAGAAAATCCGCCCCCTCCGGCGCCGAGGCTCCGGCGGCATCGCGCGCCAGTGGCGTGACACTCCAGCGCACCGCCTGCTTCTGCCCGCTGGCGTTGACCAGATAGAACGCATTGATGCTGTTGTAGGTTTCAGTGGCATAGCTGGCCGACGGTTTGGCGGTCTTCACCCACGTCAGAAACGGCACGGCTTCCGGGTGCGCGGCGAAGAATGCCGGCACTTTCGACGGATCCGGTTTACCCGTGGCCGGGTCCGGCGACTGCGCCTGCTGCAATTGATAGAACGCCTCTGGAGTGCCGACCGGGAACACCGGCATGCTGTTCATCCCGGTGCGCCATTGCTGACCGTTGGCCTGGGTGAAACGCAGCGCCAGGCTGCGGATCGGCACGCTGCTGTCCGGGGCGTAGGGATTCCCCGCCGGCAATGCGAAACGCCCGACCACCGGGGTTTGCGCCTCGTTGAACACCTGCGCCGAAGAAAACGCCCGCGCCTCGCCACTGCTCTCGAAATGCCCGATCACGCACACGCCCTTGGCGTGGTTACGCCGAAACCCGGGATGCACGCCGTTGTTTTTCTCCAGCACATCGACCAGCGCCTTGGGCGTCAGACGTTGTGGGTCAAGGTTACCGTGCACGTAGGCAAACGCCCCGGCCACTGCGGCAACCACCACGGCAATCGCCGTCAGGCGCAACACTGTGCTCGCGGCACTCAAGGGCGGGCGCGACGGCCTGCCCGGCGGTGAAGTGCGATCAACCATGAATAACTCCAGGGCCATCGGCCACAAGTAGGAAGAATCAGCAAGACGCGCCCCAGCGGGATTTATTCCATGGCCCGGTATTTATTTTTCCGAACGTGGAATAACCTCGAACGGCAGACGTCTCCCTAGTCCACAGCGTAGTGACTAGCAGAAATTCATGAGCGAATTCGACGAACAGTTGAGAGAAATCATTCCCAGATTGCGCCGCTTTGCCGTGTCATTGACCCGCAACAGCAGTAGCGCCGACGATCTGGTGCAGGCCAGCCTCGAGCGGGCCCTGTCCGGCTGGGGTGCGAAACGCGCCGAGGGTGATGTGCGCGCATGGCTGTTCGCGATTCTCTATCGGCAATTTCTCGACGCCCATCGGCGCTCGCGTCGTTATGCGCGGATGCTCGAATTCTTCACCGGTCGCGACGACGCCGAACCCTCGGTCGAGCGCACCGTGATCGCCCAATCGACCCTGCAAGCCTTCGATCGCCTGCCCACCGAACAACGCGCGCTGTTGCTGATGGTCTCGGTCGAAGGCCTGAGCTACAAGGAAGTCGCCGAAATTCTGGACGTCCCCACCGGCACGGTGATGTCGCGCCTGTCCCGCGCCCGCCAAGCCTTGCGCCAACTCAGCGACGGCGAAATCAGCAGCCCTTCCTTGCGGATACTCAAATGATCAGCATGCCCCCCAGCGAGCGCGACCTGCACGCGTACGTCGATCACCAACTCAACGAAGCCGACCGGCGTCTGGTCGACACCTGGCTGACCACTCACCCGGAAGCCGCCGCGCAGGTGCGCGCTTGGCAGCACGACGCCCAGTTGTTGCGCGCAGCCCTGGGCGGTGCCTTGCAGCAACCGGCCAATCCGGAGCTCGATCCCACGCTGATTCGCCAGCGCCTCAAGCGTCAGTCGCGACGTCATCTGGCCAGCGCGGCGGTGTTGCTGATCGCGGTCGGCATCGGCGGTTTAAGTGGCTGGCAGGCGCGGGAAATGACCCTCGTGCGCTCTTCCACACTACCGATGACCGATGCCTTGCAGGCCTATCGTTTGATCGCCCAGCAAGGGATATTACCGGCGGACTACAAGGTCGACACTGACGGCGACATGCAGCATTGGCTCGACCGTTATTTCACCCAGGCCAGTCGCTTGCCGGATCTGAAATCCGCCGGTTTCGAACCGGTCAGTGGCCGCCTGCTCAGCACCGACGAAGGCCCGGCGGCGATGGTCATGTATGAGGACCGCAGCGGCCACAAGGTCAGTTTCTATGTGCGACCACCGGGACCTGAAAACACCTTCCTGCCACGCGGCAGTCGCAGCGACGGCGATCTGCAGGCCGATTACTGGTCCGGTGGCGGGTACAACTATGCGATGGTCAGCCCGACGGATTCGCCGGCGGTGCAGCAATTGAGGCAGTCACTGCCATTGTGAAAACTGCGCCAATCCCCCTGTGGGAGCGGGCTTGCTCGCGAAAGCGCTAGATCAGCCACCATCATTGTTGAATGACACACCGTATTCGCGAGCAAGCCCGCTCCCACAGGGGTCATCGTATGAGTCAGAACCCTACGTCGAGCACCACATTGTCCAGGTAAGTCCCCGCCGGCGGTGTGGTCTGATCGGTGTAGATCTTCGCGTTGTAGTTGAAGATCTGACTTCCGGTGCCCAGCCCATTCCCCGGATTCACCTCGGCATCGGTGCTCGACCGGCGTGCGCTGCCGACACTGCCCCACCGGGTGGTGCCAGCGCTTTTGAAGATATCGTAGGCCAGATAATTACTTCCGGAAATCATCCGCCGCCGACCGCCGACACTGACCGGGTTCTGTCCGTCGCTCAAACCGACGGTGTAAGCACTGCCCTTGGTGCAGGCCAGATTGATGGTCTGCCCGGTCACCGGGGTAAAGGCACTGATTACCGGTGCACTGCCAAAGGCAATGTTCGGCGCAGTAATCGTGCAGTCGTTGGACACGGTCAGGTTCACCGTCAACGTCGCGGTACCGCTATTGATGTCGCGCCCCAGACAAACACTGCCGATACCGATCCCGGAGCAGTAATTCCAGTTCCAGAAAATGCTCAGGGTTTCCGTATAAACCCCGGCGGCGACGTTACTGCCAATGGTCGTGCCCAAGTACAGCGGCACGGTTTTCGGGGTGGTGCCGTTGAGCAGCCCCAAAGCATCGATGATGCCGTTGCGGGCGAAGTCGAAGGCGGTGCCACGGGTGACCGGGTAGCTGGTGCTGTTGTTGGCGTAGATCGTGTAGCCGATGACGTCACCGGTCGGCCCGAGCAAGCCGCTCTGGGTCGAGGTAATGGTGGCGTAGAAATGGTCGTTGCTGGTCAGCAATGACAACAGCGAACCGGTACAACTCAACCCGGCATTGAGCGTGGAACTGGGCTGCGTCGTGGTGCGCACGGCAATCGAACTGATCGAACCGAACGCCGCCGGCGTGGTGCTGACCACCGAACACAAGGCCTGCGCCATCCCCGGCAGCAGCAACGCCAGACACAGGCAAATCCGCGCCGCGCTCATTGGCACACCAACGGGCCGATCAGCGGCACCTGGCTTTGCTGCATATCCACGGCGAATTGCGCGTTGCAGGTCTTGCCGTCGGCCAGCGTCACCTGCAACGAGTTCTGCGCCTGGAGGTTTTCCAGATAGACCAAGCCGTCCCAACCGACCACCGTGCGCGTACCGCTCTGCTCATGAAGCACACCCGTGCCCAATGGCAATTCACGCTGCTGCGCATCCACCAGCACAATACTCGCAGCGATCACCCGGGTCAGTGGAAACTCCAGCAAATAACCGCTGCCACGGCGCACGGCGATGCGTTGTTCGACGTTGGGGCTGCGCACGTTGGCCGGCAGATTCAGCGGATCGATTTCGTATTTGCCGCGGTAGTACGCGCTGCTCCAAGGCACCAGCAAGTGGCCGTTTTTATCGGTTTGACCGACCTGCTGGTTTTCGTAGCGCACCGGAATGTCGGCGAAACCCTCGGTGCTGACCACCACAAACGCGTCGTCGATGCGATTGGCGGCGAACACCTGGCGGTCCATCCACACCAGCGAGCCACTGGCATCGGCCCAACGGGTCTCGGCCTCGGACGTGCCGTAGACCCCGGCCTGCAACTGCACAGATTGCAGACGCCAGGTCACGTCGGCCTGGCGATAATCGGGACCATCACCCTTGGCGTAACCCAGATTGAAACCCACCCCGCCCTCGGTCGGCACCGAGCGGCTGTAATTGACCCGCTGCTGACTCTGCCCGGTCTTACTGCGCTCGCTACTGATCGCCAGGCTGCCGCGCAGATCGAACGGGATCACCAGTTGCGCCTGCACTGCCCAGTTGCTGTCGCCGATCTCGCGGTTGGCCGACAGATAGAAGCTGCTGTTGCGCCATAGCGGTTTGCTCCAGCTCAGGTTGAGCAGACGCGTACGCGAATCGTCCGCCGCGCGCACATCGAAATAACCGGCACCGAGGCTGCCCCAGCGCTCAAGGTTGACGCTCAGGGTCGCCTGCTCGCTGCGCCGGCTGAGGCTGATATACGGGCTGTCGATCACGCTGAGGTCGGCGTACTGATCGCGGCGTTGCAGGCGCTGCCAGGAAAAACTGTAGCGCTGGCTGCTGTACTGATAACCGAGACTCAACTGCTCGCCGCCGTCGCCGTCGAATCGGCTCTGACTGATGGCGCTGTTGAGTACGCCGAAATTGCCCAGACGCCAATTGCCGCCGATCCCGCCGAGGGTCAACGAGTCAGCCGCTTCGGCGTGGCTTTCCAGGGTGAAGCTGTCGCTGACACCGTAGCGCAGGCTGCCGGAGGTCACGCCAGGGCCATAGCTGAAGTCCTTCAAACCGTAATCGCGGCGCAACGTACCGGCCGCCACCGAGAAATCACTCAGGCCTTTTTGCAGCAGACTGCTGGTGACATAGAACGGCACCGTGGTCGACACCTGCCGCCCCAGCGCATCGGTGGTCACCACGACGGCCTCACCGGCGCCGTTGATGAAGGGAATGTTGGTCAGGGTATATGGACCCGGTTGCAGGTCGGTGCTGCTCGACTTGTAGCCGTTGATGAACAGATCCACCGACGACGGCACCGCGGCCTCACCGGCGAACTGCGGCAACGGATAGGTGACCAGATCCGGACGCACGGCAAAGTCCCGCGAGAACTGCACACCGCCCAGACGCACCGAGTTGCTCCACGGCAAGGCGCCGCTGATCACGTCCCCGCCCTCGTAGGTGAGCATTCGCTCGTCGTCGGAGTAACGCCAGGTGGTGTCGTAGCGCAGGTAGCCGTTGTCCAGTGTGCTGACCGAATCGCCGGACAAGGTGCGCCGGTACTGCCCGGTGTTGGACAACGTGCCCCAGCTATCGAACAGCCGCACCTCGTTCCACGCCGCCAGATAAGTGCCGGCATCGTCGGTGTCGTTGAGGTACAGGTCATAGTTGAACAACGCGCCGAAACTGCTCAGCGCCGGGGTGCGCGGATAGTTCTCGCGATTACCGATGAACTGATCCGGCAGCCACTGCGGTGGCACCACCAGCAGCAGGCGCTGGCCGACACTGTCGTATTCGCTGTGCAGTCCAGGCAGGCCGTCGAGATCAACTTCAGCACCAGGATTGCCCGGCAATTTCATCCCGGTTTCAGCCAATACGCTGGCCGGCAAAAACAGATGCCCGTCACGTTGCTGCACCGCCACCACCCGCCCGGTGTTCATCTGATTGACCACCAACTCCAGAAACAACTGTGCATCACTCACGGCCTCCATGCCGCTGGGCGGTGGCGGCAGTTCGCCGGCCTCGGATGGTTGCACGAACATCAGGCAACACGCGCCGGTCATGAGCCACAACGGACGCTGAATACGACGAGCCCATCCCGGGCTCATACACGCTTTACGTCCGTCAATGGACTCGATCCTCCTGATGCCACTCTTGCCAAAGCCAGTTATCTTTCTCTGGAATTTTGACGACACGATGCATTCATTGTGGCGAGGGAGCTTGCTCCCGCTCGGCTGCACAGCCGTCGTCAGAACTGTTTAAGCGGACTGCCTGACATGGCTTGGGGCGGCTTCGCAACCCAGCGGGAGCAAGCTCCCTCGCCACAAAAGTCCACTCGGCATGGCTCCCTTTTCAGCGTCCCGGCGCAATGCTCTGCACCTGCGCCCCGCCATTGACTCGCACTTGCAACGCCGACTCACTCGCCAACGCTCCAGGTGCCGGCCAGCGCATCACCGCGCCCGGCAGCACGTAACCCAGCAACCCCTCGGCTAATGGCTTGCTCTGTCCACCCTGTTTGATCGCGACGTCGGTCAGCCGCGCATGCACAGCGCCCTGATTGCGCACTTCGATATACGGTCGACCGTCCACCGCCACCGTGCGCCAGCTCAGCTGCGGCACACCGATACCTTTGGGGTCACGCGGGCGGGTGCTGTCTTCCTTGCTCCACAGCCCCGCGCCGTAGGCAAACAAGGGCACCGAATAGCGCATCTGAAAGCGGATCGCGGCTGCGGTTTTGCCGCCTTCGGCGGCCGGCGGCTGGGCGGAAGGGATTTCGTCGATGATGATCCGGTAGGCCAGTTCCTGCCCCGGCGGCACATCCTTGGTCCGGGTCAGGCGCACCAGTTGTTTTTGCCCCGGCTCGATCTTCGCCACTGGCGGGCTGCCGATCACGTCGCGCTGGTTCTGGTATTGCTCTGCAAAGCCGCTCTGGCTCCAGCCGAACACGCGGATCTGCAGGTTGGCGGTTTCCGTGCCACGGTTTTCCAGCCATAGCGCACTGGCCTGTTGATCGGCCTCCAGCACCGGATCGATCGGCCAGATCAGCACCGAACTGGCGGCCTGCGCATGGCCGGCCCCGAGCATGACCAGTGCCAGCAACGCGCCCTGCAACAACGAATGCCCAGACGTAACTGCCCCCATGAACCTGCTCCTTGTCGGCCATTCAAATTTCGCTTTACCACGACAGCTGCACCTGCAACACGTCGCTGTACGTCCCCCCGGGCTGATTGCCCGGCAATTGCACCTGACCGTAAATCGGCAGGCTGATGTTGTTCGCATCGCTATAGGCCACCGCCACGCTCTGGCCGATGCCCAGGCTCTGGCTGTAAGCCGCATCGCGAAACAGCGCATACGCCACCCGCGCACTGCCGCTGTTGATCTGCATGTGGCGACCGCTGCTGTTGTACTGGCCGCCATCGACCGTCATGTTCAGTGCCACCCCCGGCGTGCATTGCAACTGCACGCCGCCGGTCAATGCCACTTGCACCGTGCCGGTCGCGAGGGCCGAACTCGAACCGAAATTCAGTCCGCCGTAATTCGACACCCCGCCCACCACCAGGCATCCCGGCGTGATGGTCGCGCTGACCTGAAAGCTCTGACTGTTCGCCGCCCCCAGCGGCAGCGGCACACTGCCCGCACAGAGCAGGAGCATCGCAGCGCAGAACTGGCGGCGCATGGCATCAGAACGTCAGTTCAACAGCGACGGTGTCGGTGTAAGTCCCTGCCGGCAGCCCGGCCTTGCCCACCGCCTGACCGTAGATATTCACCGTCTGCGCCACGCCAGTGCTGGTCGCCAGGTTGATCGTGCCGTCGATCGGCAGCAGTTGCGAATGCCCGGCGTCGGTGTAGAAGTCGTACGGCACGTAGTTGGCGACACCGTCGTACAGCGCGCGAGCGCCGCCCGGCGACTGCCCATCGTGAGCACCGGCACGCACCTTGACCACCGGGGTCGTGCCGCTGGAGCAGAGAATCGACAGCGCCCCGCCGCCACCGCCCAGAACCTGCCCGCTGGCGGTGGTGAACAGGCTGTTGGCGGTGCCGAAGTTCAAGGCACCGAAGTTCAGCCCGGTGGAGCCGCCGGCACCGTTGACCTGACAGCTGCTGATCAGGGTCAGGCTGGCGGTGATCTGGCCGGTGACCGTGGTGGCGGCGTTGGCACTGGAAACCAGCGTCAGGCCGAGCAACGACAAACCTATCCTTGATGCAAACTTGCGCATGGTGTCCGTCCTCTACGGGGTTACCAGTCGAGCGTCACCGTCAGCGTGTCGGTGTAGACACCTGCCGGAACCGCGCGGGTATTCGCCACCACCGTGCCAAACACCGGAATCGGTATCTGCGCACCGCTGGTGACAGCGAAATTGTGTTGTTGACCGATGCTGTAGCGCTGGCTACCGGAGGCATCCAGAAAGAGTTGATAAGGCAGGGTCTGGCGCCCGTTGCTCAGGCGGCGGGTGGTGCCGTCGCCGTGGCTGCCGCCGTCGATGGTGACGGTGAAACCGGTGACCGAGGGATTGCAGGCGACGTTCAGCTTGCCGCTGCTGTCGCCGTCGAGACTGGCCTTGATCGGCGCGTTCCAGGTCGGCCCCTGCTGACCGAAATCGAGGGTGCCCAGATTGCTCACCGGGATCGCCGGGGTGGCGCTGTTGGTGACTTCGCACCCGGCGATCAGGATCAGCCGCGCATTGATCTGCCCACTGATCGCCGCCTGTGCGTCGTCAGCGAGCAACAGCAACGTACCCGTGGCGATAACCATCCAGTGCTTGCCTGTCATTGCGTCCGTCCTACTCCTTCAGGATGCCTGCGTACCTTGCGTTCAGGATTGAACGCCCCTTCCCTGCGCAACCCGCCTCCAGCGGATTGCCTGAAATCCTGCACTCACCAGGTCACGGTGACTTTCACCAGATCCGAATAGCGGCTGACCTGCGGCACCTGCGCCAGACGCTCGATCCGCGCGTACAGCGGCAACTCCACCGTGCCGGTGTCCGGCACCCGGCCGCTGACTGGCACGTTCACCACCAGCGGCACCCGGCGCGCCGCGTCCTGATACAGCCGATATGGAATCGGCTGGCTCCCCGCCGCCCCCGCCATGTAGCGAACCTCGCCAGCGCCGCCATGCAGGCCACCGTCGACCCGCAATTGATACGGTGTGTCGGGGTTGCACTCCAGGCGCGGCAACCGCTGGTTGGTCAGCGCCGCACCCAGTGGCCCGGCCGGATCATCGAGACGCGCAGCACTGCCGAAATCCAGCACGCCCAGCTGTTCAATACCTGCCTCGCGCTGCTGGCCGATCAACTGGCAACCACGCTGCACGTCAACGCGGACTTCGACCTGAAGATCCGCCGCATGCACCGAGGCCCCAAGCACCCCGAGCAGGCCCATCACCACGCGTACAATCACTGTCCCATTCCTTGTGAGGGAACATCCTGGATGACGTTACTGTGTTTCAGGGTAGCAACGGACGACGAATCCGCCAGTCGATTGGATCCATGGATCTGCCGGGATATGTTTCGAAAGTTTGGCAACACGGCGAATTACATCGCTGAAAATAGCTGTACGCCCCGCACAAATCTGTTCAGTGATCGCCCACTGTCGACGAGCCGCGATGGAAGCCGGGCGCAGCCTCTGGTTACACTACGGCGCCGCGCTCCCGGGCGCGGGTCTGATGAACACGGAGTGACTGCACTGTGCCCTCTCGAGCGCCCAAACGATCGCCACTGACCCTGCGCTGGTCGGCGCTGCGCCGCTGGTTCGCCAAGGGCCGGCCCGCGCATGCCGGGCATGACGCGAATGCCCAGTCGATCCGCGACTATTTCCGGCACAAGGCCCATAGTCAGGGTTACACCCTCAGCCACAGCCAACAGCGGGTGATCGATTGCATGGCGCAGCAGGCCAGCCTGTTGTTCGGCGCCAAGCCGCAAATGCCGCCGAGCCTGTACCTGCATGGCGCGGTCGGACGCGGCAAGAGCTGGCTGCTCGACGGTTTTTTCCAGGCACTGCCGACCGCGCAGAAACAGCGCGTGCATTTCCATGAATTCTTTGCCCGGTTGCATCAGGGCATGTTTAACCATCGCGAACAGGACGACGCTCTCGGCGTCGCCCTCGACGAGCTGTTAGCCGATTGCCAGGTACTGTGTTTCGACGAATTTCATGTGCATGACATCGGCGATGCGATGCTCATCACCCGCCTGTTCAAGGCCTTGTTCCAGCGCGGGATTCTGCTGCTGGTGACTTCCAACTATCCGCCGGAAGGCTTGCTGCCCAACCCGCTCTATCATGCGCGCTTCAAACCGGTGATCGAATTGATCAACGCCCGAATGCAAGTGATGGAGGTCGGCGGCCCGCACGATTACCGCAGCCAGGCGAGCAACCATGCGCATCAGGTTTTCACGCAGGGCCACTATGTGTGGCCAGCCACCGCAACCCAGCGCCAGGCGCTGAACCTGCCGCCCGAAGGTGCCCCGGCCATTGCGTTGCCGGTGGGCAGCCGACACGTTCAGGCGCGCCTGTGCGATGGCAGCCGGGTCGCTTTCACCTTCAGCGACGTGTGCGAGCAACCGACAGCGGTGATGGATTATCTGGAGCTGTGTCGGCGTTTCGACCAGTGGATCATCGACGACCTGCCGGAACTCGGTGAGTGCTCGATCGCCGCACAACAGCGCTTCATCAACCTGATCGACGTGCTCTACGACCAGGACAAGCACCTGACCCTGCTCAGCCGCTTGCCACTGCGCGAGGCCCTTGGCGGCAATGCCATCGATCTGGCGCGCACCCGCAGTCGCCTGGGGCAGTTGCAGGAAACCCACTGATCCCTCGGATCCCCTGTGGGAGCGGGCTTGCTCGCGAAAGCGGAGTGTCAGTGACGAATCACTGACTGACAGGACGCCTTCGCGAGCAAGCTCGCTCCCACAGTGGATCAGAGTGTTCTTCAGTGCAAATCCCGGCTTTGCCGTTATCATGTCGCCCATTCCGAGCGCCCGGCGCTTCTTTCCTTTGATAGTGAACATCCCCATGCACACCCTTGCTCAATTGCGCGCCGGCGAGTTGTCGGGCATTACCCGGCTGGATCTGTCTTGCGGCCTGACCGAGTTCCCCCGGGAGATTTTCGAACTGGCCGATACGCTGGAGGTGCTCAATCTCAGCGGCAACGCCTTGAGCAGTCTGCCCGACGACCTGCATCGCCTGACCAGGATGCGCATTCTGTTCTGCTCGGACAACCGCTTCACCGAGGTGCCGGAGTGCGTCGGAAAATGTGCGGCGCTGACGATGATCGGCTTCAAGGCCAACCGCATCAGCCACGTGCCGGGCGCAGCACTGCCGCCGCTGCTGCGCTGGTTGATCCTGACCGACAACTGCATCGAAAGCCTGCCCGTCGAACTGGGTGAGCGCCCCCACCTGCAAAAACTGCTGCTGGCCGGTAATCGCCTGCAAGCGCTGCCCGCTTCAATGAGCCAGTGCCATCGCCTGGAGCTGATCCGCATCGCCGCCAACCAGATGCGTGAACTGCCGCAGTGGCTGCTGACCCTGCCGAGCCTGACCTGGCTGGCGTATGCCGGCAATCCGCTGGAAACCGAAGCCGATGCCGCCGCGCTGGAAGCCACGCCGCTGATCGACTGGTCGGCGCTGCGTCTGGAACAGCGCCTGGGCGAAGGCGCCTCGGGGGTGATTTCCCGGGCGCAGTGGCAGCGCGCCGACGGCTCGCAGGTGCCGGTCGCGGTGAAGCTCTATAAAGGTGAAATGACCAGCGACGGTTCGCCGCTGCACGAGATGAACGCCTGCATCACCGCCGGCTTGCACCCGAACCTGATCCGCGTGGAAGGCCGTATTCACGGGCATCCCGATGGCCAACAGGGGCTGGTGATGCAACTGATCGACCCAAGCTTTCGCAACCTGGCGGCATTGCCGAGCCTGGCGAGCTGCTCGCGGGATGTCTATGCCGAGGACTGCCGCTTCAGTGCCGAAGTGGCGCTGAACATTGCCAAGGGCATCGCTTCGGCGGCCGAGCACTTGCATCAACAGGGCATCACCCACGGCGATCTCTACGGCCACAACATTCTGTTGAACGATCAGGGCGATTGCTTGCTCGGGGATTTCGGCGCGGCGTCGTTCCATGCCACCACCGACAACCTGGAAACCCGGGCACTGCAACGCATCGAAGTGCGGGCGTTCGGGGTTCTGCTCGGGGAATTGCTGGCGCGCGTCGACTCGGGGTTGCGCGATGAACAACGCGAGGTGCTGGAGGCGCTGGAACAGCGTTGCTGTCAGCCGGACGTGCTGGCGCGGCCGGGGTTCAGCGAAGTGATCGAGGTCCTGGAAACGCTTTAACTGAAGCAAATCCTGTGGCGAGGGAGCTTGCTCCCGCTGGACGGCAAAGCCGTCCCAAAAACAACGACTGCCGCGCAGCCGAGCGGGAGCAAGCTCCCTCGCCACAGTTTATCTTTGCAGCAAATCAGCCCGCCAGACCGACAAACATGTCCTGCACGTCGTCGTGGTTGTCGAGGCCTTCGAGGAACGCTTCAACTTCAGCCATCTGTTCGGCGCTCAGGCCGCTGACCGGGTTCTTCGGCTGGTAGCCGAGTTTGGCCGACAGCACCGTGAAGCCTTGCTCAGGCAGGGCTTTCTGCACGGCGTCGAGGTCGGTCGGATCGGTCAGGAACAGGGTCGCGCCCTCTTCGCCCGGCTCGAAGTCCTGGGCACCGGCCTCGATCGCGGCCATTTCCGGATCGGCGTCCGGGGTGTCCGGCGACGCTTCGATCATGCCGACGTGGTTGAAGTCCCAGGCCACCGAACCGGAAGCGCCCAGTTGACCCTTGCGGAACGCCACGCGGATTTCCGCGACGGTGCGGTTGATGTTGTCAGTGACGCACTCGACGATCAACGGAACCTGATGCGGTGCGAAACCTTCGTACGTCACGCGGTGGTACTGCACGGTTTCGCCCAGCAGGCCGGCGCCTTTCTTGATGGCGCGGTCCAGGGTTTCCTTGGGCATCGAGGCTTTCTTGGCCTGCTCGACCACCAGACGCAGGTGTGCGTTGGTGGCGGTATCGGCACCGTTGCGGGCAGCGATGGTGATTTCTTTCACCAGCTTGCCGAAGATCTTGCCCTTGGCGTTGGCTGCCGCTTCTTTGTGTTTAACCTTCCACTGTGCGCCCATTACTCACTCTCTTGATCTGTGGCGCCGAGACATCTATTGGCCGACGCGTGGCGCCAAGTTTATACGGCCTAAAGTCGGCAATCGACCAAAAAAATCATTGTTGAATCGACATCGTCACCACGACTTGTAGGGCGATTCTGAAAAGCCCACCAGCCATGACCATTCGTGCTCGCGTTTTCGTACCCTCTGCCGTCCGTATTGCCCACAGAGCCCGTACGAATGCTCAATGATAAGGAAAGCCCGTTCACCCTGACCCTGACCGACGGCCCGCTGTGCCTGCCGGTCTTGCGTTTTAGTGGCAAGGAAGCACTCAATCAGCCGTTTCGCTTCGAGATTGAAATGATCGGTCTGGCACCGGCGTTGCCCCCAGGCAGTCTGCTGCGCCAACCGGCGTTCCTGCGCCTGGGCGCCGATCACGGGATCCACGGTCTGATCCACAGCGTCAGTTGCGAGCATCGCGCCAGCCACCGCATCGGCTACCGGCTGATCCTCGTCCCGCTGCTGCTGAGTCTGGACCAGCCGCCCCGGCGCCGGGTCTTCGTGCAAACGAGCGTGCCGACGATCCTCGCGCAATTGCTCGGCGAGCATGCGTTGCCGGCGGACAGTTACCGGATCGAAATGAGCGTCGGCCAATACCCGCCGCGGCCCTTTTGCATCCAGTACGAAGAAAGTGACCTGGCCTTCGTGCAACGGCTGTGTGAGGAGGAAGGCATCCACTATCACTTCGAGCATCACCCGAACGGGCATGTGCTGGTGTTTGCCGATGACAACCTCAGCCTGCCGCAGGAACCGTTGCCGGTGCCGTTTGGCATCACCGACGACACACCATCACCGCGCGTCAGCACGCTGTTTCAGCGCCATGACGCGCCACCGGTGATGGCTGCGCACGGCATTCGCAACCGCGGGCAGGAGGCCATCGCCACCGACGCGGCCAACCATCCCTTGCCCGCACTCGCACCGCAGAACCTGTCGGGCGAACAGCGTCACGCCGAACAACGCAGCCGTCGCCATCTGCAGCGCCAGCGCTGTCAGTCGCGCTCGATCCGGGGCAACTGCGATTGCAGCGCGTTGCGCAGCGGGCATCTGTTACAGATCAGCGAGCATCCGATCAATACCTTCAATGAACAATGGCTGATCACCGAACTGCATCACCAGGGCCAGCACCCCTCGATCCTCGACCCGACCACTGATGTGCATCGCTATCGAAACGACTTCACTGCCCTGCCCTGGTCAAGCGATTTTCGCCCGCCATTGGCACAGCCGCGTCCGAACATCGGCGGCTACCATCTGGCACAAGTGCTGGGATCGCCCGGCCAGCCCGCGCAACTGGATGATCGCGGGCGCATCGGCGTCAACCTCTGGCCGGCGCAGACAACTGAGTCTGCATGCCTGTGGCTGCCAATCGCACTGACCGGCGCCGGCCGGCTCGCCACCCACCAGTTGCCCCGCGCCGGCAGTGAGGTGTGGGTCAGCTTCCTCGACAGCGACCCGGATCGACCGATTCTGTGCCTCGCCAACCCACGCCCTGCGCCACCGAGTGAAACACCACCACCGCGCGACAGCAGCCTGTTGCTCGATTGGCTGCTGCACGGTGCCGATCCCTAAGCGCCGCAGACATTGGCATTGAGTACACCTGGAAGAAACTGGGTGGTTGTGAGGTCGCTATCGCTGGCAAGCCAGCTCCCACAGTTGGATTGGGTGCGGGCTGTTGGAGGTGGGTCGGCTCGCAGGCCGCCTTCGCGAGCAAGCCCGCTCCCACAGTGGATTGGGTGTGAGCTGTTGGAGATTGGTCGGCTGGGAGATTGCTATCGCTGGCAAGCCAGCTCTCACAGTTGGATTGGGTGCGGGCTGTTGGAGCTGGGTCGGCTGGGAGGCCGCCTTCGCGAGCAAGCTCGCTCCCACAGTGGATTGGGTGTGGGTTGTTGGAGATTGGTCGGCTGGGAGATTGCTATCGCTGGCAAGCCAGCTCTCACAGTTGGATTGGGTGTGGGCTGTTGGAGGTGGGTCGGCTCGCAGGCCGCCTTCGCGAGCAAGCCCGCTCCCACAGTGGATTGGGTGTGGGATGTTGGAGATTGGTCGGTTGGGAGGTCGCTATCGCTGGCAAGCCAGCTCTCACAGTTGGATTGGGTGCGGGCAGTTGGAGGCTGGTCGGCTCGTAGGCCGCCTTCGCTGGCAGGCCAGCTCCCACAGGGAGCTAAAGCCAAGCGCATGCTTTTCACCACTCAAATGGCCGAGTGTCAGCTCGCCGAAAGCTCTTGATCTTGCCGTGCCGGCCCCTTCGGCAGGCTGAGTGGAGGGGTTTATCCGGGGGTGGGAGCGCAGCGACCGTTTGGCGCAGCCAAACACAGCGAGAGGAGGTGCAGCGAAGCAAACCGTAGGCGCTGCCCCCCGGATGAACCCCGGAGCGAAGGAACCCGAGCCTAAGCGAGGGCCGTACGCCGGGGCCCAGCCTTTTGGTTACTTTTGGGCGTCTGCAAAAGTGACCCGCCGTAAGGGCGGAACCCTAAGCAGCCGTTACCGCAGCAACGGATATGCCCCCATAAATCAAAGCCCCCAATCACCCCTTGTCAGCCTTCCCCGCCGCCGCCGCAAACCTCGCCAACCGCACATCCAGATGCCGCGGCCGCCGCCCATGATCCTCAGCCCGCTCCTTGCGCCGAATCGCATTACGCACCATCAACGACCCCAGATACCGAATCGGCTCCGGCGGAAAATACCCCAGCGGCCCGTTCACCAACGGCGAACGGGTCCAAGGGTTATCGAGCCCCTGCACCAACGAGGCAAGAATCTGCCCGCCCATGTGACACGGCCCGACGCCACTGCCGGAATAACCAAAGCCATAAAACACATTGCCACTGGCACTCATCTGCCCGAAAAACGGCAACCCGGTGACCGATCGATCCGACGGCCCGTTCCACGTTGCGTCGATCTTTACATCGGCAAACGCCGGGAAGAAGTCGCCGAGACTGCGCTTGAGCAAATCCGCATAGGGCGATGGCTGATCGAACACCGGCAACATTCGCCCACCATACGCAAACGTGTTACCACCCTTGCCAAGCATGATCCGGCCGTCCGGCGTGTTGTGGTAGTAGTGCACGAAAATCCGCGAATCGAGCACCGTGACACCGCTGGTCAAACCGATTTCCTGCAGCAGATCCGGGCGCGGCTCGGTGATCAGCATGTCACTGGAGACAATCGCCACGCTACGTTCGAACTGTGGAAACGCCCGGGCCATCCACGCATTCATCGCCAGTACCACACGGTCGGCTATCACGCAGCCCCCAGCGGTGTGAATACGCGCCGGACGGCCCTCCTCCAGGCCGGTCATCGCCGTGTTCTCGTGGATCTTCACGCCCAGTTGCAACGCCACCCGACGCAGCCCGCGTACCAGTTTGCCCGGCTGCACACTGGCCGCCGCTGGCGAGAACCAGCCCTCCAGATGCTTGCTGGAACCCGCCATGCGCTGCACATCGACCACCGGGCGCTGCGTGAACGAGTTGATGCCGTTACGCTCCAGCGCCGCGATCACGGCGTCGGTCGAACCGACCTGCGCCTTGTTGGTGGCGGTGTACAGCGTGCCGTCGAGGCGATAATCGGCATCGACGCCGTACTGTTCGCAGAACGCGCCGATGGCGTGGATGCTGCGCTCGGATTCCTTGACCAGGCGCACCGCCTCCTCGACGCCGAACAGCCGCTCGAGGGTGAAATACTTGGCCGACCACGACAACGCACACCCACCGTTGCGCCCACTGGCACCGGCGCCGCAGATGTCGGCTTCGATCAGCAATACGTCGAGTTCAGGGTTCTGCTGCTTGAGCATGATCGCCGTCCACAACCCGGTGTAGCCGCCGCCGACGATGCACACGTCGCTGCGCACTTCGCCTTGCAGTGACGGACACGTCGCGGATGGATCGGCCTGCAAGGCCTGTTCGAGCCAAAACGGTCGCATGGGATTCTCCAGTCAGATGGCCACGACACAGCCTGCCGCGAGCGCCGCAGCAGGCCGCAGGGCAAGGGTTTTCAGTTACGCAGGGGTTTGATGGTCAGTGGGCAATTGGGAATGGCCGCGCGCGGTTCCATCACCCCGACCGGGCGGCTGTTCCAGTGCGGAATCAGCACCAGCGCCGAGAACAATGCGCAGCCGGCGAAGACGATGAACACCGTCACCGAATCGAAGTAACCCGGCAGCAATCCGCCGAGCACCGCGCCGACCGAGCCGCAACCGTTGACGAAACCGGCTGCCGTGGCACCGGCCTTGGCCTTGCCGAAGTCAATGGCGGCCGCGCCGCTGATCATCGAATCCGGCCCGTACAGGGTCAGGCCCATGACGAACAGCAGCGCCACCACCAGCATCACGCTGCCGGTGTGCAACGCGCCCATGAACAGCGCCAACGTTACGGTCAGTGCCAGCAGACTGAGGACGCAGGCCGGCATGCGCCGGGCGCCGAACAGTTTGTCCGAGGCCAGACCGATCATGATCGGCCCGAGCAACCCGGCCAGTTCGAACGAGGTGGGAATGATCGCCGCGCCGACCTTGCCGACACTTGGCATCTGCTCAAAGACGATCACCGGGCCCCACAACAGAATCGCGTAACGCGCCGGTTTCAACATGAAATACGCCAGGCCCAGCACCAGCACCGTGCGGTTGCGCAGGATTTCCTTCAACGGCTCCCAGACGCTGAGCTTGCTGCTGGCTTCGGTTTCCGCGGCACTGAGTTCCGGCTCCGGCTCCACCGCCGGCAGGCCGACGTCTTCCGGTTTGTTGCGCTGAAAAATGAAGAACAACAGCGCCACCACCGCGACCACTGCCGCGCTGGAAATGAACGCCGCGTGCCAGGTGCCCATCAGCGTATACGCCCACCAGCCGGCGAACGGCGAGGCCACCAGACCGCCAAACGCATAGCAGGAGCTCCACAATCCGAGCACCCGCCCACGCTGCTGCGCCGGGAAGAAACTGCCGAGGTTTTTGCACAATCCCGACCAGCCAGTGGACTGCGCCAGCCCCTGGATCAGCATGCAGGTGGCGAAGATCGGCAAGGTGGCAAAACTGCCCATCACCAATGCCGCGCCAGCGGAAATCAGCAGCCCGCCAAGCACCACGACCCTTGGGCCGAAACGGTCGGCAAGCATGCCCCAGGTGAATTGGCCGATGGCGTAGGCCGCCAGATAGATCGCATCGAGGTTGGCCATGGCCATCTTGTCGAGCATGAAGGTCGGGTCTTCGGCGATGCCCAGTTTGGCCACCGAAAATGCTTTGCGGGTGAAATAGAAAGCGGCGTATGCGAGCCAGGTGACAGCGAAAATCTGCATGCGCCAACGCGCAATGGTGCCGATGTGCTTGTTCATTGTGGTTCTGACCTCAGGGTGTGAGTGTGCCGGCAGAATCGTTAAGTAAACGCCTGTGTTTTTATTGTTGAGCACTGCGCCAGCGCCCCATCCCTGATGGCGATAGCGGTCAGATGAGTCCTGTTGTTGCACGCACAGGCTCATCGCCAACGCTGCTGTCCGAGCGGACAGTCAGCGCTGGCGTGAGCGGATCAAAGCAATTACTGTTTAATAAATAAAATCGATTTATCGTATTTCACACATAAGCTCAGCTTGTTACTGGAGGCTGCATGTCGGTGTCCCACGCCCAGCTCAAAGCCTTCCACGCCGTGGCCGTCCATGGAAGCTTCACCAAAGCCGCCGAACGGCTTTTTCTCACGCAACCGGCAATTTCCGACCAGGTGCGCAAACTCGAAGAGCGCTTTGGTGTGTTGCTGTTCCATCGCAACAAGCGTTCGGTGCGCCTGACCGATCTCGGTGAGCGGCTGCTGGCGATTACTCAGCGGCTGTTTGTGATCGAGGCTGAAGCCCAGGAACTGCTGCAGGAATCCCAGGCGTTGCAGACTGGCAGCCTGATTCTCGCAGTGGACGCACCGATACACGTGCTGCCGCAGATCGCGCGGTTCTGCGAGCGGTATCCGGGGATCAGCGTGAAGATCGAGACCGGTAACACCGATGAATCGCTGTTTCGCCTGTTCAACTATCAGGCCGATCTGGCGCTGCTCGGGCGCGATGTCACTGATGAACGTCTGCTGTGCGTGCCGCTACGCAACGACCCGATGGTGGCGTTCGTCTCGCGCCATCACCCGTGGGCCGAGCGCGAGTCGATCTGTCTGGCCGATCTCGATGACACGCCGCTGGTGCTGCGCGAGCACGGCTCGGTAACCCGCCAGACTCTGGAAGAAGAAATGGCCCGCGCCGGATTTCGCATTCGCCCGGCAATCCAGGTCGAGGGCCGGGAAGCCGCGCGCGAGGCGGTGGTGGTGGGGATCGGTGTGGGGGTGGTATCAGCGGCGGAGTTTGGCGCGGATTCGCGGGTGTGTGCGTTGCCGATCACCGATTGCACCCGGCGCTTGACCGAGACGCTGGTGTGCTTGCGCGAGCAGAGTTCGCGGCGGGTGGTGGCGACATTTCTCGATATGGTGCGCGAGAGCCTGGTGTAAACAGGCCTAGCCTCATCGCGAGCAGGCTCACTCCTACAGAGGATCTATGTCGGTCAAACATTGTGTGCTCCCCACAACACTTGTAGGAGTGAGCCTGCTCGCGATTGGAGCAACACGGTGTATCAGGCCGGCGCCAGACCAAAGAACGCCTGAATCAGGCGCAACTCCCGCCGCCGCTCCATGCAGCCAATCATGTGCCGATTGACCAGCCCGTCGCCGACAATCGGAATTGCCACCACCCGCGGGTCATGGCTGACCTCCACCGACGACACCACGCCCACCCCCAGCTCCGCCGCCACCGCTTCGGTCACCGCCTCACGGCTGTCCAGTTCCAGCAGAACCCGTGGATTGACCGCCGCCTGCGCACACGCCTGATCAAAGGTGCGCCGGGTGATCGAACTCGGCTCGCGCAACACCATGATCACCTGATCCAGCTCCTTGAGCTTCACTTCGCCGGCACGCTGCGCCCACGCATGCGCCGCCGGCACCAGCGCACAGATCCGCGATTCGCTCAACGCTTGCAGATGCAGGCCCTTGCGCGGTTCGACCTCGGTCAGCACCGCCACGTCCGCATGCTCGGATAACAGCGCGGCAAGGGTTTCCTGAGCATTGCCCAGGCGCAAATTCACCGTGATCCCCGGATAGCGCGCACGCAAGCTGGCAAGCATCGGCATGACCATGTGCGGACCGTCCGCCGCCACTTCCAGGCGCCCGGTGAGCAATTGGCGGTTGGCTTCGAGCAGGGTCTGGGCTTCTTCGGCCAGACCGAACATGGCGCGGGTGATCGCCGCCAGTTTGGTGCCCTCCTCGGTCAGTTCCACCCGGCGTGCGGTGCGACGCAACAAGGTGATCTGGTAGTGCTCCTCCAGCGCCTTGATGTGTCCGGTGACCGCCGGCTGACTGATGAACAGGCGCGCGGCGGCGCGGGTAAAGCTGCCTTCCCGGGCCACGGCGTCGAAGGCGCGCAGCTGGAACAGATTCATGGATAACCCTCACTGATGGCTGGCATAACAACAAACAATTTGATTGATAGACCGCCGAATTGCAACGTATGCCCCGTAGCTTCATCCCACAGCGCTATCGCGAGGACACACGAATGAGTACTGCCGCACCCATCCTGCTCACTCCCGGCCCGTTGACCACGTCGGCCCGCACCCGCCAGGCAATGATGATCGACTGGGGGTCATGGGATGACCGCTTCAATCAACTGACCGCCAGCCTCTGCGAGCAATTGCTGGCAATCCTCAACGGCGCCGCCACTCACCACTGCGTGCCATTGCAGGGCAGCGGCACCTTCGCTGTCGAAGCCGCCATCGGCACGCTGGTGCCGCGTGACGGCAAGGTGCTGGTGCTGATCAATGGTGCCTACGGCAAGCGTCTGGCGAAGATCTGCGAAGTGCTCGGCCGCTCGCTCAGCACCTTCGAAACCGCCGAAGACGAACCGACCACCGCTGCCGACGTCGATCGTCTGCTGCGTGCCGACGGCGACATCAGCCACGTCGCGCTGATTCATTGCGAAACCAGCACCGGCATCCTCAACCCGTTGCCGGAAATCGCCGAGGTCGTCGCGCAACACGGCAAGCGCCTGATCATCGATGCCATGAGCTCGTTCGGCGCGTTGCCAGTGGACGCGCAAAAAGTCCCGTTCGATGCGCTGATCGCCGCCTCGGGCAAGTGTCTGGAAGGCGTGCCGGGGATGGGTTTTGTCTTCGCTCGCAAGGAATCACTGGCAGCAGCGGCCGGCAACTCGCATTCGCTGGCGATGGACCTGTATGACCAGCACACGTATATGCAGAAGACCGGCCAGTGGCGCTTCACCCCGCCGACCCACGTGGTCGCGGCGCTGCACGAAGCGTTGCTGCAATACAACGAAGAAGGTGGCCTGCCCGCTCGCCATGCGCGCTACGCCGCCAACTGTCAGGCGTTGATGGAAGAGATGGGCAAGCTCGGGCTGCGCAGCTTCCTGCCGGCAGCGATCCAGGCCCCGATCATCGCCACCTTCCATGCCCCGCAAGACCCGCGTTACCAGTTCAAGGACTTCTACGAACGGGTCAAGGCCAAGGGTTACATCCTCTACCCCGGCAAACTGACCCAGGTCGAAACCTTCCGCGTCGGCTGCATCGGCCACGTCAACCCGGACGAAATGCGCCAGGCCGTGGCAGCAGTGGGTGAAGTGCTGCGCGAGATGGAAGTCCTCGATATCTGAAACACCACTAATCCCCTGTGGGAGCGGGCTTGCTCGCGAAGGCGGAGTGTCAGCCGCCATCAATGTTGAATGTGCCGCCGCATTCGCGAGCAAGCCCGCTCCCACAGTTTTGAACCGTATTGCCAACTCAGGAATTGATTGCCATGAACTACACCAACCCAAGCAAGCTGCAAGCCGCGATCCTCGACTGGGCCGGCACCGTGGTCGATTTCGGCTCGTTCGCACCGACGCAGATCTTCGTCGAAGCCTTCGCCGAGTTCGACGTTCAGGTGTCCATCGAAGAAGCCCGTGGCCCGATGGGCATGGGCAAGTGGGACCACATCCGCACGCTGTGCGATCAGCCGCAGGTCGCCGAGCGTTATCGCAAAGCTTTCGGCCGCACCCCGACCGACGATGACGTGACCGCGATCTACAACCGCTTCATGCCGCTGCAGATCGAGAAGATCGCCGAGCACTCGGCGCTGATTCCCGGCGCGCTGGAAACCATTGCCAACCTGCGTCAGCAAGGGATCAAGATCGGTTCCTGCTCCGGCTACCCGAAACAGGTGATGGACAAGGTCGTGGCCCTCGCTGCCACTAACGGCTACGTCGCCGACCACGTGGTCGCCACCGACGAAGTGCCGAACGGTCGCCCATGGCCGGCCCAGGCCCTGGCCAACGTGATTGCGTTGGGCATCGATGATGTTGCGGCCTGCGTGAAGATCGACGACACCGTGCCGGGCATCCTCGAAGGCCGTCGCGCCGGGATGTGGACCGTGGCGCTGATCTGCTCGGGCAACGCGCTGGGCCTGGATTACGCCGGCTACCGAGCACTGGGCAGCGACGAACTGGCCAGCGAACGCAAACGCATCCACGCGCTGTTCGCCGATTCGCGCCCGCACTACATGATCGACACCATCAGCGACCTGCCGGAAGTGATTGCCGACATCAACAAGCGTCTGGCCAACGGTGAGATGCCGCAATCGAGCTGATTGCGCCTTTTCGTCAAAACAATAGAAAACGCCAGGGTCTTCGCGACACTGGCGTTTTTTTTTGGCTAAAGCCCTGACTCAGCGCAGTGAAACTCCGATCAGCCTCAGGCAAATCCGCCAAAGCGGATTACAGTTAAAGCATGCCGTCGCACAAGAACGGCACGTGGCGACCCTGATCTGTGAGGAAACACCGTATGCCGTGGACAAGTTCCGAATCCCGCTACAGCACCGTGTCCGTGCTGTTGCACTGGCTGATGCTGGTCCTGTTGGTGCTGGTATACGCCAGCATGGAGCTACGCGGGATCTTTCCCAAAGGCAGTGGCGGTCGCACGCTGATCCGCGAAGTGCACTACATGCTCGGCCTGACCGTGTTCGTGCTGGTGTGGTTTCGCCTCGTAGCGCGCAGCATCGGCCCGGCACCGAAAATCTTCCCGGCCTCGCCACAATGGCAGACTTTGCTGGCGCGGGTGATGCACTGGTTGTTGTACCTGTTCATGATCAGCATGCCGATTCTTGGCTGGCTGATCACTAGCGCCGAGGGGCATCAGGTGATGTTCTACGGTTTCGATCTGCCGCTGCTGGTTCATGAAGACAAGGCATTCGCCAAGCAGGTGGAGCACTGGCACGTGTTGATCGGCAACATCGGCTACTGGCTGATCGGCCTGCATGCGCTGGCGGGGCTGTATCACCATTATGTGGTCGGCGATAACACGTTGGTGCGGATGATGCCCAAGCGCGCGGAACGCTGAGGCCCAGTTTTGTCCATGCCTTGTGGTGAGGGGATTCATCCCCGATGGGGCGCGTAGCGGCCCTGAAAGAAAGGGCTGCTGCGCCGCCCATCGGGGATGAATCCCCTCGCTACAAAACCATTCACGCTAAATCCTGGTGAATCCGCGGCGCCCCTGCAAGCCACCGGTATGCACGAAGATCAGCCGCGTGCCGTGCTCGAACCTGCCCGCTTCAACCTGCTGCTTCAGCGCCAATAACGCCTTGCCGGTGTACAGCGGCTCCAGCGGAACGCCGCTACTGCGCTCAGTGCTCTCGATGAACTCAAGCAACACCGGATCGACCTTGGCGAACCCACCGCGGCTCGCGTCGAACAACGCGTAGTCCACCGCAACCCGCCCCACCTCCTGAACAATCGCCTCAACCTGCGGTGCCACGCCATGATCCTCGGGCACCGCCAGAGCGCCGTACACCGGATGTGCACCCGCCTCGGCGAGCACCAGCCCCGCCAGGGTCGTCCCGGTGCCGCAGGCCAGCCACCAGCCGTGGAAATCGCTCCAGCCCAGATTGTTCAGTTGCGTGATCACCTGTTCCTTGAGCGCTTTGCAGCCCAAGGCACCGGCCAATCCGCCGCCACCCTCTGGCACTGCGTGCAGATTCGGGAACTGCGCCTGCCAAGGCTCCCAGAATCCGGGCTCATGCCGCGCCCGATAGCCACCGTAACCGAGCCAGTGCAGTTGCATGCCGAACGCCTGCAGGTCCTCAACCGTGGGCGTCTGCTGTGGATGGCCACGCAACAGCCCAACGGTTTCGAAACCCAGACGCTTACCAGCCGCCGCCAGCGCATGCAGATGATTGGAATGCGCACCACCCAGGCTGATGATGCCCTGCGCCCCGGCGCGGTCGGCAGCTTTGAGGTGTTCGGTGAGTTTGAACCATTTGTTGCCGCTGATCAGCGGGTCGATCTGGTCGAGGCGCAGGATGGCGACCTCGATTCCGGCGTTGGTGAGCCAGTCGAGTTGAAGCAATTCGAGGGGGGCTTGGGGTAGCCAGTTGGCGGGAGGAAGAAGCATGGGCGACTGATCATTCGAGGCAGAGCCGGCATTCTAGTCGCTCACAGGACGCCATCGCGAGCAGGCTCACTCCTACAGGATCCGCGGCATGCATATATTCTGCGAACACCACAAATCTACTGTGGGAGCGGGCTTGCTCGCGAATGCGGTCTGTCAGTCAGTGCATAGGTCAACTGACACGACGCCTTCGCGAGCAAGCCCGCTCCCACATTGGAGATTTGTGGGGCTTAGAGCTCAGCGGCGAGGCGCGAACCCTGGTTGATCGCGCGCTTGGCATCCAGCTCCGCCGCCACATCGGCGCCGCCGATCAGGTGCACGTTCTGCCCCGCCGCGACCAGACCTTCCTGCAGATCGCGCAGTGGATCCTGGCCGGCGCAGATCACGATGTTGTCCACCGCCAGCACTTGCGGCTCGCCGGTTTCGCCGATGCGGATGTGCAGGCCTTCGTCGTCGATTTTCAGGTATTCGACGCTGTTGAGCATCTGTACCTGCTTGTTCTTCAGACCGGTGCGGTGAATCCAGCCAGTGGTCTTGCCCAGACCATCACCGACCTTGGTTTTCTTGCGCTGCAACAGGAACACTTCGCGAGCCGGCGCGTGCGGCGCTGCTTTGATCCCGGCCACGCCACCACGGGCTTCCAGATGGGTGTCGATGCCCCACTCTTTCCAGAACGCGGTGCGATCCAGACTGGTGGCCACGCCTTCGTGCACAAGGAATTCCGAGACATCGAAACCGATGCCGCCCGCGCCGATCACCGCGACACGCTTGCCCACCGGTTTGCGCTCGAGGATCACGTCCAGGTAGCTCAGCACCTTGGCATTCTCCACGCCCGGAATCGCCGGCACACGCGGCGCGATGCCGGTGGCGAGGATGATTTCGTCGTAACCGCCCTCGACCAGCTTCGCCACGTCGACACGGGTGTTCAGGCACACCTCGACATTCGTGGTCTGCAGCTTGCGCTTGAAGTAGCGCAGGGTTTCGAAGAATTCTTCCTTGCCCGGCACACGCTTGGCGATGTTGAACTGGCCGCCGATTTCGCTGGCGGAATCGAACAAGGTCACCTGATGCCCGCGCTCGGCGGCCACGGTCGCGGCGGACAGACCGGCAGGGCCGGCACCGACCACGGCGATCTTCTTGATCTGTTGCACCGGCAAATAGTTGAGCTCGGTTTCATGGCAGGCACGCGGGTTGACCAGGCAACTGGTGAGTTTGCCGCCGAAGGTGTGATCGAGGCACGCCTGGTTGCAGCCGATGCAGGTGTTGATTTCGTCGGCGCGGCCTTCTGCGGCTTTGTTGACGAAGTCCGGATCGGCGAGGAACGGCCGTGCCATCGAGACCATGTCGGCATCGCCTTCGGCGAGAATCTGCTCGGCGATTTCCGGGGTGTTGATGCGGTTGGTGGTGATCAGCGGAATGTTCACCGAACCACGCAATTTGGCGGTGACCTTGCTGAACGCCGCGCGCGGCACCTTGGTGGCGATGGTCGGGATCCGCGCTTCGTGCCAGCCGATGCCAGTGTTGATGATGGTCGCGCCGGCCTGCTCGATGGCTTTGGCCAGGGTCACGATCTCTTCCCAGCTGCTGCCGCCCTCGACCAGATCAAGCATCGACAAACGGAAAATGATGATGAAGTTCGGGCCGACTGCTTCGCGCACGCGGCGGACGATTTCCACCGGCAGGCGCATGCGGTTTTCGTAACTGCCGCCCCAGCGGTCGGTGCGGTGGTTGGTGTGCGCGGCGAGGAACTGGTTAATGAAATAACCTTCCGAGCCCATGATTTCCACACCGTCATACTCGGCGCTCTGCGCCAGTACCGAACAGGTGACGAAATCGCTGATCTGTTTCTCGATGCCCTCCTCGTCCAGCTCTTTGGGCTTGAACGGGTTGATCGGCGCCTGAATCGCACTCGGCGCGACCTGTTTCGGGCTGTAGGCATAACGCCCGGCGTGGAGGATCTGCATGCAGATCTTGCCGCCCGCCTCGTGCACTGCGCGAGTGACGATGCGGTGCTTGAGCGCTTCTTCCTCGGTGGTCAGTTTGGCTGCGCCGGAGTACACGCCGCCCTCGTCGTTCGGGCCGATACCGCCAGTGACCATCAGGCCGACACCGCCACGGGCACGCTCGGCGAAGTACGCGGCCATGCGTTCGAAGCCACCCGGTTTCTCTTCAAGGCCGGTGTGCATCGAGCCCATCAGGGTGCGGTTGCGCAGCGTGGTGAATCCCAGGTCCAGCGGGGCCAACAGGTGCGGGTAATGAGCGGCGGTCATCGGTAACTCCACAACGTGCGATCACGGAAATTGCGGGAGCTCTGCGTCCCCCGTCAGTCATGTTCGACAGACTAAGAGTCGCACCGCTGTCACTCAATGACCGAAACTGACAACTTATTGATCCAAATGCGCAGCGCCCCTTGGCAAGCGCAGGTATGCGCCCTACCCTAGTCGCCACACCCTGTACCCGGCTGTTGTTGGTTTTCATGCGCAAACTTCTGTATCTGTTTTTCTCCATGGCCATCGTTGCCGCCCTGACCACCTACGCCATGTGGGCGGCGGACCGGCCGGCGGGGCATTACCTGTCGGACCTGCGCATCAAACTGGCGGTCGATCAGGGCACGCCCGCCGACCGCGGTAATCTGCTGGGCATCCAGCCGGAACTGTTTCCCACCGACTACCAAAGCCCGGAGCGCCTGCACCGCAAACTCGCAGCTTATCTGCAGCAGGCACAGGATCAGGGGCTGCTCAACGAAAAAACCGTGGTGGTACTGCCCGAGCATGTCGGCACCTGGCTGATGATCAGCGGCGAGAAAGACGAGCTGTATCAGGCGCCGACCCTCGTCGAAGCGATGAACTGGCTGGCGGCGAGCAATCCGTTGCTGTTCGTCCGCGCCTGGCTCACTGCCAAGGGCGAAAATCGCCTCGACGACGCCCATCTGCGGATGAAGTCCAAAGCCATGGCCAAGGATTACCAGACGTTATTCGGTGGTCTGGCCAAGGAATTCCACGTCACACTGGTGGCCGGTTCCATCGTCCTGCCCGAACCGAGCATCCGCGACGGCCAGCTCAAGCCCGGCAGCGGCGCGCTGTTCAACAGCAGCGTGGTGTTCGGCCGTGATGGTGTGCCGTTGGGCCAGCCCCAGCGGCAGATGCACCCGATCTTCGAACAGCGCGACGTGATCAATAGCGAAGACGAGCATGCAATCAACGTGATCGAGACCCCGGCCGGGCGTCTGGGTGTGCTGATCGGCAGCGACAGCTGGTACCCCGACAACTATCGCCGACTCGACGAGCAAGGCGCGCAACTGGTGGCGGTGCCGGCCTTCGTCGTCGGCCACGGTGCGTGGGATCAGCCGTGGGCCGGCTACAAGGGTTCGAGCACACCGGGTTCGGTCAGCCTCAAGCCCGGGGAAATCAGTGAGGGGCAGGCCTGGCATCGCCTGACGCTGACCGCGCAGCCGCCGAGCAGTCGCGCGATTGCTGGCATGAGTGTGTTCCTGCGCGGCCAGTTCTGGGACAAGCCCGGTTCGGGGCAAAGCTTCCTCAGCAGCAACGGCCAGCAATTCGCCGATGGCGAAGCCCGTGGCGCGCGTCTGCTGAACATCTGGTTGTAAGCCATGAAGCCGCTGCCGATGCGTCTGGGGGATCTGTCGGTAGGTTTCGTGCACAGCCTCGCTGATGCCGTGCGCAGCCAAGGTGCCGATCCGCAACCGCTGCTCGAACAATATGGGCTGGATGCTGCGCGACTGGCCGAGGCCGGCGCGCGGTTGTCGATTCCGCGCTACATGCGTCTGGGGCACAGCGCGATTCAGTTGACCGGCGATCCGGCACTGGGCTTGCGCATGGGCCAGCTCAGCCGCTTGAGTCAGGCCGGACTCGCCGGGGTCACTGCCGCGCAGGCGCCGACCGTGCGCGAGGCCGCCCGTTGTCTGATCCGCTTCGAGCCGCTGTACGGCTCCAACTATCGCGGGCAGTCGAGTTTTCACGAAGACGCTCATGGCGCGTGGCTGCGCTTCTATTCGATCAGCCCGTACAACGCCTATAACCGTTTTGTAGTGGATTCGATCATCGCCGGCTGGTTGCATCAACTGTCCAGCGTCGGTCGCGAGCCACTGCGCGCCGAGCGCATCGAGATCGAATTTGACGCGCCGGACTACCGCGACGCCTACAACGCGCTGGGCGACTGCCCGATCCAGTTCGGCGCCGAACGCAATCAATTGCGCCTGAACCTGAACAGCCTCGCACAGCGTAATCCCGAGCACTGCCCGAGTACCTGGCGGCATCTGCTGCAATTGTGTGAACGGGAACTGGAGCAACTGACCCGCACCCGCAGCCTGCGCGAACGCATCACTCAGCTGTTGGGGCCGTTGCTCAATGGTGGCCGGGAACCCGACCTGGAAGAAGTGGCGACGCGCCTGAAACTGCCGACTTGGACCTTGCGCCGCAAACTGGCCGAGGAAGGCACGCAGTTTCGCGCAATCCTCAATGACACCCGCCGTGATCTGGCGATGACCTACATCCGCGACACCGAACTGGCGTTCGGCGAGATCGCCTACCTGCTGGGCTTTGCTTCAGCCGAGGCGTTTCAACGTGCCTTCAAGCGCTGGAGCGGCCAGACCCCCGGCGAGTTTCGCCGCAGTCACCGTAAAACCGCCTGACACCTTACAACTCGGTGGCGTCTTCGGCCGGCTCTGGCTGATCCAGTTCATACGCCTGGTATTCGAGCAGTTCTTCTTGATAGTCATCCATCGTGTAATCCCCCTGCTGCCCGCTTGAAAAATAGCCCGGTCATATGACCAGTGCCTCGAGCCTATCGTGCCCGCATGAAGGAAAAGTGACATCCAGCCTTCATGAATAAAACGTAGCAGTTGGTCAGGAATTTATCGCGGGATTTTTGTCAGGGGAATGTAACGAGATTTCACGCATCGCAGAAACAACTGTGGGAGCAGACTTGCTCCCACAGGGTTTCGCACCGGGCTTACTGCATTGCCGGAATCGGCTCGGACGGTGGCGGGATATTGGTCGGGTTGGCCGGCGGCGTGATCGTTTCGCTGGCCGGTGCTGGTTCAGCACTCGGTGCCGGGGTGATCGGCGCAGACTCCGCAGGCGGTACCACAGGTTCGGAACCCGTGGGCGTCGGTGCAACCGGGGCCGGCGCCGGGGTCGCTGCCGGGGCTGCCGGCGTCGTGGTCTGGGCTGGTTCGACAATCCCGGCTGGCGGCGGCGCAGGCGTAGCCTCTACCGCCGGGGCAGGTGTTGCCGGCGTTACAGCGGCAGGCTTGGGCTCCGGCACACCGAGATCGGTCTTGGGCTTTTCTTCGATGTGTGCGGCTTTTTTCGCATCGGCTGGCAGGAACAGCTCAACCAGCGTGAAGAAACGCTCGTAGAACTTCTGCGAGGTCACGGTCTCACTGGCCACCTTGACCATCGAATCGTCGGATGAGCCGATCGGCATCGACACCGAACCCAACACACCAACCCCGAGGCTGGCGGAGTTGTTGGTCTTCTTCAGCGCATAGCGATCCTGCAAGGCGTTGGCGAACACCGTGGCATGGTGCTTGGAGCTGCCGTCTTCGGTACACACCACATTGAAGCTGATCTCCATGTGGGTTTCACCGGTTTGCTGGAAGCTTTTGTGGCCACTGATCAGTTTCGGGTCACTGCTGGTGATGATGTAGCCCTGGCTGAGCAACGCACGACGGGCCGCCTCGCAACTCGCGGTGTCGGCCACCGGATAATTGCGCGAGAACGTGCCGGAATCATCGAAGTTCTCATGCTCATAGATCGGCTTGTCCTTCGAACAGCCAGCAACAGCGGTCAACAACAGCGCCAACCCAACGACACGCATGGGAGTTGAAATCAACATTGAACATCCTGAGGAAAAACAGTCCGGGGCGTATTGTGCAACAGAACGTGGCCCTGCGGCGCATGGATTGTGTCTTAAAGCCGTTACAACCCTATTGACCCTTGATTGCCGGAAAAAGTCGCAGCGACAAGTGATCGATGAAGACGCGCAATTTGGCGGTGGCATGGCGACTGGAGGGCCACAACACCCAGAACTGACCGGTGTGTTTCATATGCGCATCCAGCACACGCTGCAAACGCCCCTGCGCCACATCCTCATGGGTCATGAAATCCGGCAGGCAGGCGATACCCATCCCTGCCAGGGCTGCATGATTGACGGCTTCGATGGAAGTGGTGACCAGCCGCGTCGGCAAGCTCGGCTCCGGCGCGCCCTCCTCGCCAATCAATGGCCACGGCTCCAGCTTGCCGGTGGCATGAAAGGTGTGCCGCAAGCAGGCGTGCTCCGCCAGATCGGCGGGGATTTGCGGCACGCCGCGCTGCTGCAGATACAACGGGCTCGCCACCAGCACCATGTGAAACTCGCCCAAGGGCCGCGCCATCAGGCGTGAATCACGTGGCTGACCGGTACGAATCACTGCATCAAAGCCCTCCTCGACCACGTCCACCATGCGATCAGTCAGATCCAGATCCAGCTCGATCTGCGGGTACAGCGCCATGAACTCATTAATCACCGGCATTACCAGCCCGTGCACCTGCGGCAGGCTGATGCGCAGTTTGCCATGGGGTTGTGATGCGGAATCGCAGAGTTCGAACTCGGCGGCTTCCACCTCGGCAAGAATTTTGCGACAGCGTGCGAGGAACAGCGCGCCCTCGCTGGTCAGGGTGATGCTGCGGGTGGTGCGGTGAAACAGCCGCACGCCGAGTCGCGCCTCCAGCCGAGCAATGCTTTTGCCCACCGCTGAAGGCGACACGCCCTGCAGCCGCCCAGCCTCGGTAAAACTGCGGGTCTCGGCGACCTGAACAAACACCGAAATACTGCCCAGACTGTCCATTCCACCCCTCCGATTCACGACATCCATGTCCGATATGTTCGGAACCGTAACCCATTTTTCTCCAATGCGCAGCGCCCTAGCCTATGGCCTTCACCCACTTCGGCACATGGACGCTGACTCATGAACGACGCACAACTGACCTCGGCCCTCACCCAGCCACTCGACACCCGCGAACGATTGCCCCTCGGCGCCCTGCTGGCCCTGGCCACCGCCGGCTTCATCACGGTGCTGACCGAAGCCATGCCCGCCGGCCTGCTGCCACAAATGAGCGCGGGGCTGAATGTCTCCCAGGCACTGATCGGGCAACTGGTCACGCTGTACGCGATTGGCTCGATGCTCGCCGCCATTCCGCTGACCATCGTCACCCGCAGCTGGCGTCGTCGGCCATTGCTGCTGTCAGCCATCGGCGGCTTCGCCATCGCCAATAGCATCACCGCCGTGTCGGAGTGGTACTGGCTGACCCTGATAGCACGTTTGCTCGCCGGGATATTTGCCGGGCTGCTGTGGGCGTTGCTGGCAGGCTACGCCAGCCGCATGGTTGCCTCACACCTGCAAGGCCGCGCGATCACCGTAGCCATGTTCGGCGCGCCGCTGGCGCTGTCGCTGGGCATTCCGGCGGGAACACTGCTCGGTACACTGGTCGGCTGGCGCCTGAGCTTCGCCATCATGACCGCGCTGACGCTGTTGCTGGTGATCTGGGTCCGCTGGCAAGTGCCGGACTTTGCCGGAGAACACGCAGGAAAACGCCTGCCTCTGCGTCAGGTCTTCGCCCTGCCCGGCGTACGCTCGGTGTTGTTCGTGACCTTGACCTACGTGATCGCCCACAACCTGCTGTACACCTACATCGCGCCATTCCTGCAACCGTCGGGACTGGCCAGCGATATCGACCGGGTGCTGCTGGTGTTCGGCCTCGCCTCAGTGCTGAGCCTATGGATCGTCGGCAGCCTGATCGATCACTGGCTACGCGAACTGGTGCTGATCAGCACGCTACTGTTCATGCTCTCGGCCACCGCTCTTGGCCTGTGGCGAGAATCGGCGACCGTGATCTACATCGCCGTCGCCGTGTGGGGCCTGGCGTTCGGTGCGATGCCTTCGCTGCTACAGACTGCCTCGGCGAAAACCGCTGGAGAGGCTGCCGATACGGCGCAGTCGATGCTGGTGACCCTGTGGAATGTCGGGATTGCCGGGGGTGGTTTGGCGGGTGGTTTGCTGCTGGGGAGTCTGGGGGTTGGGGGTTTTCCGTGGATTGTTGTGGGGTTGCTGGTTTTGACCTTGTATGCGGCGCTCATTGCGCGAGGTCATGGGTTCGCGGGGGTGAGGTGATGGGTTTGCCTGTCGCGGATTGGTTGACCGATCGACCGCCTTCGCGAGCAGGCTCGCTCCTACAGTGGGGTTGAGTGTGGGCAGTCAGAGATTGGTCGGCTGACAGGCCGCCATCGCTGGCAGGCCAGCTCCCACAAGATCAAGATCAAAAGATCAAAAGATCGCAGCCTTCGGCAGCTCCTACACAGGCCGAGTGTCAGCTCGCCGAAAGCTCTTGATCTTGCCGTGCCGGCCCCATCGGCAGGCTGAGTGGAGGGGTTTATCCGGGGGAAGGAGCGCAGCGACGTTTGGCGAAGCCAAACACATCGAGAGGAGGTGCAGCGAAGCAAACCGGAGGCGATGCCCCCGGATGAATCCCGCTGCGAAGGAACCCGAGCCTAAGCGAGGGCCGAACGCCGGGGCCCAGACTTTTGGTTACTTTGGGGCGTTTGCCAAAGTGACTCGCCGTAAGGGCGAAACCGCCAGGCGCAGCACCCGAAGCAACGGATATACACCCAAATCCCGACCATAAAAAAAAGCCCCGACCATAAGGCCGGGGCTTTCCTGTTACCACTCAGTCAACCATCAATACCGCTTGATGTCCGCCTGACTCTCCAACTGCTTGCGGAACGCCGCAAAATCCTGCTGACCCTCACGCGAAGCAAGGAAGCGACGGTACTGCGCCTTCTCTTCATCAGTCGGCGCTACTGCTTCATTCACACCGTCCAGACGCACAATCATCAAACTACCGTCCTGCAAGGTCACGCTGCTGAACGTCGGCTTGCCCTTGGCTGCCGGTTTCGGCATGCGGAACAACGCCTGCAGCACAGTCGGGTCAACCCCTTCCTGAGCACGGGTCGCCGCCGTCACAACCTTCCAGTTCTGGCCGTCAACCGCCTTGTCCAGTGCAGTCTTGCCATCGCGCAGACCAGCAATCAACTGGTCAGCCTTGGTCTTGGCCGCAGCGCTGGCGTGCTCTTTGGTCAGTTGGGCACGGATCGCCGTGTTCACCGCTTCGAGTGGCAACTGCTCAGGCTTCAGATGTTCCTTGGCGCGCAGCACGACCACGGTTTCCGGGTCCAGCTCGATACCGGTGCTGTTGGCGTTTTCTTCCAGCACTTCCTGACTGAACGCAGCCGTCACCACCGCGCGGTTGGCGGCGATGCCTTCGCCACCTTCACGGCCGAATGGCTTGGAGGTGTGCACAGTCAGTTTCAGATCTGCCGCAGGCTGGGCCAGGTCAGACGCTTCGAACGCCGAGTCCTCCAGCTGCTTGGTCGCCTCGACAAAACGCTGCTCGACCTGTTGAGTCTTCAGCTCGCGGGTCAGCTTGTCTTTCAGGCTGGCCAGGGTCGGCACTTCAGGCGCTTCAACACCCAGCAGCTTGATCAGGTGGTAACCGAAGTCGGTACGCACCGGCTCGGACACCTGGTCCTTGTTCAACGAGTACAGGACTTTTTCGAAAGCTGGGTCATAGACGCCAGGACCGGCGAAACCGAGGTCACCGCCATTGTTGGCCGAACCCGGATCCTGCGAGAACTCCTTGGCCAGCGCTTCGAATTTCTCGCCCTTGGCCAGACGCGCCTGGACTTCTTCGATCTTCGCCTTGGCCTGAGCGTCGGTGGTCTTGTCGTTGACTTCGATCAGGATGTGCGCGGCACGGCGCTGTTCGGACAGGTTGGCGATCTCTTTCTGATACGCCGCCTGCAGGTCTTCATCCTTGACCGCCACCTGGTCGAAGAACGAGGACTTCTTCAGCTCGACGTAATCGACAACCACCTGCTCAGGGGTCATGAACTCCTTGGCGTGCTCGTCGTAGTAAGCCTTGACCTCATCGTCGGTCAGCTTGACCGCGGCCGGGTCGGCCTTGACGTTCAGCGAAGCGAAGTCGCGGGTCTGTTTTTCCAGACGGGCGAATGCCAGCACTTCGGCGTCGGTGACGAAGCCGCTACCGGCAACACCGGCGCGCAACTGACCGATCAACATTTCCTGAGCCAGCATCTGGCGGAATTGCATACGGGTGTAGCCCAGTTGACGGATCACCTGGTCGAAGCGCTCGGAACTGAACTTGCCGTCCACCTGGAATTCAGGGGTCTGCAGGATCACCTGATCCAGTGCACCTTCGGAGAAAGCGAATTTCGATTGTTCTGCGCCTTGCAGCAGCAGCTTGCGATCGATCAGGCCCTTGAGGGCCGATTCGCGGAGCATTTTTTCGTCAAGCAAGGAAGCATCGAAGTCCTTGCCCAGTTGTTGCATCAGCTGACGGCGTTGCATGTCAACGGCCTGGCTCAGCTCGTTCTGGCTGATTTCTTCACCATTGACCTTGGCCGCATCGTTGGTGTGCGTCGTGGCCTTGAAAATGGCATCGAAACCGGTCAGAGCCATCAGTGCAACGATGACCCCGATAATGGTCTTGGCAATCCAGCCTTGTGAATTGTCCCTGATATTCTGCAGCATGCGTCCCCCAGAAACGGTTGAACTTCAAAAATTAGGCAACCGTGGAGCGTGGGTAGAATCCGGATAGAAGAAAGGCGCATCCGAGGATGCGCCTTCTCGTAACTGGCGGAGCGGACAGGGCTCGAACCCTCGATCCCGGCGTTACAGGCGGCTGTTCCAGCGACCTGCTCTACCGCTCCGCTGCCAAGTCAGGCATGACCCCGACCCGGATGGGTAAAAACCTGAAACAAACTAACTTAGTTAACAGCTTCTTTCAGTGCTTTACCGGCTTTGAAACCTGGCTTTTTAGCAGCAGCGATTTGCAGCGTCTTGCCGGTCTGTGGGTTACGACCAACGCGAGCTGGACGATCAGTCACGGAGAAAGTGCCGAAACCAACCAGAACAACGGAGTCGCCAGCCTTGAGAGCGCCAGTGACGGATTCGATTACAGCGTCCAGCGCACGGCCAGCAGCAGCTTTCGGGATATCAGCGGATGCAGCGATAGCATCAATCAGTTCCGACTTGTTCACTCTAAGTCCCCTTATATCTATTTTGAGATGATTCTAAGTTTTTTGGTGAAAGCAAAAACGAGTGCTGAATGGCCTACAGACACTTAAGAGCCGCTTTATAACAAGGGCTCTAAAAAGCTGTCAAGGAAGCCCACCAGGCAAAAACGTATTAATGCGTGCTAATTCTTTCCTTTGAATCAGACTCACGTTTTTCGTCCTTGGAAACTATCTCCGGAGCCACATCCGGCAAGGGCTCCGGCGCGTATTGCAGCGCAATTTGCAGGACCTCGTCAATCCATTTAACCGGTTTAATCTGCAGATCCTGCTTGATATTGTCAGGAATCTCCTTCAGATCGCGCACGTTCTCTTCCGGAATAATCACAATCTTGATTCCGCCACGGTGAGCCGCGAGCAGTTTTTCCTTCAGACCACCAATCGCCAACACTTGGCCACGCAGGGTAATTTCGCCGGTCATGGCGACATCGGCGCGCACCGGAATCCCGGTCAAGGCTGACACCAGTGCCGTGCACATGCCCACACCCGCGCTAGGACCGTCCTTCGGGGTCGCCCCTTCCGGCATGTGAATGTGGGTGTCGCGCTTTTCATGGAAGTCCAGCGGAATGCCCAGGCTTTTGGCACGGCTGCGCACAACGGTCAGCGCCGCAGTGATCGATTCGACCATTACATCGCCAAGCGAACCGGTCTTGATCAGCTGACCTTTACCCGGCACCACAGCCGCTTCGATGGTCAGCAATTCACCGCCCACCTGCGTCCACGCCAGGCCAGTCACCTGACCGATCTGATCCTGTTGCTCTGCCAGACCGTAGCGGAATTTACGCACACCGAGGAAGTGTTCGAGCAGGTCAGCTGTCACTTTTACCGAGAAGCGTTTTTCCAGCGCATGTTCTTTCACGGCCTTGCGGCAGACTTTGGCTATCTGACGTTCGAGGCCACGCACACCGGCTTCACGGGTGTAGTAACGGATGATGTCGCGGATCGCTTCCTCGTCGAATTCCAGCTCACCCTTCTTCAGACCATTAGCGGCAATCTGCTTGGGCGACAGGTACTTTACGGCGATGTTGATCTTTTCGTCTTCGGTGTAGCCCGGCAGACGAATGACTTCCATCCGGTCCAGCAATGCCGGCGGGATGTTCATCGAGTTCGAGGTGCACAGGAACATCACATCGGACAGGTCGTAATCGACTTCCAGATAGTGATCGTTGAAGTTGTGGTTCTGCTCCGGATCGAGCACTTCCAGCAACGCCGACGCCGGGTCGCCACGCATGTCGCTGCCCATTTTGTCGATTTCATCGAGCAGGAACAGCGGGTTGCGTACGCCCACCTTTGTCATCTTTTGAATCAATCTTCCTGGCATCGAACCAATGTAAGTCCGACGATGACCACGAATTTCCGCTTCATCACGCACGCCACCGAGGGCCATACGCACAAATTTACGGTTGGTGGCGTGGGCAATCGACTCTGCCAGCGAGGTCTTACCCACGCCAGGAGGACCCACCAGGCACAGCACCGGGCCACGGATCTTCTTCACGCGCTTCTGCACGGCGAGGTATTCAAGGATGCGCTCCTTGACCTCTTCGAGACCGTAGTGATCGGCGTCGAGAATGTCTTCAGCACGCGCCAGGTCGAGGCGTACCTTGCTTTGCGCCTTCCACGGCACCTGCACCAGCCAGTCGATGTAGGAGCGCACCACGGTGGCTTCAGCGGACATCGGCGACATTTGCTTGAGCTTGTTCAGCTCGGCGGTGGCTTTGGCCAAGGCATCTTTCGGCAGGCCGGCAGCATCGATGCGCTTTTTCAGCTCTTCGATTTCATTGTGACCTTCGTCACCGTCGCCCAGCTCTTTCTGAATGGCCTTCATCTGCTCATTCAGGTAGTACTCGCGCTGGCTGCGCTCCATTTGCTTTTTGACGCGGCCGCGAATGCGTTTTTCAACTTGCAGCAGATCGATTTCGGCATCCAGCAAGGCGAGCACGTGCTCGACCCGGGCCGACAGATCGATGATTTCGAGGATTTCCTGCTTCTGCTCGATCTTCAGCGCCATGTGCGCGGCCATGGTGTCAACCAGGCGACCAGGCTCATCAATGCTGTTGAGCGACGACAGGACCTCAGCCGGGACCTTCTTGCCCAACTGCACGTATTGTTCGAACTGCGACAGCAGGCTGCGCACGAACACTTCGGATTCGCGCTCGGCGGCGTCGACTTCGTCGATCAGCGAGACTTCGGCGCGGCAATGCCCGTCGACTTCGCTGAAGCGCTCTACAGCACCGCGCTGCTCACCTTCGACCAGAACCTTGACGGTGCCGTCCGGCAGCTTCAGCAGCTGCAACACAGTGGCGATAGTACCTACGCGATAGAGAGCGTCTTCACCGGGATCATCGTCAGCCGGGTTTCTCTGGGCCAGCAGCAGGATCTGCTTGTCGCCCGTCATCGCGGCCTCGAGGGCTTCGATGGATTTCTCGCGCCCCACGAACAGCGGGATAACCATGTGCGGATAAACCACGACATCACGCAATGGCAGGAGAGGCAATTCGATGGTTGTCTTCATGATTTCGCCTCTACGGCGGCCATATGGCCGTAATCAGATGGAATTAAACTTGAAACCAAGATGGGGGCTGCCTTGAAAAAAAACAAGCGCAAAGCGGATGTAAAAAACGACATAAAAAAAAAGAGGCCCGAAGGCCCCTTCTTTGTTCCGGCAGTGTGGACGCTTACGCGTCCGGCGCTGCCTTGGCCGTCGGCTCACTGTTTTCGTAGATATACAGTGGCTTGGACTTGCCTTCAATCACGCTTTCATCGATGACGACTTTGCTCACCTCGGACTGCGAGGGGATTTCGTACATCGTGTCGAGCAGCACACCTTCGAGAATCGAACGCAGGCCACGGGCACCGGTTTTACGTTCCAGGGCACGCTTGGCGACCGATTTCAGTGCGTCGGTCCGGAACTCCAGATCCACGCCTTCCATCTCGAACAGCTTGGCATACTGTTTGGTCAGAGCATTTTTCGGCTCGGTGAGGATCTGCATCAACGCAGCCTCGTCGAGCTCGTCCAGCGTCGCAAGAACCGGCAGACGACCGACGAATTCCGGGATCAGACCGAACTTGACCAGATCGTCAGGCTCGACTTCACGCAGGGATTCACCGACTTTCTTGCCTTCTTCCTTGCTGCGCACTTCTGCGTTGAAACCGATGCCGCCCTTGGTGGAACGGTTTTGAATAACCTTTTCCAGACCAGAGAACGCACCACCGCAGATGAACAGGATGTTACGGGTGTCGACCTGCAGGAATTCCTGCTGCGGATGCTTGCGACCACCTTGCGGTGGAACGGAAGCGACCGTGCCTTCGATCAACTTGAGCAAGGCCTGCTGCACGCCTTCACCGGAAACATCGCGGGTGATCGACGGGTTGTCGGACTTGCGGGAAATCTTGTCGATTTCGTCGATATAGACAATGCCCATCTGGGCCTTTTCCACGTCGTAATCGCACTTTTGCAGCAATTTCTGAATGATGTTCTCGACATCTTCACCTACGTAACCGGCCTCGGTGAGGGTGGTTGCGTCAGCGATGGTGAACGGAACGTTCAGCAGGCGGGCCAGTGTTTCGGCCAGCAGGGTTTTACCGGAGCCTGTCGGGCCGATCAGCAGGATGTTGCTCTTGCCGAGTTCGACGTCGTCAGCCTTCTTGTCACGCTGGTTCAGGCGCTTGTAGTGGTTGTACACCGCTACGGCCAGAACCTTTTTCGCACGCTCCTGACCGATTACATACTGGTCAAGGATGCCGCTGATTTCTTTAGGCGAAGGCAATTTATGCGCGCTGCTTTCGGCCTGTGCTTCCTGCACCTCCTCGCGGATGATGTCATTGCACAGGTCGACGCACTCGTCGCAGATAAAGACCGAGGGGCCGGCAATCAATTTGCGCACTTCATGCTGGCTTTTGCCACAGAAGGAGCAATAGAGCAGCTTGCCGTTGTCCTCGCCGTTGCGGGTGTCAGTCATTCGTTCGATCCAAATCCGATAGGCTTGCAACACAAGATGAAGGCTATTGCGGGCTTTTTCAAGCCCGCTGGTGGTCGGACCTGCCGACCCACCTTATTTTGAGCTGCTTATTTTACGCAGGACGCTGGTTGATGACTTCGTCGATCAGGCCGTATTCCTTCGCAGCTTCTGCACTCATGAAGTTGTCGCGGTTGGTGTCACGCTCGATTTCTTCAAGCGTACGACCGCTGTGCTTGGCCATCAGCGTGTTCAGACGCTCGCGAATGAAGAGGATTTCCTTGGCATGGATTTCGATATCCGAGGCCTGGCCCTGGAAACCGCCCAGTGGCTGGTGAATCATCACACGCGAGTTCGGCAGGCAGAAACGCTTGCCTGGAGCACCGGCCGTCAGCAGGAATGCACCCATGCTGCACGCCTGACCAATGCAGGTCGTCGAGACGTTTGGCTTGATGAACTGCATGGTGTCGTAGATCGACATGCCCGCTGTCACCGAACCGCCCGGGGAGTTGATATAGAGATGGATGTCCTTGTCCGGGTTTTCCGCTTCAAGGAACAGCAATTGCGCACAGATCAGGTTGGCCATGTAGTCCTCTACAGGACCCACCAGAAAAATGACGCGCTCCTTCAGAAGGCGCGAGTAGATGTCATAGGCGCGCTCGCCACGAGCAGATTGCTCGACAACCATCGGGACCAGGCCGCCAGCGGCCTGGATATCAGAGTTCTGCTGAATATACGAATTACGGAACATGCTCTGCAGTCACTCCCAAATAGTTATGTCTTGAATACGCATAAGCCAGCTCGAAGGCTGGCTTATGTGTGTACTTCTTAACGCAAAAACAATCAGTCGGCTTTTGGAGCTTCTACCGGCTTGACCGCTTCTTCGTAAGAGACCGATTTGTCGGTCACGCTAGCTTTCTGCAGAACAGTATCCACAACTTGTTCTTCCAGCACAACCGAACGAACTTCGTTCAGTTGCTGCTCGTTCTTGTAGTACCAGGACACGACCTGCTCAGGTTCCTGGTAAGCCGAAGCCATTTCCTGAATCATTTCGCGAACGCGGGCTTCGTCAGGCTTCAGGTCGAATTGCTTGACCACTTCGGCCACGATCAGACCCAGCACTACACGGCGCTTGGCTTGCTCTTCGAACAGCTCGGCCGGCAGTTGGTCAGGCTTGATGTTGCCACCGAACTGCTGAACCGCCTGCACACGCAGACGGTCAACTTCGTTGGACAGCAGAGCCTTCGGCACTTCGATCGGGTTGGTGGCCAGCAGACCGTCCATTACCTGATTTTTTACCTTGGACTTGATGGCCTGACGCAGCTCACGCTCCATGTTCTTGCGAACTTCGGTGCGGAAACCGTCGATGCCGCTTTCCTTGATGCCGAATTGAGCGAAGAACTCTTCGTTCAGCTCTGGCAGCTTAGGCTCGGAAACGGTGTTGACCGTCACGGTGAACTCGGCGGTTTTGCCGGCCAGGTCCAGGTTCTGATAGTCCTCAGGGAAGGTCAGGTTCAGAACGCGCTCTTCGCCCGCTTTAGCGCCCACCAGGCCTTCTTCGAAGCCCGGGATCATGCGACCGGAACCCAGCACCAGCTGAGTGCCTTTGGCCGAGCCGCCAGCGAAGACTTCGCCGTCAACCTTGCCAACGAAATCAATGTTCAGCTGGTCTTCGTTCTGAGCGGCACGATCGGCCACTTCAAAACGGGTGTTCTGCTTGCGCAGGATGTCCAGCATCTTGTCCAGATCGGCGTCAGCCACTTCAGCGCTCAGGCGCTCGACAGTGATGCCGTCGAAACCGGCAACGGTGAACTCAGGGAACACTTCGAATACGGCAACGTATTCCAGGTCTTTGCCAGCTTCCAGCGACTTCGGCTCGATCGAAGGCGAACCGGCAGGGTTCAGCTTCTGCTCAACCACGGCTTCGTAGAAGGAGGACTGGATGACATCACCAACAGCTTCCTGACGAGCGTCAGCACCGAAACGGCGCTTGATTTCGCTCATTGGCACTTTGCCTGGACGGAAGCCAGCAATCTTGGCCTTTTGGGCAGTCTGCTGCAGACGCTTGTTGACCTGGCTCTCAATGCGCTCAGCCGGCACGGTGACGCTCATGCGGCGCTCAAGAGCAGTAGTATTTTCAACAGAAACTTGCATGGATATTCCTCGTTGCACAGACGTTAGCCGGCCGTTTCCGACCCCAGAATCAAGGGCATGCATTCTAGTGGGTCAAACTCAAGAAGTCACCCTACTGAAAACGGGTAAAAAAACAGCAGGCCATTTATAGGTGTGAATGCAGCAATGCACTCCACCTCGAAGACGAATAAAGACCATCACGCCAAGGCTCTGCTTCAACCGCTTCTATATATAGAAGAGACTGCGAGCCATCTCCCTGACGGCTGATCCCGCGAACATGGCCGGCGGTCGGCACGCTGACAGCAAGCCCCTGAACACGACGAAACGCCCTGCCCTTCGACCCGAAACGCTGCGCGACAAACCACCAGCCGTAAAACAAAAAAGGCGCCAGACTGTTAAATCTGGCGCCTTTCGAAATATGGGGTGGACGATGGGGATCGAACCCACGACAACGGGAGTCACAATCCCGTGCTCTACCAACTGAGCTACG
>NZ_JAFLXF010000014.1:0-155390 GCF_019891575.1 Pseudomonas sp. MIS38
CAGGTCATCTCCTTGGCGATGAGCAATGTGTCTATTAAAAAGTGTCCACCATGTCTCCGAACACCTGTCCACCATGTCTCCGGTACATACACCGGGAGAGGGTTGGGGTGAGGGTAGCTTTTGCCTCACAAACCATCAGGTAATCGGCGCCGGATTGAACAGGGTGATGTCGTTATGCAGCTTGTGCTTCTCCGCCCACGTCTGCTGCTTGCCGCTCGCCACATCCAGGTAGTAGTGGAACAACTCCCAGCCCAATTCCTCGATGGTCGCGCGCCCGGTGGCAATCCGACCGGCATCGATGTCAATCAGGTCCGGCCAGCGCTGCGCCAATTCCGTACGCGTCGAGACCTTGACCACCGGCGCCATCGCCAAACCATACGGCGTACCCCGCCCAGTGGTGAACACATGCAGGTTCATCCCCGCTGCCAACTGCAAGGTGCCGCAGACAAAATCACTCGCCGGCGTGGCGCAGAAAATCAAACCCTTCTGCTTGAAACGCTCGCCCGGGCCGAGCACGCCATTGATCGCGCTGCTACCGGATTTGACGATCGAACCTAGCGACTTCTCGACAATGTTCGACAACCCACCCTTCTTGTTGCCCGGTGTAGTGTTGGCACTGCGATCCGCTTCGCCCTTGGCCAGATAGCGGTCGTACCAGTCCATCTCACGCACCAGTTCCTGCGCCAGGGTTTTGGTTTCGGCACGGGAAGTCAGCAGATAAATCGCATCGCGCACTTCGGTGACTTCGGAAAACATCACCGTCGCCCCTGCGCGCAGCAGCAAGTCCGAGGCATAACCCAGCGCCGGGTTGGCGGTGATGCCGGAGAACGCATCGCTGCCGCCGCACTGCATGCCGAGGATCAGCTCGGAGGCCGGCACGGTTTCGCGGCGGCGCTGGTCGAGCTTCTTCAAACGGACTTCGGCCAGCGCCATGATCTGCTCGATCATCTCGGTGAAACCGTGACTGGAATCCTGCAGGCGATACAGCCATGCCTCGCTGAGATCGACCGAGGCATCGTCCTCGTGCATCACCTGCCCGGCCTGCAATTTCTCGCAGCCCAGACTGATCACCAGCGCTTCACCACCCAGGTTCGGGTTGCGCGCCAGATTGCGCACGGTGCGGATCGGTATATAGGCGTCAGTGGCGGTGATCGCCACGCCGCAGCCGTAACTGTGGGTCAGCGCCACCACGTCATCGACATGCGGATATTTCGGCAGCAACTCGTCCTTGATGCGTTTCACCGCGTGATCGAGCACGCCGGTCACGCACTGCACCGTGGTGGTGATCCCGAGAATATTGCGCGTGCCGACGGTGCCGTCGGCGTTGCGATAACCCTCGAACGTGAAGCCTTCCAGCGGGGCCTGCGCGGCAGGCACCTCGGTGGACAGCGGCAGGCTGTCCAGCGGCGGCGCGGTCGGCATGCGCAGTTGATCTTCCTTGACCCAGCTGCCACGCGGGATCGGCTGCAACGCGTAGCCGATGGTCTGGCCGTAGCGAATCACCTGGCCGCCCTCGGGAATGTCCTCGAGGGTGACCTTGTGGCTCTGCGGCACAAAATCCACGGTCACCAGACCGTCCGGGAACTCGGTGCCGGCCGGTACGCCCTGGTCGTTGACCACAATCACTACGTTGTCCCGCTCGTGCAGGCGGATGTAGCGCGGCGAGTCGGAATGTTCAATCAACTGCATGACGCCGCTCCTCAGGAATGCGCTTGAGACAATTTGCCGGTGATTTCAGAACCACCGTTGGTTGGCGGCTCTTTGAGCACCACACGTTTGATCGGGCCGACGATCACCAGGTAGCTGAACACCGCGACCAGTGCGTTGGCACCGACGAACACCAGCGCCCACTTGAACGAACCGGTGGAGCTGATGATGTAGCCAATCACGATCGGCGTGGTAATCGAGGCGATGTTGCCAAAGGTGTTGAACAGGCCACCGCTCAAACCGGCGATCTGTTTCGGCGAGGTGTCGGACACCACTGCCCAGCCCAACGCGCCCACGCCTTTGCCGAAGAATGCCAAGGCCATGAAGCCGACCACCATCCATTCCACATCAACATAGTTGCAGGCGACGATGCTGCTGGATACCAGCAGACCGGCGATGATCGGTGCCTTGCGGGCGAAGGTCAGCGAATGCCCTTTGCGCAGCAAGTAATCGGAAATCACCCCGCCAAGCACGCCACCGATGAAACCGCAGATCGCCGGCAGCGAGGCAATGAAACCGGCTTTGAGAATAGTCATGCCGCGCTCCTGCACCAGGTACACCGGGAACCAGGTCAGGAAGAAATAGGTGATGCCGTTGATGCAGTACTGACCCAGATATACACCGAGCATCATGCGGTTGGTCAGCAACTGACGGATGTAATCCCACTTCGGACCGTCGGATTTTTTGCCTTGCTTGACGTCCATGTCGACCATGCCGCCGTTGTCGGCGATGAACTGCACTTCGGCTTCGTTGGCCAGCGGATGTTGACGCGGGCTGTGGATAACCTTGAGCCAGACCAGCGAGAAGATGATACCGAGGATGCCCATGACGATGAACACGTGCTCCCAGCCGAAGCGATACACGATCCAGCCCATCAGCGGTGCGAACAGCACGGTGGCGAAGTATTGCGCCGAGTTGAAGATCGCCGAGGCGGTACCGCGTTCCGCAGTCGGGAACCAGGCCGCGACAATGCGCGCGTTGCCGGGAAAGGATGGCGCCTCGGCCAGGCCCACCAGAAAGCGCAGCATGAACAGCGCAACGATCGCCGTGGACATGCCGAATTCACCGACAAAGCCTTGCAGCACGGTGAACAGCGACCAGGTGAAAATGCTCAGGGCATAGACTTTTTTCGAGCCGAAGCGATCGAGCAGCCAGCCACCGGGAATCTGCCCGGCAACATAGGCCCAACCGAAAGCGGAGAAGATGTAGCCGAGGGTGACCGCGTCGATGCCGAGGTCTTTTTGCAGGCTGGAACCGGCGATGGCGATGGTCGCGCGGTCGGCGTAGTTGATCGTGGTCACCAGGAACAGCATGAGCAGGATCAAATAGCGGACGTGAGTCGGCTTGGACGATTGCATGTAGATGTACTCCCACTGATTATTTTTATGCGCGGGTGAATCTGTTGTGCTGCATGTATTCCCTGTAGGAGTTGCCGAAGGCTGCGATCTTTTGATCTTCAAAAGCAAAGATCGCAGCCTTCGGCAGCTCCTACAGGGGTATTGCTGTATCAGGAACCGATGTAGGCGGTTTTCACTACGGTGTAGAACTCTTGCGCATAGCGGCCTTGCTCACGTGAGCCATAGGATGAACCCTTACGGCCACCGAACGGAACGTGGTAATCGACACCGGCGGTCGGCAGGTTGACCATCACCATCCCCGCCTGCGAATGGCGCTTGAAGTGGTTGGCGTACTTCAGCGACGTGGTGGCGATACCAGCCGACAGACCGAACTCGGTGTCGTTGGCCATCGCCAGCGCCGCCTCGTAATCAGCCACGCGAACGACGTTGGCCACCGGGCCGAAGATCTCTTCACGGCTGATGCGCATCGACGCCTCGCTGTCGGCAAACAGCGTTGGCGCGAGGAAGTAGCCTTCGGTGTCGCAGGTCACCAGACCACCGCCGCTGACCAGACGTGCACCTTCGGACTGGCCGATGTCGATGTACTTCATGTCCTGTTCCAGCTGCGCCTGGGAGACCACCGGACCGATGTCGGTGCCGGATTTCAGCGCGTGGCCGACCTTGATCGACTGCATGCGCTCGGCCATGGCCTCGACGAATTTGTCGTGAATCCCGGCGGTGACGATCAGGCGGCTCGACGCCGTGCAACGCTGGCCGGTGGAATAGAACGCGCTCTGCACCGAGAGCTCGACCGCTTGTTTGAGGTCGGCGTCGTCGAGAATGATCTGCGGGTTCTTGCCGCCCATTTCCAGCTGCACCTTGGCCTGGCGCGACACGCAATTAACAGCGATCTGCCGACCCACGCCCACCGAACCGGTAAAGCTGATGCCATCGACTTTCGGGCTGTTGACCAGCGCTTCGCCGACCACTCGACCGCTGCCCATCACCAGGTTGAACACGCCGGCCGGGAAGCCTGCACGGGAGATAATTTCCGCCAGCGCCCAGGCACAACCCGGCACCAGATCCGCAGGTTTCAGCACCACGCAGTTGCCGTAGGCCAATGCCGGAGCAATCTTCCATGCCGGGATGGCAATCGGGAAGTTCCACGGGGTGATCAGACCGACCACGCCGAGGGCTTCGCGGGTCACTTCAACGTTGACGCCCGGGCGCACCGACGGCACGTAATCGCCGGACAGACGCAGGCATTCACCGGCGAAAAACTTGAAAATATTGCCGGCGCGGGTCACTTCGCCGATGGCTTCGGGCAGGGTCTTGCCCTCTTCCCGGGCCAGCAGGGTGCCGAGTTCTTCGCGACGGGCGAGGATTTCCGTGCCGACTTTATCCAGAGCATCGTGACGGGCCTGAATGCCCGAAGTCGACCACGCCGGGAACGCGGTGCGGGCCGCATCGATAGCGGCGTTAACCTGAGTCAGGTCAGCCTTGGCGTAATCGCCGATGGTGTCGCTCAACTCGGACGGGTTGATGTTGGCCGAGTAGTCGGCACCGGCGACCCATTCACCGTTGATGTAGTTGTCGTAACGCTTGGAATCAGCCACAGAAAATTCTCCTCTCTACGCAAAAGCCGCTGATTGCTCAGCGGCCTTGTGGGTCGGTGTTTATTGCGCGCCTTGCTTGTCGATCAGCGCAGCGAGCATTTCGTACTCTTCGCCGGTCAGGTCGGTCAGCGGTGCGCGCACCGGGCCTGCGTCATAGCCGGCGATCTTGGCGCCTGCCTTGACGATGCTCACGGCATAACCGGCTTTGCGGTTGCGGATGTCGAGGTACGGCAGGAAGAAGTCGTCGATGATCTTGCCGACGGTGGCGTGATCTTCGCGAGCAATCGCGTGGTAGAAATCCATCGCGGTTTTCGGGATGAAGTTGAACACCGCCGACGAGTAAACAGGCACGCCCAGCGCCTTGTAGGCGGCGGCATAGACTTCAGCGGTCGGCAGGCCGCCGAGGTAGCTGAAGCGATCACCGAGGCGGCGACGGATCGACACCATCAACTCGATATCGCCCAGACCGTCCTTGTAGCCGATCAGGTTCGGGCAACGCTCGGCCAGACGTTCCAGCAGTGGCGCGGTCAGGCGGCAGACGTTGCGGTTGTAGACCACCACGCCGATGTTCACCGATTTGCACACCGCTTCAACGTGGGCGGCAACGCCGTCCTGGCTGGCTTCGGTCAGGTAATGCGGCAGCAGCAACAGACCTTTGGCGCCCAGACGCTCGGCTTCCTGGGCGTACTCGATGGCTTGACGGGTCGAGCCGCCGACACCGGCCAGAATCGGCACGCTGGTGGCGCAGGTATCGACCGCGGTCTTGATGATTTCCGAGTATTCGCTGGCTGCCAGGGAGAAGAACTCACCGGTGCCGCCGGCGGCGAACAGTGCCGACGCGCCGTACGGGGCCAGCCATTCCAGACGTTTGATGTAGCCAGCGCGGTTGAAATCGCCCTGGGCATTGAAATCGGTGACCGGGAACGACAGCAGACCGGCGGAGAGGATGGACTTCAGTTCTTGTGGATTCATTTTTCGAACACCCTGGGTAGCAACATTTTTTGTGAGTTTTATGGTTCAGCCAGCGCTGAAGTTGTAGGTCATCGTACAACTTAAAAGACAACCGTCAACTGCATTTCATCGTCGCCTCACACTTTTTGTCGGACAAGATTCGTTCTTGACGTAGGAAAAATCTGGGCTAGGCTCGATTTAACTGTATATCCATACAGCTAAAAATAAATCCACCGACGACATATCAAGGAGCAAGAAATGTCCGAACCGCACCCAAATCCACAGGAAAGACCCAAACCGCTGATCGCTCGTTTCGATGATCTTTTCACGGAAAACGGCATCCACTTCAGCGCCGACAATCCGCATCTGGTGTTGCACATCGCCGACGCCCACAGCGATGTCGAACCGCTAAGCGCCCTGCCCGGCAACACCCTCAAAGGCAAGCCTAAACTGCGCTTCGAAGGTGGCGAACACACGGCCATCGGCGACAACACCCTGCTGCGCCTTGCTGAAAACGCTGAACCGATCCGCGCGCAAAACGTGCCCTTGCACCTGCCCAACGGCCTCGCGCTGACCTACGGTCAGGTGCTGGCGCTGGGCGGTGATTTCTACGGCGTGGTTGATCGACCGATCAACGAAGGTGCGACACCGGCCGATCGCCTGAACCGGTTCAATGCCGCCTTCGACTCCCTCGCAGCACTGCCGGCCTCGCGCGCCGAGGCCACGCAGATTCTCGCGGTCATGCAAAAAGAGATCGACGCGGTTAAACAAGCGATCCAGGACGGTAAACCGGCGCACGAAGCCTACGACGCACTGGGAGATACGTTGTCCGAAGAGTGGAACAAGATCACCGGTGGCGGCAGTTTCGTCTCCGCGCTGATCCCGCTCGGGCGTTATCTGAAACTGGCGGCGAACAACGCCGACCACTTCGGCGAATGGGCGAGACTGGCCTATATCGCCGGTCACACCGCCGCCCTGCAAACCGCCATCGCCGCCCGCGCCAGTCAGGATAGACAGCAACTGGAGCGCGCCTACGCGATGAACGCGTTTGCCGACCACTTCCTCACTGACCTGTTCTCATCCGGCCACTTGCGAGTACCGCGCAAGGAGCTTGCCGCAGTGGTGACCCCGAGCGATCTGGGTTCACTGATCACCCGTTTCATGCACGACGAGGACAGCAAATTCGGCCTCAAGGTGCGCAACGCCCATGGCGATCAATGGCGCGCGTACGGCGACAAGCGCTACTTCGAAGCCAGCGACGCGGACAACCGCACCCAGGTCAATCTGGCGGTGCAGGCCTCGGCGGATGAGGTGTTTGCCGCTTACTTGAGCGGCACGCTGCCCGCCCCGTCCACATTCGCCGCACTGCAACGCGTGCCCGACCTGACGGCGGTGCTGAATATTTCCAATAACTTCGCGCCGCTGTTCCGCGTCGAGGGCGGCAAAGTCTTGCGCCGCAAAGATGTGAACAACCTCAACGACACCGCCACCGTCGACAACTGGTGGGGCTGGAGCACCTACCTGCTGCTCAAGGACTACCACCCGAGCGGCAACGTCAATCAAGGAGAATGGGCATGACGATCAGATTGAAACTGGAACTGGCGTCGGGACAGTCGCTGCAAGGTGCACCGCTGGAGTTGCTGGCAGATGGCAAGCCGATTGCGCGGGGTATTGTGGATCAATCAGGCGAGGTGGCGTTTGCTGCCAAGCCGGGGCAAGCGCAACTGGCAGTGAGGGTGGATCGCTCGATATTGCCGCGCTGAATTCACGGGCCCCTTCGCGAGCAAGCCCGCTCCCACAATGGATCTCGGCTGAACTCAAAGTCCGGGCTTGCCGAAAATCCAGGGTGGGAGCGGGCTTGCTCGCGAAAGCGGTAGATCAATCAACACATGAATCAAACCTGCAAACTCATCCGCGCTGCGCCTGCGCCTCTTCATGAGCCTGGCGCAGTCTTTCGCGGCTGTTGGTCAAGTGCAGACGCATGGCCGCCCGCGCCGCATCGGAATCCTGGCGGGCAATTGCGTCATAAATCTCTTCGTGCTCACGGCTCAGACGATTCATGTAGTGCTGCTGATCATCATGGGCCAGGCGCGCCGAATTCAGCCGCGTACGCGGAATGATGCTGGTACCCAGGTGGGTCATGATGTCTGTGAAGTAGCGGTTGCCGGTGGACAGGGCGATTTCCAGGTGGAAGGCGAAGTCCGAGGCCACCGCATCGCTGGCGTGGGCCACGCTGTCGTTCAGCGCATCGAGGGCGGCGCGCATGGTCGCCAGTTGTTCGGAGCTGCGGCGTTGCGCGGCGAGGCCGGCGGACTCCACTTCCAGGCTGATGCGCAATTCGAGAATCGCCAGCACGTCACGCAGGGTGACGACCGTGGCCGGGTCGATGCGGAAACCGCTGGGGCTCGGCGTGTCGAGCACAAAGGTGCCGATGCCGTGGCGGGTTTCCACCTGGCCGGCGGCCTGCAAACGGGAGATCGCCTCGCGCACCACGGTGCGGCTGACGCCGTGCTCCTGCATGATCGCCGACTCGGTGGGCAATTTGTCGCCGCGCTTGAGCAGACCGTCGCGGATCTGCTCGGTCAGCACCGTCACCAGCTCCTGAGCCAGGCTGCGGCGCTTGCGTGGGAGGCGTGGAGTGTCGATCGGGTTTTCCATGGTCAACGTCTGGTCTCGAAAATTCGGCTTGGTGGGCATCATAGCGCAGGCGGGTTGTACGATCACATCCCGCCTCACATTACCCCATGTGGGAGCGGGCTTGCTCGCGAAGGCGGTGTGTCAGGCAACCGATTTGTCGACTGAAGAGACGCCTTCGCGAGCAAGCCCGCTCCCACAGGGGGTTGTGGTGATCAAGCGGTCACGGCCTGCTCCACCAGATGCCCGCTGTCGATCCGCACATGTCTAGGGTGGAAACGCTTCAGGCTGCTGCGGTGGCCGACGCTGACGATGCTCAGGCCCGGCAACTGATCGATCAGCGCCTGATACAACGTTGCCTCATCCTCTTCATCCATCGCCGACGTCGCTTCGTCCATGTACAGCCATTGCGGTGCGTAAAGCATGGCACGGGCGAAAGCCAGGCGTTGCTGCTCACCCGGCGACAGCATGCGCTGCCAGTGATTGGCTTCGTCCAGACGCGCAACCAGATGCGGCAGTCGGCAAGTTTCCAGCACCTCGGCGTAGCGCTCCGGCGCATAGGTATCGCCCGGCTGTGGATAACTCAAGGCCTCGCGCAAGGTGCCGATCGGCAGGTACGGTTTCTGCGGCAGGAACAGGTAACGCGCCGCCGGCAGCCGGATGTTGCCGTGGCCCGCCGGCCACAGATGCCCCATCGCCCGCAGCAACGTCGACTTGCCGCTGCCGGATCGGCCGCTGAGCATCACCCGCTCACCCGGCTCGACTGTCATGTCGGCGCTGGTCAGCAGATGACGACCATCAGCCAAGTCCAGACCGAGGTTGTGCACTTGCAATTCACTGCCCTGATTCTGCACGTCGATGGCCGGCGTACGCTGTTCGTTATCGGTCATGGCCTGACGGAAACTCAGCAGACGATCACAGGTGGCGCGCCACGAGGCCAGCTCTTGATAGGCGCTGATGAACCAGCTGAAACTCTCCTGGACGTTGCCGAATGCCGAGCTGATTTGCATCAGTTCACCCAGCTCGATCTTGCCGGCGAAGTAACGCGGCGCCGCAACGATAAACGGAAAGATCACGGCTGCTTGGCTGTAGCCGGCGGTAAAGAAGGTCAGTCGTTTGGACACTTTCATGATGTCCCAGAAGTTGTGCCAGACCAGACCGAAACGGCTGCTCAGCCGGCGGTTCTCGTTCGGCTCGCCGTTGTACAACGCGATGCTCTCGGCATTCTCACGAATTCGAACCATGGAGAAACGCAGGTCAGCCTCGAAACGCTGTTGTCTGTTGTTCAGGCCGATCAAGCGCCGACCGATCAAATGCGTCAGCCAACTACCCACCCCTGCGTAAATCAGCACACACCAGAACATGTAACCGGGAATCGTAACCCCGAACACTTCGATGCTGCCCGATACACCCCAGAGGATGATCGAAAAAGACACCAGACTGACGACATTGCTCAGCAAGCCAATACCCAGGCTTAAGGTGGTGGCGGTGAACTTGTTGAGGTCTTCTGAAATCCGCTGGTCCGGGTTATCGGTGTAACCGCCCTGCTCCAGCTGGTAGTAATTCTTGTCGGCAAGCCAACGGGAGAAATGCTTTTCGGTGAGCCAGGCCCGCCAGCGAATCGTCAGCATCTGGGTCAGATACAGCCGGTACACGGCACCGACAATCGCCACGGCCGCAATGCCGCAAAAATACAGAATCAAGCGCCAGAACGCCGCTTCATCCTTCTTTTGCAGGGCGTTGTAGAAGTCCTTGTACCAGGTGTTGAACCACACCGAGATGCCCACGCTCAGCAGCGAGAGCGCGATCACCGCAATCAGCAGCGTCCAGGCCTTGCCCTTCTCTTCACTGCGCCAGTAGGGCGTGATGATCGCCCACACCTTGCGAAAAAACTGCCCGCGCACAGCATCGTTGACCGCGGAATATTCAGCGTTCTGATTCATGGAAAAGGCTCGATAAAGAAAAGAACAGACACGCACCGATCATAGTTGATCGGTTCGTTTTATCGCCAGAGTGGGACTGGCTCATTCAGGGATTGTTCAGATTGATGGGGGTTTCAGTATCGCAGCGAGCGCACGTACCGTTCATCGGGACTGTCAGAGTTGACAGTAGAGGGGGGCTATTCAGGCTGATCAACTGGGCTGGCCTCCTGCAAGGAATTCGCTGTGAATCAGGAGAGCAGCTTACCCCTCTGACAACGAAAGGAATTGGTCATGAACAAAGAAGAAAACCCGCTTAATGCTCCAACCAGCGATTCGATCAGGAATGGCAAACTGTCTATCAGCAAGCTCGGGGATTCGGGAACTACATTCACATTCGGGTCCAAAAACTCCGAGGTTCATATCGATGCTGCCTGGATCGGTTATGCCTCCGGAAAGAAATCCGAACAGAAAGGCGGTAAAAACAACGAGCTTATTCTCCCGGTATCAAAAGCTACCTTGGAAAGCTGGTTGGGGCTGGATCTCTACGCGCAATGCAAAGCGACACTGGGTGAAAAACAATACTCATCGCCAAAAACATTCTTCACGGTTGTAGATTGAACCCAAGGCGCTACCCGAATGCAGGGTAGCGCCTGTTTCATTCAATCCAGCTCATTCGGCCAGAAAACCTCTCAACGACGAACCGGGCGCTTCTGCAGCTTGCGCTGCAGGGTGCGGCGGTGCATGCCCAGGGCGCGGGCAGTGGCGGAAATGTTGCCTTCGTGTTCGGTCAGCACACGCTGGATGTGCTCCCATTGCAGACGGTCAACCGACATCGGGTTTTCCGGCACCAGACTGTCGAGGTCGGCGTGCTCGGAGAGCAGCGCGGCCAGTACGTCATCGGCGTCGGCCGGTTTGCACAGGTAGTTGCAGGCGCCGCGCTTGATCGCTTCGACCGCGGTAGCAATGCTCGAATAACCGGTGAGGATCACCACGCGCATTTCCGGGTCCAGCTCCAGCAGCTTGGGCAGCAGCACCAGGCCGGAGTCGCCGTCCATTTTCAGGTCCAGCGCGGCGTAGTCCGGCAGGTCGGCCTGGGCGATGGTCAGGCCTTCTTCGGCGGAACCGGCGGTGCTGACGCGAAAGCCACGACGAGCCATGGCACGGGCCATTACTCGGGTGAACGTTGCGTCGTCGTCGACCAGCAGCAAATGCGGCAGTTCTTCGCCTTCGACTTGGATTTCGTCACTCATGTTGGTCTCCTCGGGCGCCGTGGGGCAGGCGCAGCTCGGTGAGCGTGCCGCCTTCCTCATGACTATAGAGTTTCACTGAGCCGCCGGCGCGTGTCACGCTGGCCTTGCTCAAAAACAGGCCCAGGCCGAAACCTTTGCCCTTGGTGGTAAAAAACGGTTTGCCGATCTGCTCGGCGATGGCCAGCGGCACACCGGCGCCGTGGTCACGAATGCTGATGGTCACGGTTTCCGCGTCCCAGTCCAGCGTCACCTGAAGATTTTCCGGGCAAGCGTCGGCGGCATTGTTCAGCAGGTTGAGCAGCGCCTGGGTCAGGTCCGGCGGCGGCGCCATGCGCGGCACCGTGCCCTGGCCGAGACGCTGGAAACGGTAACTGGCTTCCGGACGCATCAGGTGCCAGCGGTTCAGCGCTTCGTCGAGCCATTGGGTGACGTCCTGCATCTCCACGGCCATACGACGGTTGGCTTCGGCGGCGCGCACCAGTTGCTGCAGGGTTTCTTTGCAGAGTTTGACCTGGTCCTGCAGCACCTTGAGGTCGTCCTGCAGCATCGCGTCGGGATGATCCTGCTGCATTTCCTTGAGCAACACACTCATGGTCGCCAGCGGCGTGCCGAGTTCATGCGCGGCGCCGGCCGCCTGAGTGGCGACGGCGAGCAATTGCTGATCGCGCAGGCCTTCTTCGCGGCGAATCGCCCGCAACTCTTCCTGACGACGCAGCTCTTCAGCCATGCGCGCAGCGAAAAACGTGATGACCGCAGCCGCCAGCGCGAAGCTCAGCCACATGCCGTAGATCTGCAGGTTCTCGCGGGCCACCGGCAGAGTTTCCAACGGGTAGAAACGCGTGAGCATCACGGTGTACAGCGCCAGCGCGATACCCGACAGAATCACCGAATAACGCCACGGCAGCGTCACCGCCGCGATGGTCAGCGGCACCAGATAGTAGGAAACGAACGGGTTGGTCGAACCGCCGGAGAAATACAGCAACGCACTGTGGATCACCAGATCGCAGGCCAGTTGCAGGGCGTATTCGAGTTCAGTCACCGGCCATGAAGTACGCAGGCGCACGGCGGTGAACACGCACAGCAGAATCGAGCAGCCGAGGGTCATCGCCAGTTGCACCCACGGCAACGGCAGCAGTTGCAGCCAGTAGGCCAGGCCGACGGAACCGGCCTGCGCGGCGAGCACCAGGGTGCGAATGAAGGTCAGCCGCCAGAGGTTCTGGCGAGTGGCGGAAGTCAGTTGTACGGGGGCGAGCATGAGCTCTCCTGATGAGCGCTCCAGGCGGATCGCACGGAGTATAACCAAGCCGCGCCTTTGAGAGGCGAAAGTGCGGCAAATGACCACATGGCGCTACCAGAAAAATCGGCTACCTCACACGAAATTCCGAGGCATGAAGAGATCAACTGTGGTGAGGGGATTCATCCCCGATCGGCTGCGCAGCAGTCGTAAAACCTGCGCCCCCATTCTCCTGAAATAAATCTAGTTGCAGCATTTGGGCGGCTTCGCCACCCATCGGGGATAAATCCCCTCACCACAGAGTGCTTTCAACTTGCGGACATCTGTATAGAAGTTGTAACTGGGCGAACCGGAGCATAAAAGCTAGAGTCTGATGGTTTCACGCAGGCCCCCCGATCCAGCACCTGCGCCCTCATCAAGGAGCTTTCATGCACACCTTTCGCCGCAGCGCCGCCCTTCTCGCCCTGACCGTCGGCAGCATCGCCAGCCTTCCGGCGCTGGCCGCCGATGAGCTGCACTACAACCAGATCTCCCTGCGCGCCGAAGTCAGCCAGGAAGTGGCCCGCGACCTGATGATCGTGACGCTCTACACCGAAGCGCAAAACACCGACCCGGCCAAACTCGCCGCCGACGTCAGCACCACCATGAACAAGGCACTGGCCCAGGCCAAGCAAGTCAAAGACATCACCCTGCGCCAGGGCAGCCGCAACAGCTACCCGATCTACGACACCAAGGGCCAGAAAATCACCGGTTGGCGTGAACGCGCCGAACTGCGCCTGGAAAGCGCCGACTTCGCCGCCCTGTCCAAACTCACCGGCGAACTGCTGACCGACCTGAAAATGGGCGGCATGGACTTCGCCATCGCCGAGCCGACCCGCAAGGCCAGCGAGGACAAGTTGCTGAAAGAAGCCGTCATCGCCTTCAAGGCCCGCGCGCAACTGGCCACCGATGCACTGGGCGGCAAGGGCTACAAAATCGTCAACCTGAACCTCAACAGCAATGGCTTCCCGCAACCGTACATGCGCGCCCCGATGATGATGAAAGCCGCCGGCATGGCGGATTCGGCACCGGTCACGCCAGAAGTTGAAGCCGGCACCAGCCAGGTCAGCCTGACCGCCGATGGCTCGATTGAAGTGCTGATGCAGTGAATTGATATGGGCTGAATGAAAAACCGGCGATCAGTGAATGATCGCCGGTTTTTTTGTGCCTGGATTTTGTGGTGAATGTTCCGCCGCCATCGCGAGCAGGCTCACTCCTACAATTTGGAATGCGTTCCCCTGTAGGAGTGAGCCTGCTCGCGATGAACGATAACGCGGTCTCAAGCCTGCGGATCAACCCGGTCCAGCGCCCGATTCACCGCCAGCTCAGCGAGCATGATGATCTGCTGAATCGCCAGCGCCGTATTGCGCTGCGGACGACTGAGCTGATCGGCGAAATCGCTGGCCATGGTGTTGGCCGAGGCCAGGGATTCACAGGCATGCGCCAGCAGGCTTTCCGTGTCGATGCCCGGATGGACGAGGAACATCGAACTCGGGGGGCGCGGTTTTGTAGCTTCGGGGCTGAGGTAGAAGTCGAGGGCGCGTTTGATCGCTTCGCGGTTTTTTGCGAGGTCTTCGGCGTTGAGGGCTTCGGTGAGTGGGGTTGTTTCTGGGGGTGGATCGGGGACTGGCTTGGACATTGATAGCGTTCCTAATCAAAAGCCATTCACTCGCCGTTTCTCACGCGGCGGAGTGGTGGCAGCAATGTGCGGGGTGAGAAACCGGTAGGAACAAGCCCGGCCGGACCGAAGCCCGCCCGCACACAGCCGCCATAGAACATTGCAGCAGCAGAAATGCCGGCGGCAATTATGGTGGTACTGATTGTGGATTAACAGTTCCTGCGGGTTCTCACACCCGATCGCTGAGTTTTCAGCGACAGCCCAAGGCTAGAGAGCTGGCGTCCGAGGGACAACCTGAAAACCTTGTGGGAAGGTTCTGGTTATTTGACACAGATTTAAACAGCCAAAAGCCAACCCTCACCCTAGCCCTCTCCCGGAGGGAGAGGGGACTGACCGAGGTGTTTGGGGGAGCTACGCCGACATGAAATACCGAGTCGAACTCCAATTTTGAAAAGCCCAAAAATCGGCCCCCTCTCCCTCGGGAGAGGGCTGGGCGGGCGGCGTTCCGATGAGGGGCAAATCCACCACAAAACCAAAGCCGCCCCCCCGCTTTCACCACTCAACAGGATGAGCGTTAGCTCGGCTGCGGCTTTTGATCTGTAAGGCGACGTCGGAAGACTGAGTGGAGGGATTGATCCGGGGGTGGGAGCGCAGCGACCGTTTGGCGCAGCCAAACACAGCGAGAGGAGGTGCAGCGAAGCAAACCGGAGGCGCTGCGCCCGGATCGATCCCGCAGCGAAGGCACCCCGAGCCCCAGCGAGCGGGCCGAACGCAGGAGCAAGCCTTTTTGGTTACTTTTTCGGCGTCTGGAAAAAGTGACCCGCCGTAAGGGCGGAACCCCAAGCCGCCGTTACCGCAGCAACGGATATACACCCAAAAGCCCCAGATATACCGAGATAGACACCCCAACAAGAAAAACGATATTTCCGAACACACCCAAATCCCCGCTAACCTGAAAAAACAACCACCTCCAAATCCCGGGGACTCCATGGAAAGATTCACCCTAAAACCACTACTAATCACCCTCGCACTCACCGCCATAGCCCCGATCGCCAACGCCGCCACCACCCTTGTCTACTGCTCCGAAGCCAGCCCGGCAGGCTTCGACCCCAGCCAATACACCAGCGGCACCGACTTCGACGCCTCAGCCGAAACCGTCTTCAACCGCCTCACCCAATTCCAGCGCGGCGGCACCGACATCGAACCCGGCCTGGCGACAAAATGGGACGTCTCCAGCGACGGCCTGCAATACACCTTCCACTTACGGCAAGGCGTGAAATTCCACACAACGGAATATTTCACCCCGACCCGCGACTTCAACGCCGACGACGTACTGTTCACCTTCCAGCGCCTGCTCGACCCCGACAACGCCTTCCGCAAGGCCTACCCCGCCGAGTCCCCGTACTTCACCGACATGGGCCTGAACACCACGATCAAATCGGTAGAAAAAATCGACGATCAGACCGTGCGCTTCAACCTGAACAACGTTGACGCCGCGTTCGTGCAAAACCTCGCCATGAGCTTCGCCTCGGTGCAATCGGCCGAATACGCCGCGCAACTGCTAAAGGAAGGCAAAGCCGCCGACCTCAACCAGAAACCGGTGGGCACCGGCCCGTTCGTATTCAAGCGCTACCAGAAAGATTCGCAGATCCGCTACGCCGCCAACCCGGCCTACTGGAAACCCGAAGACGTGAAGATCGACAACCTGATCTTCTCGATCACCCCCGACGCCGCCGTACGCCTGCAGAAACTCAAGGCCGGCGAATGCCAGGTCAGCGGCTACCCGCGCCCGGCCGACATCGAAGTCATGGAGAAAGACCCGAACCTGCGCGTGCTCAAGCAGCCCGGATTCAACCTCGGCTTCCTCGCCTACAACACCACTCACCCGCCATTGGACCAGCTCAAGGTCCGTCAGGCACTGGACATGGCCATCGACAAACCGGCAATCATCAAAGCCGTTTACCAGAGTGCCGGCCAACTGGCGCAGAACGCCTTGCCGCCGGCGCAATGGTCGTATGACCCGAACATCAAGGACGCGCCATACGACCCGGCGAAAGCCAAGGCGCTACTCAAGGAAGCCGGGGTTGCGCCGGGTACCACCATCAACCTGTGGGCGATGACGGTGCAGCGCGCCTCAAACCCGAATGCACGCATGTCGGCGCAGATGATCCAGCAGGATTGGGAGAAAATCGGCATCAAGGCCAACATCGTCAGCTACGAATGGGGCGAGTACATCAAGCGTGCGAAAAATGGCGAACACGACGCGATGATCTATGGTTGGACAGGTGACAACGGCGACCCGGACAACTGGCTCGGCGTGCTCTACAGCTGCGCGGCAGTCAAGGGCAGCAACTACGCCAAGTGGTGCGACCCGGCCTACGACAAACTGGTGCAGCAGGCCAAGGTGACCACCGACAAGGCGCAACGGGTAAAACTGTATCAACAGGCGCAACTGATCCTTAAACAGCAGGTGCCGATCACCCCGATCGCCAACTCCACGGTGTTCCAGCCGCTGCGCAAGGAAGTGACCGACTTCAAGATCAGTCCGTTTGGCCTTACGCCCTTCTACGGCGTGGGTATAAATAAGTAACACCGAGCCCCAATGCGGCGCGCACAACGTGACCAGCGCACCGTTTTGGGGCTTCGTTTGCACCGTAAAATCCACCCGCAAACGGTCAAATGCGTCAAAAGTTATACAGATGCGACATTAAGGTACGTACGTGCCACCGTTTAACGCTCGCTCACACTCTGGATCTTGCATTGGGTATGGCCCCTGCATAAGTATCCGCAGGCACGACTCACGAGGTCGTACCTCAATATTAAAAAATGACAACAAATCATGAGGCCAACATGCTTAAACACGCGGTCATTCCGTTTTTAGTCGGCGCAGGCTTGTTAGCCTCCGCACCTTTCGCATCCGCTGCGACTAACCTGGTGTTCTGCTCCGAAGGGAGCCCGGCCGGTTTTGATCCAGGCCAGTACACCACCGGAACCGACTTCGACGCCTCAGCCGAAACCATGTTCAACCGCCTGAGCCAGTTCGAGCGTGGCGGCACCGCCGTTATCCCGGGCCTGGCCACCAGCTGGGACATTTCCCCGGACGGCCTGACTTACACCTTCCACTTGCGTGAAGGCGTCAAGTTCCACACCACCCCGTATTTCAAGCCGACTCGTGAGTTCAACGCCGACGACGTGCTGTTCACCTTCAATCGCATGATTAACAAGGATGACCCGTTCCGTAAGGCGTACCCGACCGAATTCCCGTACTTCACCGACATGGGGATGGACACCAACATCACCAAGATCGATAAAGTCGACGACCACACCGTTAAATTCACTCTGAAAGAAGTCGACGCCGCGTTCATCCAGAACATGGCCATGAGCTTCGCCTCGATCCAGTCCGCCGAGTACGCAGCCCAGCTGCTCAAGGAAGGCAAGGCTGCCGACATCAACCAGAAGCCGATCGGCACTGGCCCGTTCGTGTTCAAGAGCTACCAGAAAGACTCGAACATCCGCTACACCGGCAACAAGGATTACTGGAAACCTGAGGACGTGAAGATCGACAACCTGATCTTCGCCATCACCACCGACCCGTCGGTGCGTATCCAGAAGCTGAAAAAGAACGAGTGCCAGGTCACCCTGTTCCCGCGTCCGGCGGATCTCGCGGCGCTGAAAGCCGACAAGACCCTGAAGATGCCTGACCAGGCCGGTTTCAACCTGGGCTACATCGCCTACAACGTGATGGACAAGGTCAAGGGCAGCAACGAGGCTAACCCGCTGGCTGACCTGCGCGTACGTCAGGCGCTGGACATGGCGGTGAACAAGCCGCAGATCATCGATTCGGTTTACCAGGGCGCCGGCCAGCTGGCCGTCAACGCCATGCCACCGACCCAGTGGTCCTACGACACCACCATCAAGGACGCCAAGTACGATCCTGAAAAAGCCAAGCAACTGCTCAAGGAAGCTGGCGTCAAGGAAGGTACCGAGATCGTTCTGTGGGCGATGCCGGTGCAGCGTCCGTACAACCCGAACGCCAAGCTGATGGCTGAAATGCTCCAGTCCGACTGGAAGAAGATCGGCCTGAACGTGAAGATCACCAGCTACGAGTGGGGCGAGTACATCAAGCGTTCCAAAGGTGGCGAGAACCAGGCCATGATCATTGGCTGGAGCGGTGACAATGGTGACCCGGACAACTGGCTGAACGTGCTGTTCGGCTGCGACTCGCTCAGCGGCAACAACTTCTCCAAGTGGTGCGACAAGAAGTTCGACGGCCTCGTCAAGGAAGCCAAACGCACGACCGACCAGGCCAAGCGCACCGAACTGTACAAACAGGCGCAACACGTCCTCAAAGATGCAGTCCCAATGACACCTATCGCTCACTCGACGGTGTATCAACCCATGCGCGCCAACGTGCAGGACTTCAAGATCAGCCCATTCGGCTTGAACTCCTTCTACGGCGTCAGCGTCAGCAATTAAAAGAAACAGCGGCGACGTTTAAAGCGGCGCCGCTGTTTTTTTTCTGCCGACTAGCCAGGAATTTGCCTACAGCCATTTCCACCCTGCTCTAACAGGGAGGTACATGACGTGTTGCCTTTTCCTACGAGTCTTTAGGACTCAGCGCATTTACTGCCAGACCCACGGCACCTACCGTCGGGTTCTGACCAGTTTCTGCGTGGGCCACCGGCTTGCTGTACGTACTGGATTGAGCTCAATGCCACCTCAGCGTCCCTGGACGGGACCGCGGTGCATTGAACAACACTACAAAAAAGAGGGAGCGTCATGCGCCATACCTTGGTTTTTTCCGCACTGCTGGGCGCCGGCCTGTTGGCCGCCACGTCCGCCAGTTACGCCGCCAGCAACAGCCTGGTGTTCTGCTCCGAAGGCAGCCCGGCGGGTTTTGATACCGCGCAATACACGACGGCCACCGATAACGATGCCGCCGAGCCGCTGTACAACCGCCTGGTCGAGTTTGAAAAAGGCGCGACCAACGTCGTACCGGGACTGGCAACCAAGTGGGATATTTCCGAGGATGGTCTCAAGTACACCTTTCACCTGCGTGAAGGTGTGAAATTTCATACAACGCCGTACTTCAAACCGACGCGCGATTTCAACGCCGACGACGTGCTGTTCACGTTTAACCGCATGCTCGATCCGCAACAGCCATTCCGTAAGGCTTATCCGACCGAATTCCCGTATTTCAACGGGATGAGCCTGAACAAGAACATTGCCAAGGTCGAAAAGACCGGGCCGCTGACCGTGGAATTCACGCTCAACAGCGTCGACGCCGCGTTCATCCAGAACATCGCCATGAGCTTCGCTGCCATCCTGTCCGCCGAATACGCCGACAAGCTGCTGGCCGAAGGCAAGCCGAGCGACATCAACCAGAAGCCGGTCGGCACCGGGCCGTTCGTGTTCAAGAGCTATCAGAAAGACTCGAATATCCGTTACACCGGTAACGAGCACTACTGGGACCCGAGCCGGGTCAAGCTGAAGAACCTGATCTTCGCGATCAACACCGACGCTTCGGTACGCGTGCAGAAGCTCAAGGCCGGCGAATGCCAGATCACCCTGCATCCACGCCCTGCCGATGTCGAAGCACTGAAGGCCGACCCGAAACTGCAGCTGATTTCCAAGCCGGGCTTCAACCTCGGCTACATCGCCTACAACGTGCGCCACAAGCCCTTCGACCAGCTCGAAGTACGTCAGGCGCTGGACATGGCGGTGAATAAACAGGGGATTCTCAACGCTGTTTATCAAGGCGCCGGGCAACTGGCGGTCAACGCCATGCCACCGACCCAGTGGTCCTACGATGACAGCATCAAAGACGCCGCCTACAACCCGGAAAAAGCCCGCGAGCTGCTCAAGGCTGCCGGCGTGAAAGAAGGCACCGAGATCACCCTGTGGGCGATGCCGGTACAGCGTCCATACAACCCGAACGCCAAACTGATGGCCGAAATGCTCCAGGCTGACTGGGCGAAAATCGGTCTGAAAGTGAAGATCGTCAGCTACGAATGGGGCGAGTACATCAAGCGCACCAAGAATGGCGAGCACGATATCAGCCTGATCGGCTGGACCGGCGACAACGGGGACCCGGACAACTGGCTGGGCACCCTGTACAGCTGCGACGCCATTGGCGGCAACAACTATTCCATGTGGTGCGATCCGGCGTACGACAAGCTGATCAAAGAGGCCAAGGTCGTCACCGATCGCGACCAGCGCACCACGCTCTACAAACAGGCGCAGCAGTTGCTCAAGCAGCAAGTGCCGATCACGCCTGTCGCCCACTCGACGGTCAACCAGCCGTTAAGCGCCAGGGTTGAAGGCTTCAAGGTCAGCCCCTTCGGTCGCAATGTGTTCTCGGGCGTCAGTATCGATTAACCCAACCGATTAGCCGCAATGCTGAGGGGACTGTCTATCCCCTCACGCAAGCGCTTTGCCGAAATTCGCCGACCCGGCATTTTGCAAACGTTTGCGATGTGTGAAATGAGTTCTAAACCAATAACCGGCCCACCCAAAAAAGCCGGCATAAAAAGAAAGTAAAGGAGCTTCACCCATGAAACTGAGCAGCACCGCGATACTGGCCCTGGCCATCAGCAGCATCACCGCTACGGCGTACGCAGAACCTGCAAGTCAGGAATTCGTACCGACCACCCTGGCCGGCAGCAGCGCCCAAAGCGAGGCCAAAGGCTTTATCGATGGACAAAGTCTGGGCGGGACTACACGCAACTGGTACGCCAACGAACTGAAGCGTCGGGATGACCGTTTCAGCTATGTGAAGAACAGCGACAAGAACACTTCGCCAGTGGTGAAAACGCCAACCCCGCGTCGTATCAACTGGGTTCAAGGCACCATCGTCAACTACACCTCGGGCTTCACCCAAGGCACCGTTGGCGTGAGCACTGAAGTCGCCGCCTACAACGCCATCGTTCTGGACCGTGACCGCAAGGACATCGCCGGCGGCTCCAACCGCACCCTGGCGCACTCCGACGGCGATGCTGTTGACCAGTGGAGCAAACTGGGTCTGGCCAACGTCAAGTTCCGTGTTTCCAACACCACGCTGACCGCGGGTCGTCAGAACTTCAGCACCCCGATCGTCGACGTCATCGGCAACCGTCCGCTGCCTTCGAGCTTCGAAGGTATCAGCCTGCACAGCGAAGAATTCAACAACCTGTCGTTCGATCTGGCCGGTTTTGACCGTGTTTCGCCGCGTACCGAGCAGAGCCTGTCGAAGTTCCGCACCGAGTACTCGGCCACTGGCGTTGAAACCGACAAGGTTTACACCGCTGGCGTGAACTACCAGCCTCTGAAGAGCCTGAAAACCAGCCTCTACGTAGCCAACGTCGAAGACTTCTGGAACCAGTACTACTTCGGCGGCACCCACGAATTGGGTGATAGCCAGGTACTAAGCCTGACCACCGGTCTGAACTACTACAAGACCGTCGACGAAGGCAAAAAGTTGATGGGCAACATCGACAACGACACCTACTCGCTGTCGTTCGGCCTGACTCACCAGGCCCACAGCCTGACCTTCTCGTACCAGCAAGTGAACGGTGACGAGTACTTCGACTACCTGCACGAAACCAACGGCATCTACCTGGCCAACTCCCTGCTGTCGGACTTCAACGGCCCGAACGAGAAATCCTTCCAGATCGCCTACGGCATCAACATGGCCGAATACGGCGTGCCAGGCCTGAAGTTCAACATCTACCAAGCTCGCGGCTGGGGTATCGACGGTACTCACTACACCGGCACCGCCTACACCGATCCGGGCGCCAAGCGCGGCGACCTGAGCCTGATGGATGGCGAAAGCCACTACGAATACGGTGTCGGTGCTTCCTACGCCGTGCAGAGCGGCCCGCTCAAGGCCACCGCAATTCGCGCGACTTACACCACTCACCGCGCGAGCGAGCACCAGGCTGACGGCAACATCAACGAGTTCCGTCTCGTGACCACCATCCCGTTCAACATCCTGTAAAAAACGCCAACCGACGGCTGACTCATGACGAGTCGGCCGTTCGGTTTTTTGTCTTCAACCGATTGCAGAGGGTTATCGATGAAAATGCTTCCCCTACGTGCGGCCGTCGCTGCCGCGTTGTTGAGCGCCGCCATCGGCGTCTCGGCCAAACCCTTGGTGGTCTGCACCGAAGCCAGCCCGGAAGGCTTCGACATGGTCCAGTACACAACTGCAGTCACTGCCGATGCGGTGGCCGAAACGATCTTCAACCGCCTGGCCGACTTCAAGCCCGGCACCACCGAAGTGATTCCGGCACTGGCCGAATCCTGGGACATCAGTGAAGACGGCCTGACGTACACGTTCCACCTGCGCAAAGGCGTCAAGTTTCACACCACCGAATACTTCAAGCCGACCCGCGACATGAACGCCGACGACGTGGTCTGGAGCTTCCAGCGTCAGCTGGACCCGAATCACCCGTGGCACAAACTGTCGAGCGTGGGCTTCCCGTACTTTGAAAGCATGGGCTTCAAGGAACTGCTCAAAAGCGTAGAGAAAGTCGACGACAACACGGTCAAGTTCACCCTGACCCGCCGCGAAGCGCCGTTCCTGGCCGACATCGCCATGGCGTTCTCCTCGATCTACCCGGCCGAATACGCCGACCAATTGCTCAAGTCTGGCAAAACTGCCGACCTGAACAGCAAGCCGATCGGTACCGGTCCGTTCATCTTCCAGCGTTATGCCAAGGATGCGCAGGTGCGCTTCAAGGCCAACCCGGACTACTTCCGTGGCAAGGCCCCGGCCGACGCGCTGATCCTGGCGATCGCCACCGACAACAACGTGCGCCTGCAGAAGCTCAAGGCCAACGAGTGCCAGATAGCGCTGTATCCGAAACCGGATGACATCCCGAGCATCAAGAAAGACAGCAACCTGAAAGTCGACGAGATGGACGCGATGACCGTCTCGTACATCGCCATGAACACCCAGCACAAATACATGAGCGACGTGCGTGTGCGTAAGGCCATCGACATCGCCTTCGACAAGGAAGCCTACGTCAACGCGCTGTTCGGCAAAGGCAACGCCAGCGTGGCGGTCAACCCGTACCCGCCGACCCTTCTGGGCTACAACCACGACCTGAAGAACCCGCCACGCGATCTGGACAAGGCACGCGCCCTGCTCAAGGAAGCCGGGGTTCCGGAAGGCACCGTGTTTACCCTGTTTACCCGTAACGGCGGTGGCCCGACCAACCCGAACCCGATGCTGGGCGCGCAGATGATGCAGGCTGACCTGGCCAAGGTCGGAATCAAGATCGACATCCGCGTCATGGAATGGGGCGAAATGCTCAAACGCGCCAAGGCCGGCGAGCACGACATGGTGTCGGCCGGATGGGCGGGCGACAACGGCGACCCGGATAACTTCCTGACGCCTATGCTCAGTTGCGAAGCAGCCAAGAACGGCGAAAACTACGCGCGCTGGTGCAACGAGAAATTCCAGACCCTGCTCGACGAAGCACGGGCTAAAGTAGATCCGGCCGAACGCGCCAAACTCTACGAACAGGCCCAGGTGCTGTTTAATCAGGACCAACCGTGGATCAGCATGGCCCACACCCGGATGTTTACCGCAATGCGCAACAACGTAGAGGGTTATCACATCAGCCCTCTCACAACCAATAACTTCGCCACTACCCAGGTGAAGTAGATAAGAAACTCCCGGCCTCCCTGACCCCAGGGTCGCCGGGCACGCCTAACCGGCTGATGAGGTACCACACAAGATGTTTAGTTTTATTGCCCGCCGACTGGGGTTGTTGATCCCCACGTTTTTCGGCATCACCTTGCTGACTTTCGCGTTGATTCGCATGATTCCGGGCGACCCCGTGGAAGTGATGATGGGCGAACGTCGGGTCGACCCCGAAATGCACGCTCAGGCAATGGAACGCCTAGGTCTGAACAAACCGCTGTATGCCCAGTACCTGGACTACATCGGCAAACTGGCCCACGGCGATCTCGGCGAATCCCTGCGTACCCGTGAGAGCGTATGGACCGAGTTCACCTCCCTCTTCCCGGCGACCCTGGAACTGTCCATGGCCGCCCTGCTGTTTGCCGGCATCCTCGGTCTTCTGGCCGGGGTGATTGCGGCTCTAAAGCGAGGATCCCTGTTCGACCATGGGGTGATGGGCATCTCCCTGGCGGGGTATTCGATGCCGATCTTCTGGTGGGGCCTGATCCTGATCATGTTCTTCTCGGTGAGCCTGGGCTGGACCCCGGTGTCCGGACGGATCGACCTGCTTTACGACATCGAGCCGCGCACCGGTTTCATGCTGATCGACACGCTGCTGGCCGATGACATGGGCGCATTCCTCGATGCCCTGCATCACCTGATCCTGCCGGCCATCGTGCTCGGCACCATTCCGCTGGCGGTGATCGCGCGGATGACCCGTTCGTCGATGCTCGAAGTGCTGCGTGAAGACTACATCCGCACCGCCAAGGCCAAAGGCCTGTCGCCCTCGCGCGTGGTGTTCGTGCACGGCCTGCGCAACGCGCTGATTCCGGTGCTGACCGTGGTCGGCCTGCAAGTCGGCACCCTGCTGGCCGGTGCAGTCCTGACCGAAACCATTTTCTCCTGGCCCGGCATCGGTAAATGGCTGATCGAAGCCATCGGCGCCCGGGACTACCCGGTTGTGCAAAACGGCATCCTGTTAATCGCCTGCCTGGTGATTCTGGTCAACTTCGTAGTGGACATCCTCTACGGCTTTGCCAACCCACGCATCCGTCATCAGCGCTGAGGTCCATACCATGAGCACTCCAACATCCTCAGTAGCCACTTCCGCTCCAAACGCGGATCAAAGCCTGCTGTACCCGTCACCGTACAAAGAATTCTGGCAAGCCTTTTCCAAGAACAAGGGCGCGGTTGCCGGCCTGCTGTTCATGCTGCTGGTGATTTTCTGCGCGATCTTCGCGCCGTGGGTCGCCCCGCATAACCCGAGCGAGCAATACCGGGACTTCCTGCTGACGCCACCGGCGTGGCTCGAAGGCGGGCAGATGCAGTTCCTGCTCGGCACCGATGAACTGGGCCGCGACCTGCTGTCACGGCTGATCCAGGGTTCGCGCCTGTCGCTGCTGATCGGTCTGTCGTCGGTGGTGATGTCGCTGATCCCGGGGATCCTGCTGGGTCTGTTCGCCGGTTTCTTCCCGAAAATGATCGGCCCGACCATCATGCGTCTGATGGACATCATGCTGGCCCTGCCGTCCCTGCTGCTGGCTGTGGCGATCGTCGCCATCCTCGGCCCTGGCCTGATCAACACCGTGATCGCCATTGCTGTGGTATCGCTGCCGTCCTACGTGCGTCTGACCCGTGCTGCGGTAATGGGCGAACTGAACCGCGACTACGTGACCGCCGCGCGTCTGGCCGGTGCCGGTCTGCCACGTCTGATGTTCATCACCGTGCTGCCCAACTGCATGGCGCCGCTGATCGTGCAGGCCACCCTGAGCTTCTCCTCGGCGATTCTCGATGCCGCCGCCCTGGGCTTCCTCGGCCTTGGCGTACAACCGCCAACCCCTGAATGGGGCACCATGCTGGCCTCGGCCCGCGATTACATCGAACGCGCCTGGTGGGTCGTGAGTCTGCCTGGTTTGACCATTTTGCTCAGCGTGCTGGCAATCAACTTGATGGGCGACGGTCTGCGCGATGCGCTGGACCCGAAACTCAAGAACGCCGCCTGAGGAGATTCCCATGTCACTGCTAGAAATCAAGAATCTCAACGTTCGCTTCGGCGACAAAACCGCGACACCCGTTGTCGATGGCCTCGACCTGAAAGTCGACAAAGGCGAAGTCCTGGCCATCGTTGGCGAATCGGGTTCGGGTAAATCCGTGACCATGATGGCGCTGATGGGCCTGATCGAGCATCCCGGCATCGTCACCGCCGACTCGCTCAGCTTTGACGGCAAAGACATGCTCAAGCTGAGCAATCGCCAGCGTCGGCAAATCGTCGGCAAAGACCTGTCGATGGTGTTCCAGGACCCGATGACCGCGCTGAATCCGAGCTACACCGTCGGTTTCCAGATCGAAGAAGTGCTGCGTCTGCACCTGAAAATGTCCGGCAAGCAAGCGCGCAAACGCGCCATCGAACTGCTGGAAAAAGTGGAGATCCCGGGCGCCGCCAGCCGTATGGACGCCTACCCGCACCAACTGTCTGGCGGTATGAGCCAGCGTGTCGCGATTGCCATGGCGATTGCCGGCGAACCGAAACTGCTGATCGCCGACGAACCGACCACGGCACTCGACGTAACCATTCAGGCACAGATCATGGATCTGCTGCTGGCGTTGCAGAAAGAACAGAACATGGGCCTGGTGCTGATCACTCACGACCTCGCGGTTGTGGCCGAAACCGCCCAGCGCGTGTGCGTGATGTACGCCGGCCAGGCTGTCGAAGTCGGTCAGGTGCCGCAACTGTTCGACATCCCGGCACACCCGTACAGCGAAGCGTTGCTCAAGGCGATTCCGGAACACAGCCAGGGCGCCGAGCGTCTGGCGACACTGCCGGGCATCGTCCCGGGCCGTTATGACCGCCCGCAGGGTTGCCTGCTGTCGCCGCGCTGCCCGTACGTGCAGGACACCTGCCGCGCGCAGCGTCCGGCCCTTGATCCGAAAAGCAACAGCCTCGCGCGCTGCTTCTTCCCGCTGAACCAGGAGGTGGCGTAATGGCCGTCGTACTTACCGCCCGCGACCTGACCCGTCACTACGAAGTCTCCCGTGGCCTGTTCAAGGGGCACGCCACCGTACGCGCGCTCAACGGCGTGTCGTTCGAACTGGAAGCCGGCAAGACCCTCGCCGTAGTCGGCGAATCGGGCTGCGGCAAATCCACCCTCGCCCGCGCCCTGACCCTGATTGAAGAGCCGTCGTCCGGTTCGTTGAAAATCGCCGGCCAGGAAGTGGCTGGCGCCGACAAGGCCCAGCGCAAACAACTGCGCAAAGACGTGCAGATGGTATTCCAGAGCCCGTACGCGTCGTTGAACCCACGGCAGAAAGTCGGAGACCAACTCGGCGAGCCGCTGCTGATCAACACCAACCTGTCCGCCGCCGAACGCCGCGAAAAAGTCCAGGCGATGATGAAGCAGGTCGGCTTGCGTCCCGAGCACTACCAGCGCTATCCGCACATGTTCTCCGGCGGTCAGCGCCAGCGGATCGCTCTCGCCCGGGCGATGATGTTGCAACCGAAAGTGCTGGTGGCGGATGAGCCGACCTCGGCACTGGACGTGTCGATTCAGGCCCAGGTGCTGAACCTGTTCATGGATCTGCAGCAAGAGTTCAACACGGCGTACGTGTTCATCTCGCACAACCTGGCGGTGGTGCAACATGTGGCCGATGACGTGATGGTGATGTACCTCGGTCGCCCGGTGGAAATGGGCCCGAAAGACGCTATCTACGAACGTCCGCTGCACCCGTACACCCAGGCGTTGCTGTCGGCGACCCCGACCATTCACCCGGACCCGAACAAGCCGAAAATCAAGATCGTCGGCGAATTGCCCAACCCGCTGAACCCGCCACCGGGCTGCGCGTTCCACAAGCGCTGCCCGTACGCGACCGAGCGTTGCAGCACTGAAGAGCCGTTGTTGCGTGAATTGGATAATCGCCAGGTGGCCTGCCACTACGCCGAGCAATTCCTCGACGGCGCCGCCTGATTAACGGCGGACGAAATTGTGGGAGCGGGCTTGCTCGCGAATGCGGTGTGACAGTCACTGATAATGGTGACTGGCTCACCGCTTTCGGGAGCAAGCCCCCTCCCACAGGGAACTTGAGTTGTCGCTAAAGCGTTAACCAAACCCCTTCTCCCCCGATTGCGCATCAGTCGGGGAAGAAGGGGTTTTCTTTTGCCGGCGATTTACGACTGGCTGTCGCCTTCGTCATCGTCAGTGTCCGGCTCGTCAGTGGTCGAGTCGTCATCATCCTTGCTGCCGCCCTGATCCTGATCGCCCGGTTCGGATTCCGACTTGGCCAGCATGACCACACCGGCTTGTCCGTGGGCTGCGTTAAACCCCTGTGATGGTGTGGCAGAACTTGCCCACGCCGCCGTAGTGTCAAGCGTCAACATCACCAAAACCTTAAGCAACAGCACAATGCGTTGAAAAATGCTCATAGCCATTTCCATCCTTTCGTGGTTGAAGCCTGGGGTGCCGATCCGGCGCTGAATGAAATCTAGTTCCGATCAGTCCGGTTCACCAGATAGGACGCTGACCAACCCCGGGAAATGCCCCGGTACGGCAGATCACTTGTGAATAACCGCTATAACCGAATCAGCTAAGCGAGGCCGTGCGTTTGCTGGTGGCCAGCACTTTGGCCTGGGTCGATGAGCGCGTCGCCAGGCAGATCAGCGGCAAGGTCAACAACGCCAGTGTCGCGCTTGCAAGCCATACACTGTGGCCGCCGAAGCGACCATACAACTGACCACTCAACACCGGCGACAGCAATGCACTGGCGCTCCAGCTCATGAAAAACAGGCCGAAATACTGGCCGCTTTTGCCGCCCTGCGCATGCCGCATGACCAGCACATTCATCGGCGGCATGAAAAAAGCTTCACCCAACGTCCAGATCACCGTCGACAAACACACGTAAAACAGCCCCGAACCAAACGGCAGCATTCCCAACCCGACCGCCAGCAACACACAACCCGCCAGCAATTGCCGACGCAAGCCCCAGCGCTCGCCCCAATGCGTCAGTGGTATCTGCAGCGCCACCACCAGCATCGCGTTAAGCCCGAACTGCCAGCCGATGGCCTCGGTGCTTAAGTGGTAGTAGTCGCGCAGATAGTTGCCCAGCGTGCTGTAAACCGTGTCGAAGGCCATCCCCAGCAACACGGCCGCACCGAGCAGCCAGAGGAACGCCGCGTCGCGCAACGGTGTGCCAGTGCCAGCCTCGGTCACCTCATCGGGCTCGAGCACCTCACGGTGCCAGGTAGTGCGCACAAACCACAGCAACGCCAGCAACGTCATCGCCGCACTGACAAAAAACACCCAACGGAAATCCATCTGCGCCAACACCCCGCCCGCCACACCTGCGGCGGCCATGCCAAGGTTGCGCGCCACCCGGCTCAAGGCCTGCGCGCGCGAGCGTTGAGCGACTTCGCAGTACTCCATGATCAGGCGTTGGTGCAGGGTGCGAATGGCCCCATCGATCGTCCCGCTGAGCAACAGCAATGCCGCAAGCAACGGCACTTGCGAGACCAGCCCCAGCAGGATCAACACCCACACCGAAACAAAGAACAGCGTCGCCGTCAGCCGCGCCGTGCGCACATGATCACTGAGCAGCCCACCGAGCATCGAACCGACCAACAACCCGGCACCATAGGCCGACAGCAACCAGCCGACGGTTTCAATCGCCAGCCCCAGCTCCTGACGCAGATACAGCGCCATGAACAACTTGACCATGCTGCTCAGACGATTGATGAACAGCAACGCCGCAAGCACCCAGGCCATCAGACTGAAATAGCCATTGGGGCGCAGCAGATGGATGAGGTTGCGCGTCATTCCATTGACCTCTCAAAGCGACTGGCGTGACCTGGAACACTAACGTCCAGCGCGCCGGTTGTCGCGTTCAAGAACCTTGAGATCTCAAAATACGGATTCGTCCTACAGTCCCTGCAAGGAGCTTCCTTCAGTCGCTCAATTGGATTAGAGAAACTGGTCGGCTGTCAGGCCGCCATCGCCAGCAGGCTGGCTCCTACAGTGGGAATGGGTGCGGTCAGCTGGAGACTGGTCGGCTGTCAGGCAGCCTTCGCGAGTAAGCCCGCTCCCACAGGTTGAACCCGGTGTATTCAGGTAGAGATTGGTCGGCTGTCAGGCCGCCTTCGCTGGCGAGCCAGCCCCCACAGAAGAGCCTGAGCCGAACGCATGCTTTTCACCACTCAAATGGCCGAGTGTCAGCTCGCCGAAAGCTTTTGATCTTGATCCACGGGCGACGTCGGAAGGCTGAGTGGAGGGATTGATCCGGGGGTGGGAGCGCAGCGACCGTTTGGCGAAGCCAAACACAGCGAGAGGAGGTGCAGCGAAGCAAACCGTAGGCGCTGCGCCCGGATCAGTCCCGCAACGAAGGGACCCCGAGCCCCAGCGAGCGGGCCGAACGCAGGAGCAAGCGTTTTTGGTTACTTTTGAGGCGTTTGTCAAAAGTGACCCGCCGTAAGGGCGGAACCCTAATCCGCCATCACCTAAAAAACGGATATGTACACAAAAAAACCAAGAACCTGGTCGGCCCAAAGGCCGCCAAGACAAAGCCCAAAAAAAGCCCCCAAGGCCTACACCTCAGGGGCTCCAGACAACCCAGCTCAGCGCTTAATGATGCTCACGCGTCGCACGGAATTTCACATCCGGCCACCGTTCTTCCATCAACGCCAGGTTAACCCGCGTCGGCGCCAGGTAGGTCAGGTGCCCACCGCCATCCAGTGCGAGGTTCTCCACCGCCTTGTTGGAAAACTCCTCAAGCTTCTTCTTGTCGCTGCACTCGATCCAGCGCGCGGAGTAAACAGTGATCGGCTCATACGAGCACTCAACCTTGTATTCCTCCTTCAAACGACTGGCGACCACATCAAACTGCAGCACACCCACGGCGCCAAGAATGATGTCGTTGCTGCGCTCCGGGAAGAACACCTGGGTCGCGCCTTCTTCGGCCAACTGCTGCAGACCCTGACGCAACTGCTTGGACTTCAGCGGATCACGCAGACGCACACGACGGAACAGCTCCGGGGCGAAGTGCGGGATACCGGTGAAACCGAGGACTTCACCTTCGCTGAAGGTGTCGCCGATCTGGATCGTGCCGTGGTTATGCAGACCGATGATGTCGCCGGCGAACGCCTCTTCCAGCTGTTCACGCTCGGAGGAGAAGAACGTCAGGGCGTCGCCGATGCGCACGTCCTTGCCGGTACGCACGTGGCGCATCTTCATGCCTTTCTCGTACTTGCCGGAGCAGATACGCATGAAGGCGATGCGGTCGCGGTGTTTCGGGTCCATGTTCGCCTGGATCTTGAAGATGAAGCCCGAGAACTTCTCTTCCACCGGCTCCACGGTACGTTCGTTGGCGACACGGGCCAGCGGACGCGGTGCCCAGTCAACTACAGCGTCGAGCACGTGATCGACACCGAAGTTGCCCAATGCCGTACCGAAGAACACCGGAGTCAGTTGACCGTCGAGGAACTCCTGCTGGTTGAACTCGTGGCAGGCGCCCTGCACCAGTTCCAGCTGTTCGAGGAAGCGATCGTACTCGTCGCCCAAGTGCGCGCGCGCCTCGTCGGAATCGAGCTTCTCGATGATCTTGGTTTCGGTGCGTTCGTGACCGTGACCGGCGGTGTAGACAATGATGTAGTCGTCGGCCAGGTGGTACACGCCCTTGAAGTCGCGGTAGCAACCGATCGGCCAGGTGATCGGCGCTGCCTTGATCTTCAGGACGGCTTCGATTTCGTCGAGCAGTTCGATCGGGTCGCGGATGTCACGGTCGAGTTTGTTGATGAAGCTGACGATCGGCGTGTCACGCAGACGGCAGACGTCCATCAGGGCGATGGTCCGTGGCTCAACGCCTTTACCGCCGTCGAGGACCATCAATGCCGAGTCGACCGCCGTCAGGGTGCGGTAGGTGTCTTCGGAGAAGTCTTCGTGGCCCGGTGTGTCGAGCAGGTTGATCATGTGTTCGCGATACGGGAACTGCATGACCGACGTGGTAATGGAAATACCCCGCTGCTTCTCCATCTCCATCCAGTCGGATGTCGCATGGCGGTCGGATTTACGGGATTTCACCGTACCGGCCACTGCAATCGCCTTGCCCATCAACAGGAGCTTTTCGGTGATCGTGGTTTTACCGGCATCGGGGTGGGAAATAATGGCGAAAGTGCGGCGTTTCGCGACTTCGGCGGCCTGGTTGGTCATGGGAAATCGCCTGGCGGTGATTCAAAAAAGGGCCGCGATTATAGCCCAACTCGATGCAATAACCGAACCGTTGAGCACATTAAGGGTGGCCAAATGCTGCCCCAGATGGGAACCTTTTAAAGCACGGAGACGTCCATCCCCTGTTACGACATTTCGTCAGGGGCTGAAAAATCAGCAAGTTAGCCTGACGAGGCTGCGCTCATGGCTCGCTTTCAGACCGCTTGTTGCCGGTGCTGAAGGAGCTGCTTCTCGCGAACGTTTATTCCCGGCAGCCAAGGCTTGGCATGCCACACGGGAGAGCGTTCGCCGACTATAAAAAAGGAGTCCGCCTGTGGCTATCCGCTATGGCAAAGGGCTGATGGGAGGTGCGGTGGTTATCGCGCTCCTGGCCCTGCTGATCCACTGGATCGGCATCAACACGATCGAACACTACCGCGACGATTTGTTGTTTTACCTGCAAGCTCATCTGATTCTCGTCCTCGCTTCAATGCTGGCCGCCCTGGTCATGGGCATCCCCGCCGGTATCTTCCTCAGTCGCCCGACCATGGTCGGCCGCGCTGAACGCTTCATGCAGATCTTCAATATCGGCAACACCGTGCCACCGCTGGCTGTACTGGCGATTGCCCTGGGGGTTCTCGGCATCGGCAGTGGTCCGGCGATCTTCGCTCTGTTCCTCGCGTCCCTGTTGCCGATTGTGCGCAACACCTACGAAGGTCTGAAAAACGTCCAGGGTTCGCTGAAAGAAGCCGCCGTCGGCATCGGCATGACCCCGCGCCAGGTGTTGTGGAAAGTCGAATTGCCCAACGCCGTGCCGATCATCATCGGTGGCGTGCGCGTGGCACTGGCGATCAATGTCGGCACCGCGCCGCTGGCCTTCCTGATCGGCGCCAACAGCCTCGGCAGCCTGATCTTCCCTGGCATCGCCCTGAACAATCAGCCGCAACTGCTGCTCGGCGCCGCGTGCACCGCGCTGATGGCCCTGCTGCTCGATGGCGTGGTCACCCTCGCCAGCCGTCTCTGGCTGGAACGCGGTTTGCGCCCGTCTTAAGGCTTTTGCGAAGGAATACTTATGAAACGATTTAGCTTGATCTTAGGCTGCATCATGCTGTTCGCAGGATTTGCCCAGGCGGCGGAAAAACCGCTCATTCGCCTCGGCGCCCGGGTGTTCACCGAGCAGACCCTGCTCGCGGAAATCACCGCGCAATACCTGCGCAGCAAAGGCTACGACGCGCAGATCACCGGCGGTCTGGGCAGCAACCTCGCCCGCAGCGCTCACGAAAGCGGACAACTGGACATGCTCTGGGAATACACCGGCGTGTCGCTGGTGGCCTACAACCATGTCACCGAGAAACTCGACAGCGAACAGTCCTACGCCCGGGTCAAAGAACTCGACGCGAAAAAAGGCCTGGTCTGGCTGACCCCGTCGAAATTCAGCAACACCTACGCCCTCGCCCTGCCGAAAAAAGTCGCCGAGGAGTATCCGCAGATCAACACCATCAGTGACCTGAACAAGGTGCTGCGCGATGAGGCCAAGACCAATCACCTGGTGGCGCTGGACACCGAGTTCGCCAACCGCTCCGACGGTCTGGACGGCATGGTCAAGCTCTACGACATGAACCTGACCCGCAAGAACATCCGGCAGATGGACGCCGGGCTGGTCTACACCGCGCTGCGCAACGGCCAGGTGTTTGCCGGTCTGGTCTACACCACCGACGGTCGCCTCAACGCCTTCGGCTTGAAGCTGCTGGAAGACGACAAGCACTACTTCCCCGACTACACCGCCGCGCCGGTGGTGCGTCAGGCGTATCTGGACAAGCACCCGCAACTGGCCGAGCAACTCAAGCCGCTGGCGCAACTGTTCGACGACGAAACCATGCGCCAGCTCAACGCGCGGGTCGATGTCGATCACGAAAGCCCATCGAAAGTCGCCGCGGATTTCCTGCGCCAGCACCCACTCAACTAAGGAGGAAAAGTCATGGAATTTCTCAACGCCTTTTCCCACCTCGACTGGCAGCAGGTGATGCACCTGACCTGGCAGCACATCACCCTGGTCGGCATCGCGGTAACGCTGGCGATTCTCATCGGTGTGCCGCTGGGCATTCTGATGACGCGCTTCCCGAGCCTCGCCGGTCCCTTGCAGGCCAGCGCCACGGTGCTGCTGACCGTGCCGTCGATTGCCCTGTTCGGCCTGCTGCTGCCGTTCTACTCCAAATTCGGCCAGGGCCTGGGGCCGATGCCGGCGATCACCGCAGTGTTCCTCTATTCGCTGCTGCCGATCATGCGCAACACCTACCTCGCCCTGACGGGCGTCGAGCCGGGCATTCGTGAAGCTGCACGCGGCATCGGCATGACCTTCGGCCAGCGCCTGCGCATGGTCGAATTGCCGATTGCGGTGCCGGTGATCCTCGCCGGGGTGCGCACCGCGGTGGTGATGAACATCGGCGTGATGACCATCGCCGCGACCATCGGCGCCGGTGGCCTTGGCGTGCTGATCCTCGCCTCCATCAGCCGCAGCGACATGTCGATGCTGATCGTCGGCGCGCTGCTGGTCAGTCTTCTGGCGATCTTCGCCGACCTTCTCCTGCAGTGGCTGCAACGTACGCTGACTCCAAAAGGACTCCTCAAATGATCGAACTTCAAAACCTCAGCAAGACCTTCCAGAGCAACGGCAAAGATGTCAAAGCCGTGGACTCGGTGAGCCTGACCGTCAATGAAGGCGAAATCTGTGTGTTCCTCGGGCCATCGGGTTGCGGCAAAAGCACCACGCTGAAAATGATCAACCGCCTGATCAAGCCGACCTCGGGCAAGATCCTGATCAACGGCGAAGACACCACCGACCTCGACGAAGTGACCCTGCGCCGCAACATCGGCTACGTGATCCAGCAGATCGGCCTGTTCCCGAACATGACCATCGAAGAGAACATCGTCGTGGTGCCGAAACTGCTCGGCTGGGACAAACAGAAATGCCACGACCGCGCTCGCGAACTGATGAGCATGATCAAACTGGAACCCAAGCAGTATCTGCATCGCTATCCGCGTGAACTGTCCGGCGGCCAGCAACAGCGCATCGGCGTGATCCGCGCACTGGCGGCGGATGCGCCGCTGTTGCTGATGGACGAGCCGTTTGGTGCGGTCGACCCGATCAACCGCGAGATGATCCAGAACGAGTTCTTCGAGATGCAGCGGGCGCTGAACAAGACCGTGATCATGGTCAGCCACGACATCGACGAAGCGATCAAACTCGGCGACAAGATCGCGATTTTCCGCGCCGGCAAACTGCTGCAGATCGACCATCCGGACACGCTGCTCGCGCACCCGGCGGACGACTTTGTCAGCAATTTCGTCGGCCAGGACAGCACCCTCAAACGCCTGCTGCTGGTGAAGGCCGAAGACGCCGCCGACAATGCGCCTTCGGTCAGCCCGGAAACCCCGGTGGCCGATGCGCTGGAGTTGATGGACGAGCATGACCGCCGCTACGTGGTGGTCACCTGTGCCGAGAACAAGGCGCTGGGCTATGTGCGTCGTCGCGACCTGCACCGCCAGACCGGCACCTGCGCGCAGTATCTGCGTGAGTTCAACGCCACCGCGGCGTACGACGAACATCTGCGCATCCTGTTGTCGCGCATGTACGAATTCAACCGTTCGTGGCTGCCGGTGATGGATGCCGAGCGGGTGTTCCTCGGTGAGGTGACGCAGGAGTCGATCGCAGCCTATCTGAGCTCGGGGCGTTCGCGCGGGATGAAGACCAATATCGTCTCGCCGGCTGAGGCTGTAATCGCGTAAAAACTCCAAACCTGTGGGAGCGGGCTTGCTCGCGAATGCGTAGTGGCCGTCGGCGGTGATGTCGGCTGTGAAAATGTCTTCGCGAGCAAGCCCGCTCCCACAGGATTCGTGCAATTTCCTGATGATTCGCAGGGCGGAAAAGAATCTCAACAGCTGCGTTCACAGAACCTCTGCAAACTCCCGCTCCAAAACGGCCAAAATCCCCCTCACATCCCCCTCTCGCCGCCAACGTCGTCGATGTTGCGCCTATCGCACTTACCCACGAGTTAGTCGACAAAAGCCGCGAACGTGCAGGTATTTTTAACACATGAAAATTCCCCGGGAACATCTGTCCGTCATCTGGGTCGGCTACAAAGAGTGATATCCGCGACGTACGTCAGAAGCGTGCAAAAACGCGACATTTTTAGTTGATCTCAGGCCCCTCACGCCCTAAAGTTCGCGCCGAACGTCCATGCTGGAAACGATCCATCCGGCTCAAGTACTGACGACGAGACAGCAAGGCCAAGGGCAGATACGCCCGTGGCCTTTTTGCTTTCGGCGACATGCCTTGGGAAGTAGGCGAACCAAAGTGGGGATACGGAGGACGTTCATTTACACCCATGTTTTTACCCGTTTGCCCATAGGAGCACTCCAGCATGTCGATCCAGGTCGAAGACTATTTCGCGCGCGAAACCTTTCAGAAAATGAAGGCGTTCGCCGACAAACAGGAAACCCCGTTCGTGGTGATCGACACCGCGATGATCGCCCAGGCCTACGATGACCTGCGCGCCGGTTTCGAATTCGCCAAGGTCTACTACGCGGTCAAGGCCAACCCGGCTGTCGAGATCATCGACCTGCTCAAAGAGAAAGGCTCGAGCTTCGACATCGCCTCCATCTATGAGCTGGACAAAGTGCTGAGCCGTGGCGTCAGCCCGGACCAGATCAGCTACGGCAATACCATCAAAAAGTCCAAGGACATCCGCTACTTCTACGAGAAGGGTGTGCGCCTGTTCGCCACCGACTCCGAAGCCGACCTGCGCAACATTGCCAAGGCTGCGCCGGGTGCGAAAGTCTATGTACGTATCCTCACCGAAGGCTCGACCACCGCTGACTGGCCACTGTCGCGCAAGTTCGGCTGCCAGACCGACATGGCCATGGACCTGCTGATCCTCGCCCGCGACCTGGGCCTGGTGCCGTACGGCATCTCGTTCCACGTCGGTTCGCAACAGCGCGACATCAGTGTCTGGGACGCGGCGATCGCCAAGGTCAAAGTGATCTTCGAGCGCCTGAAAGAAGAAGACGGCATCCACTTGAAGCTGATCAACATGGGTGGCGGCTTCCCGGCCAACTACATCACCCGTACCAACAGCCTGGAAACCTACGCCGAAGAGATCATCCGCTTCCTGAAAGAAGACTTCGGCGATGACCTGCCGGAAATCATTCTGGAACCGGGCCGTTCGTTGATTGCCAACGCGGGCATTCTCGTCAGCGAGGTGGTACTGGTTGCACGTAAATCCCGCACCGCCGTTGAGCGTTGGGTGTATACCGATGTGGGTAAATTCTCCGGACTGATCGAAACCATGGACGAGGCGATCAAGTTCCCGATCTGGACCGAGAAGAAAGGCGAGATGGAAGAAGTGGTCATCGCCGGCCCGACCTGCGACAGCGCCGACATCATGTACGAGAACTACAAGTACGGTCTGCCGCTGAACCTGGCCATTGGTGACCGTCTGTACTGGTTGTCGACCGGTGCGTACACCACCAGTTACAGCGCCGTCGAATTCAATGGCTTCCCGCCGCTGAAATCGTTTTACGTGTAAGCGCTGAAGCCATAATGCAAAAAGCCCATGACGTGTCATGGGCTTTTTTGTATGTCGATGCAATCCATTGTGGGAGCGGGCTTGCTCGCGAATGCGGTGGGCCAGTGCGGATGATGATGACTGACGCAACGCCTTCGCGAGCAAGCCCGCCCCCACAGGGTTATGCAGTGCGGCTTAACTCATCGGCGCGAAGCTGATATCTGGATGCCATCCCCCGGATTCCGGGATCTGTCGCACTGAACAGTGCCTGACTCGCTACTCGCAGGAAATTCAGATTGCCGCCGAGCAAGGCTTTCTCTAGCCAATCGACCGCCTCATCAATCCGCCCCTCGCCCGCCAAAACTGCAGCAAAACTGAACTGCCCACGAAAATCCCCAGCCTCGGCCGAACGTCGATACCAATCGCGCGCTGCCAAAGGATCCGCCGGGCACACCTGCCCTTCTTCCAGATAGCGCCCCAGCAGATTCATCGATTTCGCATGGCCCAATTCAGCCGCGCGCCGATACAGCGCCAACGCCTGTTGATGATCCACCGCCACGCCCCGCCCGGTGGCGAGCAGATTGGCGAGGTTGTACATCGCCCAATCCAGTCCGGCTTGCGCCGCGATCCGATAGTGCTGTGCGGCAATCGCCGCATCTGCCGAACACCCCCAGCCATGCTCATGACAACGCCCGAGCATGTTGCGCGCCATCAAATGCCCGCGCCCGGCCGCGATGCCGAACCAGCGCAGCGCCAGCGGCTGATCCTGCGCGATGCCCTGTCCATCCAGAAGAATCTGTCCAAGCAACGCCTGCGCTTCAACTTCGCCCTCACCCGCCGCGAGCAAAATCGCTTGTGCGGCACGGGCCGGACTTTCGCCGAGCATGGCACTAAGTTGTTCGCCGCTGAGGATTTCCTCGCGACGCAGCAGGAAACTCATACCTCGACCCAGCGCCGCAGCAGGTTGTGATACGTACCGGTGAGGCGGATCAGCGAAGGATGATCGGGCATGTCTTGAGTCAGTTGCTGAATCGCCCCGTCCATCTCGAACAACAACGCGCGCTGACTGTCTTCGCGCACCAGACTTTGCGTCCAGAAGAACGACGCATAACGCGCACCCCGCGTGACCGCGTTGACCTTGTGCAGGCTGGTTCCGGGATAGAGCACCATGTCGCCGGCGGGCAGTTTCACCCGTTGCGTGCCGAAGGTGTCCTGAATCTCCAGCTCGCCACCGTCGTAATCCTCGGGTTCGCTGAAAAACAGTGTGGCCGACAGATCGGTGCGCACCCGCTCGATGCTGCCTTTGGGCTGACGCACGGCGTTGTCGATGTGAAAGTCGAAACTACCGCCCGCCGTGTAGCAGTTGAGTAACGGCGGGAATACTTTGTGCGGCAGCGCGGCCGACATGAACAGCGGATTTTTCCACAACCGTTCGAGCATCGCTGCGCCGATTTCTTTGGCCAGTGGATGGCCTTCCGGCAGTTGCAGATTGTGCTTGGCCTTGGCCGACTGATAGCCGGCGGTGATCTTGCCATCGGCCCAATCCGCCTGCTCCAGCGCCTCGCGGATGCGCTGCACTTCTGCTTTGGCGAACAGGCCGGGGATGTGCAGCAGCATGGCGATCGTACCTGATGGTAAAGGGGTGCCAATGGTATTGATTCTTATTGGCCGTGTAAAACCCGCACGACGGATGAATCGGCAAAAACCGTAAGGTTAAATTGTAAAGAATGTAAATTCGTCGCGAATAACAATGTTTCGCAATTGATACGAATACCTGTTTACCCTATATTCCGCGACCTCAAATCCTTGGGGAGGGGAATAAAAATGTCACGTCAACAGGTTCAATTGCCGGTCAGTTCACCACGTTTGCTTGCTTCGGCCATTGGTGTCGCCATCACCGCCGGCTCTGCTGGGCACATGGTCTTCGCCGCGGAAAAGACCGACAGCAAAGCTTCCGGCAATGCCATCGCTCTGGACGCTACCGCCATCACCGGCGAAGCGCAGGACTCGACGTCCTACCAGGTCGAAAAAGCCTCCTCGCCCAAGTACACCGCGCCGCTGGTCGACACGCCGCGCTCGGTCACCGTCATTCCGCAACAAGTCCTGAAAGACACCGGCGCCCTGAACATGCAGGACGCGCTGCGCACCGTGCCGGGCATCACCTTCGGTGCCGGTGAAGGCGGCAACCCGCAGGGCGATCGTCCGTTCATTCGTGGTTTCGACGCCCAGGGCGACACCTACCTCGACGGCGTGCGCGACACCGGTTCGCAGAGTCGCGAAATCTTCGCCGTGGAAAACATTGAAGTCAGCAAAGGCCCGAACTCCGCCATCGGCGGTCGTGGCGCAGCCGGCGGCAGCATCAATCTGGTGAGCAAGAAAGCGCACCTGGGCAATTCGTTTGATGGTGGTTTCACCTGGGGTTCCGACCAGACCCAGCGTTACACCCTGGACGGCAACTACCAGTTCAGCGACACCGCTGCCGGCCGCCTGAACCTGATGAGCCACGAGAGCAATGTCGCCGGTCGCGACAAGGTCGACTACGATCGCTGGGGTATCGCGCCGTCCCTGGCGTTTGGCCTGGGTACCGACACCCGCGTCAACCTCGACTACTACCATCTGGAAAGCAACGACACCCCGGACTCGGGCATTCCCTACACCATTCCGGCCGGTGGTTCGGCGGCACGCACCAAGTCCAACCCGGACAAGCCGTACGCCGGTGGTGATCACAGCAACTTCTACGGTCTGGATCGCGACTTCCGCAAGGGCCGCACCGACACCGCGACCTTCGCCATCGAGCATGACCTGAGCGACTCGCTGACCATCAAGAACACCCTGCGCCACGGCACCAGCATGCAGGATTACATCCTCACCCAGCCGGACGACAGCAAGGGCAACGTCAACAATGGCAGCGTCTGGCGCCGTGCCAACACGCGGGTCAGCAACACCGAGACCACCACCAACCAGACTGATCTGTTCGGCAATTTCTACGTCGCCGGTTTCAAGAACAGCTTCTCCACCGGTGTCGAATACACCCGCGAGGAAGGCCAGAAGTCCTCGTACAACGTCAACACTGACACCACGCCGCGCACCAGCGCTGCGACCACCAATTGCACCCCGTCGATGATTGGTGCATCGAGCGGCTACAACTGCACCTCGCTGTCGAACCCGAACCCGAACGATCCGTGGAACGGCGCGATCTCGCGCAACTACGCCGGCACCGACACCAAGGCCAACACTTACGCGCTGTATGCGTTCGACACCCTGGAGTTGTCCGAGCAGTGGCTGGTGAACATGGGCCTGCGTTACGACCACTTCGACACCGACTACAAGACCTACAACAACGCCGGCACCACCACCTCCAAGGGTGATGACACCAGCGAGTTCGTCACCGGTCAGTTCGGCGTGGTCTACAAACCGGCGCCGAACGGCAGCATCTACGCCTCCTACGCGACCTCCGCGACGCCACCGGGCAACACCCTCGGTGAAGGCCAGGAAGGCAACCCGCTGGGCGGCACCCCGGATCGCAACGGCAACCTGCTCAAGAGCGACATGGAGCCGGAAACCACCAAGAACTACGAAATCGGCACCAAGTGGGATCTGTTGAACGATCGCCTGTCGCTGACCGCTGACATCTTCCGCACCGAGAAAGAAAACGCTCGCGTACAAGTCGACACCACCTCCTACGAGAACGCCGGCAAGACCCGCGTGCAAGGTATCGAGCTGTCGGCCAGCGGCAAGATCACTGACAAGTGGCAAGTGTTCGCCGGCTACGCCTACATGGACAGCGAACAGGTGGACGGCGGTGACCTGCCGGCCAACAAAATCAACAACGGTAACGAGTTGCCCAACACGCCGAAAAACAGCGCCAGCCTGTGGACCACTTATCAGGTCACACCGAAGCTGACCCTCGGTGGCGGCGCGTTCTACGTCGACGACGTCTACGGCAGCGTGGCCAACACCACGATGGTCGATTCCTATGTACGTTACGACGCGATGGCCGCCTACAAGCTGAGCAAGAACGTCGACCTGCAACTCAACGTGCAGAACCTGACCAATGAAACCTACTACGACAAAGCCTTCTCGACCCACTTCGCCAACCAGGCGGCGGGCCGTACGGCGCTGTTGAGCACCAACTTCCACTTCTGATGGATGCTTTAAATGTGGGAGCGGGCTTGCTCGCGAAGGCGATGTGTCAGTGAAATAGATATCGACTGACACGACGCATTCGGGAGCAAGCCCCCTCCCACAGTTAATGCAATCAGCAGATCCGGCCCCGTTCATTAGATTGAACGGGGCCTTTGTGCGTAATCAAAGAAGCTCTCGACAACCCACGGCATAATGCGCGCCGTGATGACAATTATCGAACGGACAAGGCGAGCAACGTGTTGAAGAAAACCCTGTTCCAGTTGCACTGGTTTTTCGGCATCACTGCCGGGCTGGTGCTGGCCCTGATGGGCATTACCGGTGCCGCCTATTCGTTCCAGGACGAAATCCTGCGGGCGCTGAACCCGTCGGTGTTGCAGGTGGAAAAACAGGTCGCTGGCGTCCTGCCTCCAGTCGAACTGGTGGAACACATCGAAGCGAACTCCGGCAAGAAAGTCGGGATGCTCTGGGTCGAGACCGACAGCGGCAACGCCGCGCGCGTCTACTTCACCCCGCCCAAAGGCGAACGCCGTGGCGAGATGCGCTACTTCGACCCGTACACCGGCGAGTTCATGGGCGACGCCGTGGGTCAGGACTTCTTCGGCCTGATGCTGCAACTGCACCGCTTTCTCGCTATGGGCGACACCGGGCGCAACATCACCGGCGCCTGCACCCTGATCCTGCTGTTCTTCTGCCTCTCCGGGCTGTATCTGCGCTGGCCACGCCAGTGGAACAGCTGGCGCGTGTGGCTGACCCTCGACTGGAAGAAAAAGGGCCGCAGCTTCAACTGGGATCTGCACTCGGTGGCCGGCACCTGGTACCTGCTGGTGTATCTGCTGCTGGCGTTGACCGGGTTGTCCTGGTCGTACGAGTGGTACAACAAGGGCCTGACCAGACTGCTTTCCGATGCGCCGCAAAACGAGCGCGTGCGCGGTGGTCGCGGGCCGGCGCCGGAAGGCCCGGCACCGACCGCCGACTATGCGGCGATGTGGAGCAGCATCTACAGCGCTGCCGGCCCGGGCCTGTCCGCCTACAACATCCGCATGCCGCCAGTGGCCGGGCAACCGGCGACCGTGTTCTACCTGCTCGACAGCTCGCCGCATGATCGCGCGCTGAACCAGATCACCCTCGACCCGGCCACCGGCGTGGTCAAACGTGTCGACCGCTACGCTGACAAGAGCTTCAAGGCGCAGCTGTTGACCAGCATTTACGCGCTGCACGTCGGCAGCTATTTCGGCCTCGTCGGACGGATCATCGTCACCCTCGCCGCCGTGTGCATGCCGTTGTTTTTCATCACTGGCTGGCTGCTGTATCTGGATCGCCGACGCAAGAAAAAGCAGATTCAGGACACGCGCAAAGGTCTTCAGGCACCGGCCGCTGATGCACCGGCATGGCTGGTGGGTTTCGCCAGCCAGAGCGGTTTTGCCGAGCAACTGGCGTGGCAGACCGCCGGGCAATTGCAAGCCGCCGGGTTGCCGGTGAAGGTGCAGCCGCTGGCGAACGTCAGCGCGCAGGATCTGCGTGAATCGAATAACGCGCTGTTCGTGGTCAGCACCTTCGGCGACGGCGAAGCACCGGACAGCGCCCGCGGTTTCGAGCGCAAAGTGCTGAGCAACGCTGCAAGCTTCGACGGCCTGAACTATGCGGTGCTGGGCCTCGGCGACCGCCAGTACCAGAATTTCTGCGGTTTCGCCCGACGCCTGCATCAGTGGCTGGGCGAGCACGGCGGCAAGACCCTGTTCGCCCCGGTCGAAGTCGACAGCGGCGACCCCTACGCCCTGCGTCATTGGCAAACCCAGCTCGGACAGCTGACCGGACAAGCACCGGTCGACAACTGGCAAGCGCCGAGCTACGACAACTGGACGCTGGTAAGCCGCGAACTGATGAACCCCGACAGCAGCGGCGCGCCGGTGTACCTGCTGGGCCTGAAGGCGCCGAGCACCAGCAGTTGGCTGGCCGGCGATCTGGTGGAAGTGTTGCCGCGTAACTGTGCGTGGGCGATCGAACACTTCCTCGACGGCCTCGGCATTCGTGGCGAAACCACGGTGAAGATCAACGGCCTCGAAGAGCCACTGGAAATCGCCCTCGCCAGCCGCCAGTTGCCCGAGCATCGCGCGCATCTGGTCGGCCTGCATGCACAAGCGCTGGTGGATGCGATGGTGCCGCTGGCCATGCGCGAATACTCGATCGCCTCGATTGCCGCCGACGGCGTGCTGGAACTGATCGTGCGTCAGGAACAACACGCCGATGGCAGCCTGGGCATCGCTTCCGGCTGGCTGACCGAACACGCCCCGGTAGGCGGCGCCATCAGCCTGCGCGTGCGGCGCAACAGCGGGTTCCATCTGCCGAATGAACCGCTGCCGATGATTCTGCTGGGCAACGGCACCGGCCTCGCCGGGTTGCGCAGCCTGCTCAAAGCACGCATCGCCGACGGTCAGCAGCGTCACTGGCTGCTGTTCGGCGAGCGCAATCGCGAGCACGATTTCCTCTGCCGGGCGGAGCTGGAAGAGTGGTTGATCAATGGTGATCTGGCGCGGCTGGACCTGGCGTTTTCGCGGGATCAGGCGCAAAAGATTTACGTGCAGGATCGCCTGCGCGAATCCGCTGACGAACTGAAGAAATGGCTGGCTGACGGTGCGGTGATCTACATCTGCGGCAGCCTGCAGGGCATGGCCGCCGGCGTCGATCAGGCACTCAACGACATCCTCGGTACCACCGAAGTCGAACGTCTGATCGAACAGGGCCGCTATCGCCGCGACGTGTACTGACTCAGCCAAAGAGCCCCTCACCCTAACCCTCTCCCGGAGGGAGAGGGGACTGATTGGGGGATGCCGGATAAATACGCCGACCTGAAGGTGATGTACCGAATCCATAATCGACTCGGTCTTTCAGGTCGATGTACAACTCGATACAACTCCGTAGGCTCCCTCTCCCCGAAAAAGAGGGGGCTGATTGGGGATGCCGAATTACGCCGCTATGAAGGTGATTCACCGAATCCATAATCGACTCGGTCTTTCAGGTCGATGTACAACTCGATACAACTCCGTAGGCTCCCTCTCCCTCCGGGAGAGGGCTGGGGTGAGGGTCCTCGTCTACAGTGAGATTTCCAGCCACTTCACAAGGATCGTGAAGCATGCAAAATCGCCTCACTCTCGCTCAGTTCGCCCGCCAGTTACGCAGCAGCCAAACCGATTGCGAACAATTACTCTGGCAAAAACTTCGTTCACGCCAAGTCGCCAATCTGAAATTCCGCAGGCAGTTTCCATGTCCGCCCTATGTCCTGGATTTTTACTGCGTAGAGCTGAAACTGGCGATTGAGCTGGATGGGGGTCAACACTATGAAATAGCGGGCTTGATCCACGATCAACGTCGGACGCTTTTCCTGGAACGTCAGGGCATTGAAGTTGTGCGATTCAGTAATCTCGAAGTAATGCAGCAGATGGATGATGTACTGGAGCAAATCACAAGAATTGCCGCGAATCGAAAAACACCCTCACCCTCCAAGCGGTCCGACATTTCGGGAGGGCCGGGGTGAGGGTTGTTTTTGATCTTCAAACTGGCTGCAATTTCTGCTCGAAAACCGCTACCCCATTCAAATCCCGCAACACCACACTCATCTCCCCGCTCTGCCCTTCGATGTTCACCTCACCAAAGAACTGAAACCCGGCAAACGGCGAAGCGTTCTGCGTGGGCGGGGCCTTCTGGAACACCACTTCCGGGCCGAAGGTCTTGTCCAGCGGATTAGGACCGAAACTCCCGGCATTCAGCGGCCCGGCGACAAATTCCCAGAACGGTTCAAAATCCTGAAACGCCGCACGGTCCGGATGGTAGTGATGCGCCGCGCAGTAATGCACGTCCGCCGTGAGAAACACGAAATTGCGCACCTGCTGCGCGCGCAGAAAACCGAGCAACTCGGCGACTTCCAGCTCTCGTCCCTGAGCCTGGCCGGGATCACCGTTGGCCACCGCCTCCCAGCGCGCCACACCCGGGCTGACTTCACCGTCGGGCACACCGAGGCCGATCGGCATGTCGGCGGCGATCACCTTCCACTGCGCCTTGGAGTGCTTCAAACCACGCTTGAGCCAGTCCAGTTGCTCGCGCCCCAAAAACGGTTTCGCCGCGCCGAGGTTGTCGTCGTTGGCCCCGCGATAACTGCGCATGTCGAGCACGAACACATCGAGCATCGGCCCGTAGCTGAGCTTGCGATAAATCCGTCCGCCGCCGTCTGCCGCCTGCAAACGCATCGGCGAATATTCCAGCCAGGCCTTGCGCGCGCGGCCGACCAGGGTGTGGATATCTTTTTCCTGATAACGCTCGTCGAGCTGCTTGCCCGGCGACCAGTTGTTGACCACTTCGTGGTCGTCCCACTGCCAGATCTGCGGCACTTCGGCGTTGAAGCGACGGATGTTTTCGTCCATCAGGTTGTAGCGGTAGTTGCCGCGATAGTCGTCAAGGGTCTGCGCGACTTTGCTCTTGGCCTCGGTGGTGAGGTTGCGCCAGATACGTCCACCTTCGGTGGTCAGTTGTGCCGGCACCGGGCCGTCGGCGTAGATGGTGTCGCCGCTGTGGATAAAGAAGTCCGGCAGGCGCAGGCGCATGGATTCGTAGATGCGCATGCCGCCGATGTCCGGGTTGATGCCGAAGCCCTGGCCGACGGTGTCGCCACTCCAGACGAAACGGATATTGCGCCGCGCCTTCGGAGCGCTGCGCAAATGGCCGAGCCACGGCTCGCTGGCGACGCCGGATTGTGCGTCCTTGAAATACACCCGGTAGAAAATCGCCTGATCAGGGGGCAGCCCGGTGAGTTCGACGCGGGCGGTGAAGTCGGTGCGCGCATCGGCCAGTGGCGAGACTACACGGCGCGGGTGGCGAAACTGGCTACGGGTGTCCCACTCGACCACCATCCGAGCCGGGCGATCGCTGCGGCTCCAGATCATCGCGCGGTCGCCTTGCAAGTCGCCGGACTGCACGCCGTCGGTGAGTTGCGGCCGATCCTTGACCGACGCGATCACCGCCGGCGCCAGCCCCGGCATCAGCAGCCCGGCACCGACCACCTGCATGACCCGCCGACGCCCGATGTTGAAATCGCTCATGCGTGTTCTCCCTGAAAAAAGGAAAACTTAAGCACGCGATGATGAATCCGGCATGACAACACATCCCCCTGTGGGAGCGGGCTTGCTCGCGAAGGCGGCGTGTCAGTTAAAGAAATATCGACTGACACGACGCCTTCGCGAGCAAGCCCGCTCCCACAGGGGTGTTGCAGTGTCAGACGTTGACGGGTTCGACCGCCAGTTCCGCGGCTTCCGGACGCTTGACCGTCGCATAGACAACGGCCGTCAACAGACTCCCCGCGACAATCGCCAGCAGATACAGCAACGCATGATTGATCGCATTAGGGATCGCCAGCACAAACAAGCCACCGTGCGGTGCCATCAGTTTGCAGCCGAAGTACATCGACAACGCGCCGGTCAATGCACCACCGGCGATGCTCGCCGGAATCACTCGCAGCGGGTCTTTCGCGGCAAACGGAATCGCCCCTTCGGAGATGAAACACAGCCCCAGCACCAGCGCCGCTTTACCGGCCTCGCGCTCGGTCTGGGCGAACTTGCGGCGGGCGATGAACGTGGCAATGCCCAGCCCGATTGGCGGCACCATGCCGGCGGCCATGGTCGCGGCCATCGGTGCATAACTCTGCGAAGCCAGCAGCCCCACCGAGAAAGCATACGCGGCTTTGTTGATCGGCCCGCCGAGGTCGACGCACATCATGCCGCCGAGCAATACACCGAGCAGGATCGCGTTGGTGGTGCCCATGCTGTCGAGAAAATGCGTCAGCGCCGCGAGCATCCCGGCAACCGGTTTACCGACCACGTAGATCATCACCAGCCCGGTGAACAGGCTGGCGAACAACGGAATGATCAGAATCGGTTTCAGCGCTTCAAGACTCTGCGGCAAGGCGACATAGCGACTGATGGCCTTGGCCGCATAACCGGCGATGAAACCGGCGACGATCCCGCCGATGAATCCTGCGCCCAAGGTGCTGGCGAGCAAGCCACCAATCATCCCCGGCGCCAGGCCTGGGCGGTCGGCGATCGAGTAGGCGATGTAACCGGCGAGCAGCGGCACCATCAGCTTGAACGCGGTTTCGCCGCCAATCTGCATCAGCGCCGCCGCCAGCGTGCCTTCTTCCTTGAACGCGGTGATGCCGAAGACGAACGACAAGGCGATCATCAGACCACCGGCCACCACCATCGGCAGCATGAACGACACGCCCGTCAGCAGGTGTTTGTAGACCCCGGTTTTCTCTTGCTTGGCCGGCGCGTTGCCGTCACTCGCGGCGCTCTCCACCTGAGCTTCGGCGAGGGCTTTTTTCAGGGTCGCTTCGGATTGCTTCAAGGCAATCCCGGTGCCGCAGCGGTAGATTTTCTTGCCGGCAAAACGCTCGGTGGCGACTTCGATGTCGGCCGCCAGCAACACCACGTCAGCCTCGGCAATCGCCGTTGCGCTGAGCGGGGTTTTCGCGCCGACCGAGCCTTGGGTTTCGACGTGCAGTTCATAGCCCAGACGCTTGGCCGTCTGCTGCAACGCCTCGGCCGCCATGAAGGTGTGGGCAACACCCGTCGGGCACGCGGTGATGGCGACGATGCGCGGGGCACGTTGCGCAGCGGCAACCGGGACGGCTTCGCTGGCGAGGTAAACTTCGGCCTCTTGCGCACCACGGCGCAGCACCGCTTCGACATCCTGCAGCGCTTGCGCCGGGGCGATGCGGAACACGCGCTTGCCGACGAAACGGCGCATGTCGACGTCACCGGTGGCAACCAGCAACACCCACTCCGCCGCTTCAATGGTGGCAGCCGACAATTCGCGCTCCGGGTGCGCCGCATCGACCACTTCAACGCTGGTGCTCCAGCCCTGACGCTGGGCCGCCGCGTCCAGCAGACGGGCGCACAGCACACTGGTGACCATGCCGTTCGGGCAGGCCGTGACAATGGCTAATTTCATGACAAACCCTCTTATTGTTCTGTCAGGGGACGCACGCGTACGCCCTGTTCGAGCTGCGCCAGTTGCGCCGCATCGTTGATGCCGAAACCGATCTGCGTCACCGCCATCGCGGCAATCGCCGTGGCCGTGCGCAGGGTCTGCTCGGGCGTATCGGCACTGAGCAATCCGTGGAGCATGCCGGCCAGCAGCGAATCGCCGGCCCCTACCGTGCTGGCAACAGTCACCTTCGGCGGCGTGGCATGCAGCGCCGAGCCGACGCTGAACCAGTTCACACCGTCGGCACCGTGGGAGATCACCACGTGCTCGATGCCCTTGGCGTGCAGGCACGCCGCTGCCTGCGCTTCGGCCGCGTGCGAAACCACATCGCAATCGAGCGCATCGGCGAGTTCTTCAGTATTCGGCTTGATCAGCCACGGACGCCCTTCAATGGCCGCGCGCAAAGCCTCGCCACTGCTGTCGAGGGCGACTTTCAGGCCGAGACCGTTCAGGCGTTCGATCAACTCGCGCAACCACTGCGCGCTGACGCCGCGCGGCAGACTGCCGGCGACCACCACCGCGTCATGCCCCGGAGCGATCTGCAGCAGACGCTCAAGCAACGCCTGCTGCGCCGTCGCGTCGACCACCGGCCCCGGGCCGTTGATGTCGGTGATGCGCCCGTCGTGCTCGGCGACCTTGATGTTGCTGCGCGTCTCCCCCGGCACGCGAATGAACGCATCGACAAAGCCGCGCTTGGCGAACAGGGTTTCGAAGGCTTGCAGATTGTCTTCGCCGAGAAAGCCGCTGACCGTCAGTTGATGCCCGAGGTCTGCGAGTACCTGGGCGACGTTCACGCCTTTGCCGGCGGCGTGGGTGTGCATCTCGTCGCTGCGGTTGACCTGACCGGCCTCCAGGCGTGGCAGCTCAACCGTGAGGTCCAGCGCCGGGTTGAGGGTCAGGGTGAGAATCTTGGCCATTACAGGGCCTCCACTAATGCACGCACTTCGTTCGCGCTGCCCACGGTGAGGGCTTGTTGAGCAAGGGTTTGCGCCTGGGTCAGGCTGAGTTCGCGGATGCGCGCCTTGACCTCGGCGATGCTGCGCCCGGACACGCTCAGCTCATCGACACCGAGGCCGACCAGCACCGGCACCGCCAGCGGATCTGCCGCCAGCTCGCCGCACACGCCGACCCATTTGCCATGGGTATGCGCGGCGCGCACGGTGATGTCGATCAGTTGCAGCACCGCCGGGTGCAGGCCGTCAGCCTGGGCCGAAAGCGTCGGATGACCACGGTCGATGGCCAGGGTGTATTGCGTCAGGTCGTTGGTACCGACGCTGAAGAAGTCGACTTCCTTGGCCAATACCGGCGCCAGCAATGCAGCGGACGGTACTTCGATCATGATCCCCAGTTGCAAGTCCGCGACCGGGATTTCCAGGCGCAGACGCTCGGTCATGTCGCGGGCCTGACGCCACTCTTCAACACTGCCGACCATCGGGAACATGATCCGCAGCGGACGGTTGTCCGCCGAACGCAGCAAGGCGCGCAACTGCGCTTCCATGACCTGCGGACGCTGCAAGGTCAGGCGAATGCCGCGCACGCCGAGGAACGGGTTTTCCTCCTTGGCGATCGGCCAATACGGCAGCGGTTTGTCACCGCCGACATCAAGGGTGCGCACCACCAGCGGCCGCCCGGCGAGGCCGTCGAGAACGCGACGGTATTCGGCCTCTTGAGTGGCTTCGTCTGGCGCTTGCGGGTGAGCCATGAAAATCAGTTCGGTGCGCAGCAGACCAATACCTTCGGCGCCCTGCTCGACCGCAGCGGTAACTCCGGCGCTTTCACCGATGTTGGCGAACACTTCCACGGCGTGACCGTCAGTGGTGTGCGCCGGTTGATGACGTTGTTCGGCGGCAGCCTTGAGGCGCTGCTCGCGGGTGTCGCGTTCTTCGGCGGCACGTTGCAGGGTCGCGGCATCGGCGTCGACGTGCAGGCGACCGCGCTGGCCGTCGAGCAGCAACGGCGTGCCCGGTTCCAGCAGCAACACCGCAGCGCCAGCTCCGACCAGCGCAGGAATCCCGAGAGCACGGGCGACGATTGCACTGTGCGCGGTGGCGCCGCCGCGCGCGGTGAGAATCCCTGCAACTCGGGCCGGATCGAGCCGCGCCACGTCGGATGGGCCGACTTCGTCCATCACCAGAATGTATGGCTGCTCCGGCTCGTTCGGCGTCTGCACACCGCAAAGTTGCGCCAGCACCCGGCGCCCGATGTCACGCAGGTCCGCCGCCCGCTCAGCGAGCAACGCGTCCTGCAGCGACTCCTGTTGTTTGGCCGCAGCTTCGATCACCGCCATCCATGCCGCTTCGGCGCTCTCGCCTTGCTTGAGACGGGTGTCGACTTCGTCGGTCAGTTCCGGGTCGTCGAGCATTTCCTGGTGGGTGATGAAAATCTCGCGAATCGCCTTGGCCTTGCTGCGTTCGATCAGGCCCTGGATGTCACTGCGCACATCGCTCAGCGCTTGCTTGAGGCGCTCGCGTTCAATGGCGGCGGACTCGCCGCGCAACGGGTAATCGATCGCCTGCTGCACCTGAATGTGCGCAGGCCCAATGGCGATACCCGGTGCCGCCGGGATCGCCTGCAACTGCGCGCCGGATGCCGGGGCGATCAGCACTTCGGCGATATCGGCAATGACTTCGCGTTGCTGACTCACGGCCGGCAGCGGTTCGACTTCTTCGCCAAGGCCTTCTTCGATAGCGGCCAGCAATGCGGGCAAGGCGTCGGCGGCGATGCTCGGTTCAGCGATCAACTCGAGCACCTGACCACGGCGGGCGCCGAGGCTCAGCAGTTTGCTCAGGCTTTTTACCGACACGGCACTGTCCGCGCTGTCGACGATGCGCACGCGGATTTCACCGTCGAAACTCTTCGCCAGTTGCGCAAGGATCTTCGCAGGGCGTGCATGCAAACCGTGGGCGTTGGCCAGGGCAATACGTGCGCTCGGCCAATCGGCGGGCAGTTCGCCGCCGAGCACTTCGAGGACTTTACGACTGCTGGTGGCGCGGCCCAATTCATGGCCGCGCCCTTCGATGAGGAGCGCGCACAGACGTTCAAGCAGCGCCTGATGCGCCTCACCCAGACTGGCCAGACAGAACAGACCGCTGAGCGGCTGCCCGAGGTAGCGCATCGGTTTGTCCGGGGTGACGAAGGCCAGGCCCGGACGTTTCACGGTCTGCTCGCTGTGCAGCCACCACAGGCCATCGCCCAGTGGCAGCGCTTCGACTTGTTGCAACACACCGGCAAAACCGTTGCTCACACAATCAGCCTGACGCAACAGACGCGCGCCACGCCAGACCAGTTCTTCGAAATCGTCAGCCGACACGCCGAGGCCGATCATCTGCGCATCCAGCGCCAGTTCCTGTGGCGCGCCTTGCAGCAATTTCAGCAGCGCCTCGGGAGAACTGGCGCGACGCAGGGCCTGACCCAGATCGGTCTCGCCCAGGGCGCGGGTCAGCAACTGCAGCAGACGCAGGTGTTCGTCGGATTTGGCGGCGATGCCGATCGCCAGATAAACGATCTGGCCGTCGCCCCAATCCACGCCCTCGGGAAACTGCATCAGCCGCACGCCGGTGGCGAACACCTGATCGCGGGTCTCCGGGGTGCCGTGGGGGATGGCGATACCCTGGCCGAGAAAGGTCGAGCCCTGGGCTTCCCGGGCCTGCAATCCAGCGAGGTAGCCATCGGCGACCAGGCCATCGGCCACCAGATGATGGGCAAGCAATTGCAGGGCGGCGGGTTTATCCACAGCCGATTGGCCCATGGATATCTGCTCTATAGTGAGCTCGAGCATGCGATCTCCTTTTTGGCACATGGATGCGCCAGGATATTGTTTTGAATGGTCACAGCTTAGGCGCTGGTCAGCCTGCTTTTCAGCGGCAGTTTTGGCGGTTTCACGGCAGAACCGGCCAAATGCGTCTAAAACGTAGAAAATACGCTTGCTGAAACGTTTAATCTAGATTGATCGGCACGTTACTCGATAATGTCTCATCCTTGAAGTCCAACTTGTCGGATGCGCTGCGACAATAGTCGTCTGCCCGAATCGGGTAGGATTGGCGAAAATGTGGCGGCAAGCTCGAAAAAACAAGGAAATCCCGGGTTGAAACTCAGTGATATCGCGCGGTTGGCCGGAGTGTCCGTGACCACCGCCAGCTACGTCATCAACGGCAAGGCCGAACAGCAACGCATCAGCAACGCCACGGTCGAGCGGGTGCGTGCGGTCGTCGAACAGCACGGCTTCACCCCCAACCCGCAAGCGGCCGGGTTGCGCAGTCGGCACACCCGCACGTTGGGTTTTATTCTGCCGGACCTGGAAAACCCCAGTTACGCGCGGATCGCCAAACTGCTGGAGCAAGGCGCGCGGGCGCGTGGCTATCAGTTGCTGATTGCCAGCTCCGACGATGCGCCGGACAGCGAGCGCCAGTTGCTGCAACTGTTCAAGGCGCGCCGTTGCGATGCGCTGATCGTCGCCAGTTGCCTGCCGGCCGGTGACGACAGCTATCGCCAACTGCAGGCCAAGGGCTTGCCGATCATCGCCATCGACCGGGTCATGGAACCCGAGCACTTCTGCTCGGTGATCAGTGATGACCGCGAAGCCAGCCTGCACCTGACCCAGAGCCTGCTCGATCCGCAGCCGAAACAGATCGTGCTGCTCGGCGCGCGTCCGGAGCTGAGCATCAGTCAGGAACGTGCGGCGGGCTTCAAGCAGGCGCTGGTCGAGTTCAAAGGCGAAGTGCTGATCGAGCACGCCGAGTCCTTCAGCCGTGAATGCGGCAAGCAACTGATGGAAGAACTCCTGCAACGCCTGGGGCATTTGCCGGATGCGCTGGTGACCACGTCCTACGTGCTGTTGCAGGGCGTGTTCGATGCGCTGCATGACTTCCCGCTCAAATCCCGCCCGCTGCGTCTGGGCACCTTCGGTGACACGCAATTGCTCGACTTTCTGCCGCTGCCGGTCAACGCCATGGCCCAGCAGCACCAGTTGATCGCCGACAAGGCGCTGGAACTGGCGCTGGCCGCCGTCGAGCAATCGCAATACAAGCCTGGCGTGCAGGCCATCGCCCGTACCTTCAAGCAGCGTATTCATCGGGACTGAACCGTGGAGCTGATCGACAGCCACACCCACCTCGACTTCCCCGACTTCGACGCCGATCGCTCGGCCTTGCTCGCCGAAAGCCGCGCCCTCGGGGTGCGGCGGATGGTGGTGCTGGGGGTTTATCAGGGCAATTGGCAACGGGTGTGGGAGCTGGTGCAGAGCGATGCCGACCTGTACGCGGCATTCGGCCTGCATCCGGTGTACCTCGATCAGCATCAACCCGAAGATCTACGCGCACTCGGCGACTGGCTGACGCGGCTACGCGGCCATCGGCAACTGTGTGCGGTGGGCGAGATCGGCCTGGATTACTTCATCGAAACCCTCGACCGCGAACGCCAGCAGGCGCTGTTCGACGCGCAGCTGCAACTGGCGGCAGATTTCGAACTGCCGGCGCTGATCCACGTGCGCCGCAGCCACGCCGCGGTGATCGCCACGCTCAAGCGCTTTAAGCTCAAGCGCGCGGGCATCATCCACGCGTTCGCCGGCAGCCGCGAAGAAGCACGCGAATACATCAAGCTCGGTTTCAAACTGGGTCTGGGCGGCGCGCCAACCTGGCCGCAGGCGTTGCGCATGCATCGGGTGCTGGCGGATCTGCCGCTGGATTCGATCGTGCTGGAGACCGACTCTCCGGACATGGCGCCGGCGATGTTTCCCGGAGTACGCAATACACCGGCGCATTTGCCGGCGATCTGTGCGGCGCTCGCCGAGTTGATGAATGTCAGTGCAGAACGACTGGCCGCCGCCAGCACCGCCAACAGCTGCGAAGTATTCGGTTGGTAATCAGTCGCCGTGGGCCTTGGCCGCCTCGAGGATCAGGGTCATGTGCTGGCGATGATGAACAAAACGCAGCAGCGCGAAGTACACGAAAAGCACGATCAGTGATGCATTCAACTGTTCCGTCACGTTGAGCAGCCCGATCCATTCCATGACCAACGCCACCAGCAGCGCGGTGCACACCGTGACTGACGCGCTGAAGCGCAGCAATCCGAGAGAGTCGAGAGATTTGAAGCGTTTGATCTGCACCGGACAGCGCAACTCCAGGGTTTTCTGGCAGTGATTGCAGGTAAACGGTTCATTGATTGCGATGGCATTGAGTTGCCAGGGTTTGAGCACCTGCGTGGTCTGGCAATGAGCACAACGGCCCTGAACTCCCAGGGTTACAACGGACATTCGCGGCCTCCTCAGCGCAACTAACTGATCAGGGATACTGGCTCAATAATGACGAAAAGCCAGCCGCCGGAAGAAAACAGGAATTGGCTTACAAGCGTAAGCATCAAAGCATTACAAAATGTTCTGACATCTGCCCTGCTCCAGCCCTGTGGTGAGGGGATTCATCCCCGATGGACTGCGCAGCGGTCCCTGATCCCTTACAGGCTTGGGAGGACGCTATGCGTCCCATCGGGGATGAATCCCCTCGCTACAGGATCTTCCGCTGCGTCAGGACTTAGACGCGGAACGCGCTGATCAGCTGTTTCAGTTCCACCACCTGCGCTGACAGTGCCCGGCTGGCGTCCTCCGTCTGGTGCGCCCCCTGGGCCGTGCGCTCGCCAGCACGGTTGATCTCGACGATGTTCTGGTCGATGTCATGGGCCACGGCAGTCTGTTGCTCCACGGCGGCGGCGATCTGCTGGTTCTGATCAACGATCATGCCTACCGCGCCGAGGATGTTTTCCAGCGCCTGCTGGACCTTTTCCGACTGCCCGACCGTGCCGTTGGCCATCTGATGGCTAACGCCCATGGCCTTCACCGCAGCGCCCACGCCGCCATGCAGCTTGCTGATCATCTGCTCGATTTCTTCGGTCGATTGCTGGGTGCGCTTGGCCAACGTACGCACTTCGTCCGCCACCACCGCAAATCCCCGGCCCTGCTCTCCGGCCCGGGCGGCTTCGATGGCGGCGTTGAGCGCCAGCAAGTTGGTCTGCTCGGCAATGCTCTTGATCACTTCCAGCACGCGGCTGATCGACTGGCTGTCGCTGGCCAACTGGTTGATCACCAGCACCGATTGATCGATCTCACTGGCCAACGCAGCAATGCTGCCCTGCTGCGACTCCACCAGTGTGCGACCGCTGACGGTTTCATCGTTGACGCTGTGCGCGCTGCTCACCGCTGCCGCTGCGCTGCGTGCAACTTCCAGCGAGGTCGCCGACATCTGGTTCATCGCGGTCGCCACTTGCTCGATCTGCGTGCGCTGCCCGGCCACCGCCTGATTGCTTTGCGCCGAGACAGTTTCCACCTGCCCGGCCTGGCGCTCGACCTCAGCCACGGTCTGCCCGACTCGTTCGATCAGGTCGTGGATTTTCCTCACGGTGCCGTTGAACACCTCACCCAGCTCGCCGAGTTCATCGCGGCTGTTGGCCTTGAAATTGACCGTCATGTCACCGGCCGCGACCTTGTCCATCATCGCGCCCAGGCGCTTGAGCGTGGTGCGGGTCGAGGCGTAGAACCCGCCGTAGAGATAGAAAATCAGCACGAACACCACCGCCAGCGCCACCGCCTGCAACACCATGTGCGTGCGGTTTTGCGCCAGGCGCTGCTGCAGTTGGGTATCGAGGAATTTCAGGGTCGCGTCATTGAGCTGGTAGGTCTGCGCCATTAGCCCGGTGACCTGATCGTAGAACGCCTGCCACGGGGTATCGAGGGTCTCGGCCACCACGACTTTCGCCTCAAACAGTTCGCTGGCCTGTTTGAGCGAAGCCTTGCTGCTGTCGGCCGGCGCGCTGAGACTGGCGCGCGCGGCCTGGCTGGAGTCGAGGGCGTCCTGCAGTTTCAACGCGTATTCAGCCTGGAGCTTTTCGATCTGCGCCAGCAACTCGTCGAAACGGCTACTCGACGAACTGTTGAGAAAGCCCTGCCCCAACGAATACGAACCGATGGCCCGACCTTCGCCGAGAGTCTGGGTCACGGCCGGAGTGATAGTGGTGAGCAGCTCGCTTAGCTGGCGGATGTCGCTCTGGTTGTCGCGGCTCAGACCGGCCTGACTGGTGACGATCTGGCTGAAGATCTGCGCATTGCCGAGCAGTTTGCCGATCATCGCGCTTTTGCTTTGCAGAGAGTTTTCCGCCTGTTGGGCCTTGAACGCGCTGATCATTTCATCGCGTTTGCCGTCGAACAGTTTGATCTGCTCGGGATCGTCGGTCATCGCCTGCAAACCTTGCAGGCGCGCCAGCACGGATTGCTCCAGGCTGCTGATCTGCGCTTCGAGGTTGTCGGCTTTGCCGGACTGGCCGAGGGTGACGTTGATCTGCACCAGATTGTTCAGCGTTTCCAGATCCCGGCGCAGGCTCAGGCTGCTGCCCAACAGATCGAGGCTCTGCAATTCGACCCGGGTGCCCTGGAATTCGCGATAGGAATCGCGCACCAGATAAAAATTGGTCACCAGCATCGGCACCAGGAACAGCACGCTGATCAAGCTGAACTTCATGCCGAAGCTCAGACGGTTCATCAGCGAGACGGCGGGATAGAGCAAGCTCTTCACTGGAAGTCTCCCTTGGTTTTTCTTGTTTTTATTGGCAGGCGCGGGGCGACAGCAGATAGCCACTATCGGGCGCTGTCTCTGTATAGCTCAAATCGGGGAGAGGTTTTGTAACTTAAGGTTAACGACTACGCTGCGCCGGTCACTGACCTGTGGCGAGGGGATTTATCCCCGATGGGCTGCGCAGCAGCCCCATTAAGATATTGGGGCCGCTGCGCGCCCCATCGGGGATAAACCCCCTCACCACAATGAATTTCACGGGCGAGTATCAGTGAATCAACACTGTCCACAAGGCAAACCCGGCATACCACAGCACCGCCGCGCGCAGCAGCAGTTCCCACAGGCAATCGAGGGTGTTGATGCCTTCAGGCCCGACCACCGGCGGCGGGATCTCACCCGCTGCCAGCCCGACCTTGTTGATCAGGTGTGCGGCGCTGATGTTCCAGTTCAGCAGTTCGTGCAACATCACCCGGCTGACCGCGACGAAATTGCCGACCAGAGCCAGACTGGCGGCGAGCAAGCGCACTGGCAACCAGTCAAAGGCGTGACGTAACTGTCCGGCACGTTCGGCGAGCGCCGGGTTCTGGCTGTGTTCTTCCGCCAATGCGAGCAAGCGATAAGCCAGCGCCGCGACCGGACCGAGCACGAAGTACCAGAAGATCACCGCGAAGAAACTTTGATAGGCCTGCCACAACAGGTGCCCTTGGACCCGATCCAGCAATTGCTCACCACTGTCGGCGCAGATATCCAGATCACGCTTGGCCACATGCGCGGCCGCTTGCAGGTCTTCGCGACGCCAGGCGTCACGAAACGGCCCGAGACCGCCGAGCAGATCACCGCGCCCCAGCGCATAAATCACCACCAGCAAATGCACCGGCAGCGCCAGCAAGCCGTAAGCGACGGGTTCCAGTACCACCAGCAACAAGGCAAGCAGCGCCACCGGCAGCAACACCAGAATCGTCAGCACCAGCCATGGTCGCTGGGCCAGGCGCGCGCTGGTTTCGAGTTTGTGCAGTTCGCGGATCCATCCGCCATCGCGTTGAACCCGATGGCGCAGGGCCGAGAATTTCTCGATCCAGACCGCCAGCAGTAACACCAGAAAACTCATTGTCCTTCCTCTTGTGCCAGGGCTGCGCGGTAACGCGCCCAGTCGAATGCCGGGCCAGGATCGGTCTTGCGCCCGGGTGCGATGTCGCTGTGCCCGCAGATACGGGCGCCGGTGATAGCCGGAAATGCTGTTTGCAGCTGACGCGTCAACGTGATCAGCGCCTGATACTGCGCATCGGTAAAGGGCAGATCATCAGTGCCTTCGAGCTCGATGCCCACGGAAAAATCGTTACAGGTTTCCCGGCCTTCGAACATCGACACGCCCGCATGCCACGCCCGCTCAAGACAGGAGACAAACTGGGTGACGCTGCCGTCACGTTCGATCAGAAAATGCGCCGAGACGCGCAGGTCGGCAATCCCTGCAAAATAGGGATGCTCGGTGACATCCAGACGATTCTGGAAAAATTCCTGCACCTTGCCGGTGGCAAACTGCGCCGGCGGCAGGCTGATGTTGTGGATCACCAACAGGGAGATTTCGCCCGCAGGGCGTTCATTGAAGTTGGGCGATGGGCAGACCTGTACCCCGTGACACCACCCGCTAGCGGGATCCAACTGCATACCGATTCCTTCAACGCCGACTGTGTTGGCGCCCAGTATGCCGTGATCGGGCCCCGGCGCGCGATCACTTGCCGCGATTGAGTCGCCGCAGATTCCCGAGCACCGACTCCAGCGCCCGATCGAACAGCAAGGTGTCATCCAGTGCTCGCACCGCGCCACGGCGAAACTCAAGGGCCAGCTCGACGCGGCTGCGCTCCAGCACCTTCATCCCGGTGCGGTCGACAAACACGTATTTGCCGGTGGCTTCGATGATCGCTGCCAGTTTGCAGCGCAGGCTGTGCTCGTCGTCTTCCTGGAACGCCACCCAACTGCCCAGGCGCAGTTGCTCCAACTGACGCAGCCCCGGGTCGTCATGCGCCAGGCCGCTGGCATTCACGCCGATCGCGCCCTCGTCGGCGCTACGCAGGGTGATGTGCTGCGACACCTCCACCAACGCCGGCGCATCGGCCGGCGGCTGCTCGGTGAGCGGTTCAAGCACCCGCACATGCAGCGCTTCCAGCTCGCTGAAAAATTCGCTGGTGGCGAACGGATCAAACGCCGAACTGCTCAGGCCATCACGCAATGATTTGAGCAAGCCTGGCACCAGCGCCAGCAACTGCAGATCGGCGTCCACCTCGTCGTGACGCTGTACGCTCCAGATCAATTGCTCCATGGTCTGCACATCGGCCTGCCACTCAGCGCAGTGGTCGCCATGTTTGAGGCAGGTCAGTAGCAGCACTTTGCTCCACGCATCACGCACAAAGGTCACCACCGACGGCGGCAGGACTTTACCCAGCAACGCCTGATTCAGCACATGCTCGACCCGTTGCCGAGCCAGTTCGGTTTTTGCCCGCCCTTCTTCGGCATCGCGCAAACGCTGTTCGAGCAATTCACTGCGCCGCCGTTCATCACTGGTGAAGGCCAGGAAATCGGCGAGCAACTCGGAGAAAATTGCCGGGTCGTCGACGAAATCACTCAACAGGCGCTGCACCACTTGTTCAATGCGCAGATACAGGCTGTCACGCGCCTCGCCATTGCAATCGCCCCAGCCCATGGCGGCATCGGCGATTTCGTTGAGCAGGCGCCGCGCCGGGTGGCTGCTGCGGCTGAAGAAACTCTTGTCGAGTACTGCCACCTTGAGCATCGGAATCTGCAAACGCGCGATCAACGCCTTGAGCGAATCCGGCAGGTTACGGTCTTCGAGGATGCAATCGAAGACCATGGCGATCAGGTTGATCACGTCTTCATCCGCGCCGTCGACAATGCGTGATTTGCCGCTCCTCACGCTGACCCGCGTCAGCAGCTGCTCAAGCTGATTGCGCAGATCGAAATCGTCCTGCGCCGCCAGTGCCGGGACGTATTGCTGCAAGTGTGAAAGCAGGCGCAGTAGATCGCGGGTGCTGATCGGTTGCGCCGCCGCACTCGGCTCCAGGGTCGGCGCGACGCTGCCGCGCACGTGCAGCAGCAGTTCCTGCAACGCGGCGAAGACTTCCTGCACGCCTTCGTCGGCGGGCGCGGGTTCGTCACTCTCTTCGCTGCTGATGCTTGCTGCCGCACGCTCGATTGCGCGGCGTGCGGGGGCCGGTTTCAACTCAGGCAACACGCCGGTGGCGACCAGCAATTGATTGGCTTCGGCATACAACTGCTCGGTATCGGCCAGCACGTAGCGTTCGAACAGTTTGAGCAGGATCAGCTTGACCTTGATCTCCACGCCCAGGTTACGTCCGGCCTGCAGAAAGAACTCGCAGAGCATCGCCGGGCCGAGCGGGTTGTGTTGGTTATCGAAATCCTTGCCCAGCAACACGTTGAGGCGTGCGGTCAGTTGATCGAGGGCAAAGCCATCACGCTTGAGCACCCGCCCGACCATGGTCTCGACCGCCACGCTGCGTTCCATGTCATCGGTACGCGGTGCCGAATCCTCGAATATCAGCGTGCCGGACAATGTGGGTTGCACGACTTCGTATTGAATCAGCGCGACAAAGGCTTCGAAGAATTGCTCGAGAAACCCCCGTTCGATGTTTTTGCGCTTGAGGCGCAGGTCGCGCATGGCTTCGAAAAAGATGTTCTGCTCGACATCGTTGCGCGCTCGGTCGGCCATTTCGAACAGGGTGTCGTCGGCATTATCGAACAACTCCTGCAAACCGTGGCGCAGTTGCTGGGCGGCCTTGTCGCGGACCTGAAGCAGAATCACAGGCAGGCGGGCGAGCGGCGAATGATTCGCCTGATCGGTAGCGGCCTTGTGCAAAGGCACTACATTCCCGTCGTTGTGCATCCAAGCCTCCTGAAACGGTGATTCCACTGGGCATTTACCGCGCAATTCCCTGTGGGAGCGGGCTTGCTCGCGAAAGCGGTGTGTCGTTCGCCAAAACTGTCACTGACAAACCGCTTTCGCGAGCAAGCCCGCTCCCACATCGGCGTCAAAGCCATGACGTCAAATGCAAGGCGGATTATCTTGCAAAACTTGTCCCCGGCGCTATAGCCGTCAGGGTTTCCCCTATGCCAGCGACACCTTCCAGTGACCACGAAAAACCGCGCTTTGCTCACAGGAAATCGACCAGTTGCAGTCAGGCACGCGCGTTCTCGCCTTGGGTTGGCTCTCGCCATGCCCCTATAATCGGCGCACTTAGTTTGTGGAGCCCGTTATGCCGAATCTACGTCTCGCCGATCTGACCGCCGAAATCGAAGCCAACGTGCGCCGTGCGTTGCTCGAAGATGTCGGCAGCGGCGACATCACCGCACAACTGATCCCGGCCGAACGTCTGGCCAAAGCCACCATCATCACTCGCGACGAAGCGGTTATCTGCGGCACGGCGTGGGTCGACACGGTGTTTCGCCAGCTCGATCCGCGCGTCGCGGTGCACTGGCAGGTACGGGACGGTGAACGGGTCAAACCCAACCAGCCGTTGTTTCATCTGGAGGGCCCGGCCCGTTCGTTGCTGACTGGCGAACGCAGCGCGCTGAACTTCCTGCAACTGCTGTCCGGCGTGGCCACGCGTGCGCAATATCTGGCGGACTTCGTGGCGCAGACCCAGGTCAAGCTGCTGGATACCCGCAAGACCTTGCCGGGCCTGCGTCTGGCGCAGAAATACGCAGTGACCTGCGGTGGTTGCCACAACCACCGCATCGGCCTTTACGACGCGTTCCTGATCAAGGAAAACCACATCGCCGCCAGCGGTGGCATCGCGCAGGCCATCGCCGCCGCGCACAAGATCGCGCCGGGCAAACCGGTGGAAGTCGAAGTGGAGAGCCTGGAAGAACTGAAGGAGGCGCTGACTGCCGGCGCCGACATCATCATGCTCGACGAACTGAGCCTGGATGACATGCGCGAAGCTGTCCGCTTGAACGGCGGCAAGGCCAAACTGGAGGCCAGCGGCGGTATCAATGAAAGCACACTGCTGCCGATCGCTGAGACCGGGGTGGACTACATCTCGATCGGTGCGATGACCAAGGATGTGAAGGCGGTGGACCTGTCGATGCGTCTGAGCCTCTGAGGCTGTCACGCCATAAAAAACGCCAGCCCGGTTGAGGCTGGCGTTTTTGTTTCAGACCACCAGATTGTTCATCTCGCAGTACTCGTCCCACTCGACGCCCAACACCTCGGCCGCCTCCTTGTGCAGCTCCAGGCGCTTGGCCTCAAACTCTTCAGGGGTGCTGGTGTACTTGAGCGTCAGCTCCCACGGCTGCAAGCCCTGGGCTTCGGCTTCGTCCTCGAACGCCCACTGGATCTGGTCTTTCTGATCATCAGGACTCAGGTCCTTGATCTCTTCTTTCAGGTCCGGGACGTCCTGAATGTATTTTTCCAGCGCTAGTACGTGACGTTGCTCTTGAGTTAATTCGGTCATGGCGTTCTCGCTGATCGTAAGAATGGAGGATGGATCTGGATCATCAAGGATCTCTCTGACGCGGATTGTCCGGCCTTCGGAACCATTCGGGATCATCTGAAAACTGCTAAGCGATGCTCATGCAGGCACCGAATATAGGACGTTTGCATGACGAATTACACGGCTCTTTACATCTCTCGCACAAAAACTTTGACCTGGGAGACACAAATCGGGGAATGAGGAGGATGGTGCCCGAGACAGGAATCGAACCTGCGACCTTCGCGTTACGAGTGCGCTGCTCTACCGGCTGAGCTACACGGGCGGTGGGCTAAACCTAGCACCGGTCTTGAAGTCCGGCAACTTCAAAGCCTGTACCGGTATTTCGCAGACAAAAAAATGCCCCGCCGTTTTCACGGCGGGGCATTTTCATTGCGCTAAAGCTGTGGGCTGATTAAACGCCCGAAGCCTTGGCCGCTGCCACGTCTTTGATGGACAGCTTGATACGGCCGCGGTTGTCCACGTCCAGTACCAGCACTTCCACTTCCTGGCCTTCTTTCAGGATGTCGGTGACTTTCTCTACGCGAGCGTCGCTCAGCATCGAGATGTGCACCAGACCGTCCTTGCCCGGCAGGATGTTGACGAATGCGCCGAAGTCGACGATGCGTTCAACCTTGCCGACGTAGATCTTGCCGATCTCGGCTTCTGCAGTGATGCTCAGAACGCGCTGACGAGCAGCCTCTGCGGCATCCTTGGTTTCGCCGAAGATCTTGATCGAGCCGTCGTCTTCGATGTCGATCGAAGCCTTGGTTTCTTCGCAGATCGCACGGATGGTCGCGCCACCTTTACCGATAACGTCACGGATCTTGTCGGTGTCGATCTTCATCGCGATCATGGTCGGAGCGTTGGCCGACAGTTCGGTACGCGACTGGCCGATGATCTGGTTCATCTGGCCGAGGATGTTCAGGCGCGCTTCCAGGGCTTGGCCCAGAGCGATTTCCATGATCTCTTCGGTGATGCCCTTGATCTTGATGTCCATCTGCAGCGCGGTAACGCCTTTGGCGGTACCGGCTACTTTGAAGTCCATGTCGCCCAGGTGGTCTTCGTCACCCAGGATGTCGGTCAGGACGGCGAACTTCTCGCCTTCTTTAACCAGACCCATGGCGATACCGGCAACCGGCGCCTTCATTGGCACACCAGCGTCCATCAGGGCCAGGGAAGCGCCGCAAACGGAAGCCATCGAGCTCGAACCGTTGGATTCGGTGATTTCCGAAACCACACGGATGGTGTACGGGAACACGTCAGCGGCTGGCAGCATGGCCGAAACCGAACGACGGGCCAGACGGCCGTGACCGATTTCACGACGACCAGCGCCACCCATGCGACCACACTCGCCCACCGAGAACGGAGGGAAGTTGTAGTGCAGCATGAACGGGTCTTTTTTCTCGCCTTCCAGGGTGTCCAGCAGCTGTGCGTCACGGGCGGTACCCAGCGTCGCAACGACCAGGGCCTGGGTTTCGCCACGGGTGAACAGCGCCGAACCGTGAGTCTTCGGCAGAACGCCGACTTCGATGTTCAGCGGACGTACGGTGCGGGTGTCGCGGCCGTCGATACGTGGCTTGCCGTTAACGATGTTTTCGCGAACGGTGCGGTATTCGATTTCGCCGAAAGCGGCTTTGACGTCAGCAGCCGAAGGCTGGCCTTCTTCGCCGGACAGCTTGGCAACGACCTGGTCTTTCAGCTCGCCCAGACGTGCGTAGCGGTCAGCCTTGACGGTGATGGTGTAAGCCTGGGAGATCGCTTCGCCGAACTCGGAACGGATAGCGGCCAGCAGCTCGGTGGCTTCTGGAGCTGGTGCCCAGGTCCAGGTTGGCTTGGCAGCTTCGGCAGCCAGTTCTTTAACAGCGTTGATCACCACCTGGAACTCGTCGTGAGCAAACAGTACCGCGCCCAGCATCTGGTCTTCGGTCAGCTCTTTGGCTTCCGATTCAACCATCAGTACGGCGTCGGAGGTGCCGGCAACGACCATGTCCAGGCTCGAAGCAGCTTGCTGCTCGTAGGTCGGGTTCAGCAGGTAGCCGGTGCTTTCGTGGAAAGCGACGCGAGCGGCGCCGATCGGGCCGTCGAACGGAATGCCCGAAATGGCCAGGGCAGCCGAGGTACCGATCATCGCAGCGATGTCCGGATCGGTCTTCTTGCTGGTGGAAACGACGGTGCAGACAACCTGCACTTCGTTCATGAAGCCTTCCGGGAACAGCGGACGGATCGGACGGTCGATCAGTCGGGAAGTCAGGGTTTCTTTCTCGGAAGGACGGCCTTCACGCTTGAAGAAACCGCCAGGGATCTTACCGGCAGCGTAAGTCTTTTCCTGGTAGTGAACGGACAGAGGGAAGAAGCCCTTGCCTGGATCGGCTTGCTTGGCACCGACTACGGTCACCAATACGCTGACGTCGTCGTCAACGGTGACCAATACTGCGCCGGAGGCCTGACGGGCGATACGGCCAGTCTCGAGGGTAACGGTCGACTGACCGAACTGGAATTTTTTGATTACCGGGTTCACGGTGTCCTACCTTCTTTGTGGCTCTTGGGGGAACTGGTTTCTTGCGAAATTCTTGGGCAATGTCGGGAATCGGCCCGCTGACTGTCCGGGTAAAACGGTAGTGCAGATAAAACTTGAGGCTGGGAGCCTGCCAGCCACCAGCGGAAAACCGCTGATGCCTGACAGACAACCAACCTCATAGCGCAATCGCTGATTAGCGACGCAGACCCAGGCGGCCGATCAGAGCGCTGTAACGGCTCAGATCTTTGCCTTTCAGGTAGTCCAGCAGCTTGCGACGCTGGTTTACCATGCGGATCAGACCACGACGGGAGTGGTGGTCTTTACCGTTGGCCTTGAAGTGACCTTGCAGTTTGTTGATGTTGGCGGTCAGCAGTGCAACTTGCACTTCTGGCGAACCAGTATCACCAACAGCTTGCTGGTAGTCGGCAACGATTTGAGCTTTTTCTTGAACGTCGAGAGCCATGAGGCAATCCTTTTATCAGGAAACTGTTTCAAAAACAGTTTCAACAGGCCAGGGACAAATCCCTGTATCTATAAATGAGTAGTGACCGTGCCTGTTAACAGCCACACTCGTTCGGTCATTCTGACCGAATCAGTCGACGCGGCGCGATGCGCCCGTCTTCGCTCACTTCACCGATACCGATGAAGCGACCATTGTGATCCTGTACCCGTACCATGCCGAACTTCGGAGCATCCGGGGCACGTACCGGCTGGCCGTTGAGCCAGTAGAACGCACTCGCTTCGGAGAAGTGCAGCAGCGGCCAATCCTGCAGGCCGCTGTCCGATGGCATCAGGAAGCGGTCGACCGCTTCGTTGCCGCCTTCGGCATGTACCGCTTCCAGCTCTTCGAGGGTCACGGTCTGCGCCAGGGTGAAAGGCCCGGCCTGGGTACGACGCAGTTCTGCGACGTACGCACCACAACCGAGTTGCTCACCGATATCCTCCACCAGGGTGCGGATATAGGTGCCCTTGCTGCAATCCACCGCAAGACGCGCAGTATCGCCTTCGAAGGCCAGCAATTCCAAGCGCGCAATAGTAACAGAACGCGGTTCGCGCTCCACTACTTCGCCTGCACGGGCCAGCTTGTACAGCGGCTGACCGTCACGCTTGAGTGCCGAGTACATCGGCGGTATCTGACTGATTTGCCCACGAAATTTCGGCAGAACCGCTTCGACATCGGCGCGACCAACGGTCACCGGGCGCTCCTGCAAAACCTCACCCTCGGCGTCCGCCGTGGTAGTGGTCTTGCCCAGTTGCGCCAGGGTTTCGTAACCCTTGTCGGAATCGAGCAGGTACTGCGAGAACTTCGTTGCCTCGCCAAAGCACAGCGGCAATACACCGGTGGCCAGCGGGTCGAGACTGCCGGTGTGACCGGCCTTCTCGGCGTTGAGCAACCAGCGAACCTTCTGCAACGCGGCGTTGGAGGTGAACCCCAGCGGCTTGTCGAGCAGGATGATACCGCTGACGTTACGACGGATACGTTTGACCTGAGCCACCGAATTACTCCTTGGTGTCTTCAGGTGCAGCGGCCAGGTGCTGATTGTCCTCAGCCACGGCGCGCTCGATCAGGGCCGACAGATGCGCGCCACGCACGACGCTTTCGTCGTAGTGGAAGTGCAATTGCGGCACGCTGCGCAGCTTCATTTCACGGGCCAGCTGCATGCGCAGGAAACCTGCGGCAGCGTTGAGCACCTTGATGCTTTGCGCGATGTCTTCGGCGTTGTCCTGCCCCATCACGGTGATGAAGATCTTCGCGTGACCGACGTCACGGCTGACTTCCACAGCGGTAATGGTGACCAGGCCGACGCGCGGATCTTTGACTTCACGACGGATCAGTTGGGCCAGCTCACGCTGCATCTGATCGCCGATACGTTGGGTACGGCTGTATTCTTTTGCCATGATTTTGTTACCTGTTACTGCCCCACGGTGAAACCCGCAAGGTCTGAAAGCGGCAAACGCCCGGCCTGACAAAAGCCAGACCGGGCGTTGCGTTTAGAGTCCTGACGCCGTGGCGCGCATCTGCATGCGGCGGCTCGGCGTGGCCCTTGAAGTGCGCGAGTCAGAGGCTGCGAGCAACCTGAACCTTCTCGAAGACTTCGATCTTGTCACCGACTTTGACGTCGTTGTAGCTCTTCACGCCGATACCGCATTCCATGCCGGCACGTACTTCGGAAGCGTCATCCTTGAAGCGGCGCAGGGATTCCAGCTCGCCTTCGAAGATAACGATGTCTTCACGCAGTACACGGATCGGACGGTTACGGTGCACAACACCTTCGATCACCATGCAACCGGCGATCGCGCCAAACTTCGGCGAACGGAACACATCGCGCACTTCGGCCACGCCCAGGATGTTCTCGCGAACATCGCTGCCGAGCATGCCGGTCAGGGCCTTCTTGACGTCTTCGATGATGTCGTAGATCACGTTGTAGTAACGCATGTCCAGACCTTCCTGCTCGACGATCTTCCGTGCGCCAGCATCAGCACGCACGTTGAAGCCGAACAGTACAGCGTTGGAAGCCAGTGCCAGGTTGGCGTCGGATTCGGTGATACCACCGACACCGCCACCGACTACGCGCACTTGCACTTCGTCGTTGCCCAGGCCGTTCAGAGCGCCCTGCAAAGCTTCCAGCGAACCACGGACGTCGGATTTGAGGACGATGTTGAGCGTCTTCTTCTCTTCCTGACCCATGTTTTCGAAGATGTTTTCCAGCTTGCCGGCGTGAGCGCGAGCCAGTTTGACTTCGCGGAACTTGCCTTGACGGAACAGAGCCACTTCACGGGCTTTCTTCTCGTCGGCAACCACGCTCATCTCGTCGCCAGCGTCTGGTGTACCGTCAAGACCCAGGATCTCGACCGGAATGGCCGGACCTGCTTCCTTGATCGGCTTGCCGTTCTCGTCGAGCATGGCGCGCACGCGGCCATAGTTCGAGCCGACCAGCACCATGTCGCCTTGACGCAGCGTACCGTCCTGAACCAGCACGGTGGCCACCGGGCCACGGCCCTTGTCCAGACGCGATTCAACGACAACTCCACGGCCAGGAGCCGATGGAGTGGCAGTCAGTTCGAGCACTTCGGCCTGCAGCAGAACGGCTTCGAGCAGTTCGTCAACGCCGGTACCCATTTTCGCCGAAACCGGTACGAATGGAGTGTCGCCGCCCCACTCTTCGGAAGTCACGCCGTGAACCGACAGTTCGCTGCGGATGCGATCGAGGTCGGCACCCGGCTTGTCGATCTTGTTCACCGCAACCACCAGAGGAACGCCAGCCGCCTGAGCGTGCTGAACAGCCTCGATGGTTTGCGGCATCACGCCGTCGTCCGCCGCAACCACCAGGATCACGATGTCGGTCGCCTTGGCACCACGGGCACGCATTGCGGTAAACGCAGCGTGACCCGGGGTGTCGAGGAACGTCACCATGCCACGGTCGGTTTCAACGTGGTACGCACCGATGTGCTGGGTAATGCCGCCGGCTTCGCCCGCTGCTACCTTGGCACGACGGATGTAGTCGAGCAGGGAAGTCTTACCGTGGTCAACGTGGCCCATTACGGTCACGACTGGCGCACGGGAAACTGCCTCACCTTCAAACTTCAGGGACTCGGCCAGGGAATCTTCCAGGGCGGTGTCGCTGACCAGGGTCACTTTGTGGCCCAGCTCTTCAGCAACCAGTTGAGCAGTTTCCTGATCGAGTACCTGGTTGATGGTCGCTGGAGTGCCCAGTTTGAACATGAACTTGATGATTTCAGCAGCCTTGACCGACATCTGCTGGGCGAGATCGCCAACAGTGATGGTCTCGCCGATCTTCACTTCACGCACGACAGGACCGGTAGGGTTCTGGAAACCGTGAGCGTTGCGTTTTTTCAGCTTGGCCTTGCCGCGACCACCACGACGGAAGCCATCGCTTTCTTCGTCGGTAGTGCGTGGCGCCACACGTGGAGCCGGCGCTTTTTCTTTGACCGATGCGCGATGCGGAGCGTTTTTGCGCTCGCCATCGCCACCACCGCCGCGACGATTGTTATCGTCGGCACGTGGCTTGTCCGGACGGCGCTGTTCGTCACGCTTGCGAGTGTCGGCAGCCGGCGCAGCAGCAGCAGCAGCAGCCGGCGCGGCGTCGCGCACGGGTTCAGCGACTGGCGCAGGTGCTGCAACAGCTTCGGCAGGAGCGGACGGCGCAGCAGCAGGCTGGCGACGCGCTTCTTCTTCAGCGCGCTGCTTGGCTTCTTCTTCAGCCTTCTGACGAGCAGCATTTTCTACTGCGCGACGCTCTTCCAGTTCACGCTTGCGCTCGGCTTCGATTTCTTCCGGGCTACGCTGTACGAAAACTTTCTTCTTGCGAACTTCAACGCTGATGCTCTTGCTACCAGCCACACGCAGGGTGCTGGTGGTTTTACGCTGCAGCGTGATCTTGCGTGGTTCTTCCACTTTCGCCTTGTGGCTGCTCTTCAAGTGAGTCAGCAGGGATTGCTTCTCACTGTCAGTCACATTTTCTTCGGCGGCGGTGTGCGGCAGACCTGCCTCACGCATCTGCTGCAACAGGCGCTCTACCGGTGTTTTGACCTCATCGGCCAGTTGTTTCACCGTGACTTGCGTCATGCACTTCTCTCCTCAGGCCGCGCCTAATTACTCGAACCAGTGGGCTCGGGCGGCCATGATCAACTTGCCGGCACGATCATCGTCAATGCCGTCGATGTCGAGCAGGTCGTCAATAGACTGCTCGGCCAGGTCTTCGCGGGTAATTACGCCGCGCACCGCCAGTTCCATCGCCAAATCCTTGTCCATACCCTCAAGCGAGAGCAGGTCTTCGGCCGGATGGGCGTCTGCCAGCTTTTCCTCAGTAGCGATGGCTTTGGTCAACAAACGATCCTTGGCACGAGCGCGAAGCTCGTTGACGATGTCTTCGTCAAAGCCGTCGATGTTGAGCATTTCTTCCAACGGTACGTAGGCAATCTCTTCCAGGCTGGTGAAGCCTTCATCTACCAGCACCTGAGCCAGTTCTTCGTCGACTTCCAGCTCGTCGATGAAGTTGCGCAGGATGTCGCCGGTTTCTGCTTGCTGCTTAGCCTGGATGTCCGATTCGGTCATCACGTTCAGGGTCCAGCCAGTCAACTGGCTCGCCAGACGCACGTTCTGACCACCTCGACCGATGGCCTGAGCCAGATTGTCTGCGCCAACGGCGATGTCCATTGCATGGGCATCTTCGTCAACGATAATGGCCGCCACTTCTGCCGGCGACATGGCATTGATCACGAACTGCGCCGGGTTATCGTCCCACAGGACGATATCGACACGCTCGCCACCCAACTCGCCCGACACGGCCTGGACGCGCGAACCGCGCATACCGATGCACGCGCCCTGCGGGTCGATGCGTTTGTCCTTGGAACGGACAGCGATCTTGGCACGCGAACCCGGATCACGGGACGCTGCCATTACTTCGATCAGGCCTTCAGCGATTTCCGGCACTTCGATACGGAACAGCTCGATCAGCATTTCCGGCGCGGTACGCGACAGGATCAGCTGCGGGCCGCGGTTCTCGGTGCGGATTTCCTTGAGCAGTGCACGCAGACGCACACCGACACGGAAGGTTTCGCGAGAAATGATGTCTTCACGGGCCAGCAACGCTTCGGCGTTGTTGCCCAGATCGACGATCACGTTGTCGCGGGTGACTTTCTTCACGGTGCCGGAGATGATTTCTCCCAGGCGCTCGCGATAGGCGTCGACCACTTGAGCGCGCTCGGCTTCACGCACTTTCTGCACGATGACCTGTTTGGCGGTCTGTGCAGCAATACGGCCGAACTCGATGGATTCGATCTTTTCTTCGACGACGTCGCCGACCTTGGCGCCCGGATGCGTTTCGGCAACCTTGCTTGGCCAGGTTTCGATCGCAGGATCGTCGAGATCATTCTCTTCGACGACTGTCCAGCGACGGAAAGTCTCGTAGGAACCGGTGTGGCGGTTAATTTCCACACGCAGGTCAACTTCGTCTTCAAAACGCTTTTTGGTAGCAGTGGCCAGAGCCAGCTCCAGCGCTTCAAAAATCACGCTTGCCGGTACGCCCTTTTCATTGGATACCGACTCAACAACCAGCAGTACTTCTTTGCTCATCGTACGCCTCGCCTTTCGCAAGCCATTGGATCCGCGGGATCCGCGTCTCAGTCAAAACTGGGAATAATGTTGGCCTTGTCGATCATATCGATCGGCAACAGGAATTCATGGTCATCTACCTGCACCACGACATCCTGTTCTTCTACACCGCGCAGAAGGCCCTGAAAGTTGCGTCGACCTTCAAAAGGCGAGCGCAGCTTGATCTTCACTTGTTCACCGGCAAATTTTGCAAACTGCTCAAGAGTGAACAGTGGGCGTTCCATGCCAGGCGAGGAAACTTCGAGGGTGTATTCAACGGAGATCGGATCTTCAACATCCAGGACACCGCTGATCTGACGGCTGACAATGGCGCAATCGTCCACCAGCACGCCACCCTCTTTATCGATATAAACGCGCAACATCGAGTGACGACCTTGAGCCGAAAACTCGATACCCCAGCATTCATAGCCTAGGGCCACGACCACCGGGGCCAACAAGGCCTGCAACTCTTCTAGCTTGCTCGACACCTGAACCCCCTCGTGCATGTAAATGCATGCGCTGCAAAATAAAAAAATGGGCGAAACGCCCATCCTTGAAACGCCGTCGAACATCGGCGTAGAAAGTGTCCAGCTAACAAAAAGCCCCTGAAAAGGGGCTCCTTAAACTGGTTGCGGGGGCCGGATTTGAACCGACGACCTTCGGGTTATGAGCCCGACGAGCTACCAGACTGCTCCACCCCGCGACAAAGCTGGGGCGGAAGTATACGACCGATCCCTTATAGGGTCAATGTAACCTTCCACCTGCAAGAAAGCCCGCAACAGCGGGCTCTCCTGACTAATTGGTACCGAGAAGGGGACTCGAACCCCTACACCCTATGGGCACAACCACCTCAAGGTTGCGTGTCTACCAATTCCACCACCTCGGCAAAACTACGTTTGAAACCCTTCTTACTTCTGCTCTTGAGCTGGAGGTACGTCAGTCGCTGGAGTAGCCGACTTTTGCTCTTGAAGCACCGGGACATCATCAGAAGCCGGTTGTTGTTGCTTAGGCACTTCCAACACTGCTGGATCTGGCAAACCTGCTTGAGTCAGCTGATGAGCCTTCTCTTTAGCAAAGTAACCTAACCCCAAGCTGGTTATGAAGAAACCGGCGGCAAGTATAGCAGTAAACTTACTAAGAAAGGTAGAGGAACCTTGGCTTCCGAACACAGTATTTGAAGCACCTGCTCCGAAAGACGCGCCAGCGTCCGCACCCTTACCCTGCTGCAGCAAAACCAGAGCAACTACGCCCAATGCACCCAGCAGATGAAAAACGACTACGACTGTTTCCAGCATTTTTTCAGTTTCCCGCGGCGCGACAAATCGCACCGAACTCATCTGCATTCAGGGAAGCTCCACCAATGAGCCCCCCATCGATATCCGGCATGCCGAACAGTTCGACCGCATTGGCCGCCTTCACGCTGCCGCCGTATAGAAGGCGCACACCTCGTGCGACTTCAGAATTCTCTGCCGCCAACTGCTCGCGAATGGCTTTATGCACATCCTGAGCCTGTTGCGGCGTTGCAGTCAGTCCGGTACCAATGGCCCAGACAGGCTCGTAAGCAATGACTGCCTTGGCAAAGGCACCAACACCCAGCTCCTCGATGATGCTGCCCAGCTGACGCCCGACAACTTCAAGAGTTTTTCCGGCTTCGCGCTGCTCGAGGGTTTCCCCTACACACAACACCGGAATCAAGCCACATGCCTGTGCCGCTGCGAACTTGCGATTCAGCATCCCGTCTCGCTCGCCCATTATCTGGCGGCGTTCGGAGTGCCCGACAAGCACCAGGGAACAACCTGCATCCACCAACTGACTAGGAGCAATCTCGCCAGTCAACGCACCTTGCATGGATTCCACCGCAGAATTTTGCGCACCGACCGAAATCGATTTGCCTTTCAAGCCATCAATCACTTGATTGATATGCAAGCAAGGCGGGAATACCGCGACATCAACACCGCTTGGCAAGGCCAGATGACGAAGGCCGTTGATCAGCTCAGCGACGCTGGCGCGGGTACCGTGCATCTTCCAGTTACCAGCTACCATAGGGCGACGCATGCTGTACCTCGTCGGTCAAAGTGGGCGCAGATGTTACCCAACACAATCATGGCTGGCAAGCCGAATCAGGCAGAAACTTCACTTACCAGTTTTGCCAGTTCTTCGGCGTAGCTGCGAACCTGAGTTTCATCCTCACCTTCGACCATCACACGCACCAAAGGCTCTGTACCGGACTTGCGCAGAAGTACCCGGCCACGCCCCGCCATTGCCTGGGTGACACGCGCACTGGCTTCCTTGACCGCCGGATGCTCAAGCGGACTTTCACCGCCACCAAAACGCACATTGATCAGCACCTGAGGACACTTGCGCAAGGCCTGACGCGTTTGCGCAAGACTTTCATTACGGGCCTTCAGTGCCATCAGCACCTGGAGCGCAGCAATGATCGCATCACCGGTGGTGGTGTGATTGAAGCAGACGATATGCCCCGAGTTTTCACCGCCTACCAGCCAGTCGCGCTCCAGCAGTTCGGCGATCACATAACGGTCACCGACATTGGCACGAATGAATGGAATCGAGAGCTCTGCCAGCGCGAGTTCAAGACCCAGGTTGCTCATCAGCGTACCGACTACGCCGCCCTGCAATTTGCCCCGCCCGTGCAGATCGCGCGCAATGATGAACAGCAACTCATCACCATCAACGATGGCGCCAGTGTGATCAACCATCAACACCCGATCACCGTCACCATCAAAGGCGATGCCCAGATCAGCGTGCTCGGCCAGAACCGCGGCCTGCAGCTGACCCATATGGGTCGAGCCGCAATTGTCATTGATGTTCAGACCGTTGGGCTGCGCCGACAGCACGACCACTTCAGCACCCAGCTCACGGAACACACTCGGAGCAACCTTGTAGGTCGCACCGTGCGCACAATCGATCACGATCTTCAAACCGGAAAAACTGGTACCGGTCGGCACACTGCTTTTGCAGAATTCGATGTAGCGGCCGGAGGCGTCATTGATGCGCGACACCTTGCCGATCTTGCTCGACTCAACCACAGTCATTGGGGTATCGAGCAGCTCTTCGATCATCAGCTCCAGCTCATCAGGCAGCTTTGTGCCCTTGCCGGAGAAAAACTTGATGCCGTTATCGTCATGCGGATTGTGCGAAGCACTGATCACGATCCCGGCTTCAGCCTGGAACGTGCGCGCCAGATAAGCAATGGCAGGCGTCGGCATCGGACCGAGCAGCATCACGTCCGCACCAGCCGAGGTCAGGCCTGCTTCAAGTGCCGATTCGAACATGTAGCCAGAGATGCGCGTGTCCTTGCCGACCAGCACCTTGCAGGCGCCCATCTTGCGAAAGGCCATACCCGCCGCCCAGCCGAGCTTAAGCATGAAGTCAGGAGTGATCGGATATTCACCCACACGACCACGAATACCGTCAGTACCAAAGTATTTCTTGCTCATAAGTGCTCCATCATTTTTATTCGGCTGATTCCACGGCCGCGAGCATGCGCACCACGTCTACCGTTTCCGCCACATCATGGACGCGCAATATACGCGCTCCTTTAACCGACGCGAGTGCTGCGAGAGCCAGACCACCATAAAGACGCTCACCCACGAGGCGGTTCAATGCGTGGCCAATCATGCTTTTGCGTGAGACACCAACCAATAGCGGACGCCCCAGCGCATGCAGGGCTTCCATATGCTTGAACAAGCTTAGATTGTGCTGCAGGGTTTTCGCGAAACCGAAACCGGGATCAAGAATGATCCGTTCGGCAGGAATACCCGCCGCCGCACATTGAGTCATGCGCTCTGCCAGAAACTCACCCACTTCCCGGGTAACGTCCTGATAATGCGGATTGTCCTGCATGTCACCCGGCTCGCCGAGCATGTGCATCAGGCAGACCGGCAACCCGGTCGCGGCTGCGGCATCCAGCGCGCCATCGCGGCGCAGCGAGCGCACATCATTGATCAACCCGGCACCCAGGCGCGCCGTTTCACGCATCACCGCTGGCGTCGAAGTATCGACCGAGATGACTACATCCAGCTCGCGATTGATCAACTCCACGATCGGAGCTACGCGTTCCAACTCTTCCAACGGCGAAACCGCTCGAGCGCCAGGCCGGGTCGATTCGCCGCCGACATCGATCAGCGTCGCACCAGCAGCCACCATGGCTTCGGCGTGGCGCAAGGCCACGTCGAGCTGGTTGTATCGGCCACCGTCGGAAAAGGAATCGGGAGTGACATTGAGAATACCCATGACATGCGTCTGGGCCAAATCAAGAACCCGGTTGCCGCAAGGCAACCGGGTCAGGGACTGTACAGAAGTCATTTCAAGCCTTAAACGTCAGCAGCCGGACCGCCGATCGGTGTTTCCGGGCGCTCATCCTGAATCACTGGAGGCGGGGGCGTACCCGTGCCACCGGTCCAGTCACGCGGTTCGCGAGGCGTACGACCCGCCATGATGTCGTCGATCTGCTCGGCATCGATGGTTTCGTACTTCATCAGCGCATCAGCCATGGCATCCAGCTTGTCACGGTTGTCCGTGAGGATCTGCTTGGCCGTGCCGTAGCACTGGTCAATGATGCTGCGCACTTCGGAGTCGATCAGCTTGGCAGTCTCACCGGAGAAACTTGCATTCTGACCGCCACCACCGCGACCGAGGAACACTTCACCCTCTTCTTCGGCGTACATCAGCGGACCGAGCTTTTCCGACAGACCCCACTTGGTCACCATGTTCCGCGCAATCTGACTGGCACGCATGATGTCGTTGGAAGCGCCGGTGGTCACACCGTCGAAACCAAGGGTCATTTCTTCAGCGATACGGCCACCGTACAGCGAGCAGATCTGACTGATCAACGCACGTTTGGACAGGCTGTAGCGATCTTCTTCCGGCAGGAACATGGTCACACCCAGCGCACGACCACGTGGAATGATCGAAACCTTGTAGACCGGATCATGCTCAGGTACGACGCGACCGACAATAGCGTGACCCGCTTCGTGATAAGCGGTGTTCTGCTTCTCTTTCTCGGACATGACCATCGATTTGCGCTCGGCGCCCATCATGATCTTGTCTTTGGCCAGCTCGAACTCTTTCATTTCGACGATGCGCTTGCCGCTGCGTGCAGCGAACAGCGACGCTTCGTTGACCAGGTTGGCCAGATCGGCACCAGAGAAGCCCGGGGTACCACGTGCGATAACGGCCGGGGCAACGTCGTCACCCATTGGCACTTTGCGCATGTGAACCTTGAGGATCTGCTCGCGACCACGGATATCCGGCAAACCTACAACGACCTGACGGTCGAAACGGCCCGGACGCAGCAGCGCAGGGTCGAGTACGTCAGGACGGTTGGTAGCGGCGATCACGATGATGCCGTCATTCATTTCAAAGCCATCCATCTCTACCAGCAACTGGTTGAGAGTCTGCTCACGCTCGTCGTGACCGCCGCCCATGCCGGCGCCACGGTGGCGACCGACGGCGTCGATTTCGTCGATGAAGATGATGCACGGCGCATGCTTCTTGGCCTGCTCGAACATGTCGCGAACGCGGCTTGCACCAACACCCACGAACATTTCAACGAAGTCGGAACCGGAAATAGTGAAGAACGGAACCTTCGCTTCGCCGGCAATCGCCTTGGCCAGCAAGGTTTTACCGGTACCCGGAGGGCCGACCATCAATACGCCGCGAGGAATACGACCACCCAGGCGCTGAAACTTGCCCGGATCACGCAGGAACTCAACCAGTTCGCCGACCTCTTCCTTGGCTTCGTCGCAACCTGCAACGTCAGCCAAGGTGGTTTTCACCTGATCTTCGGAAAGCAGGCGTGCCTTGCTCTTGCCGAAGCTCATCGGTCCGCCCTTGCCGCCAGCACCGCCCTGCATCTGGCGCATGAAGAACATGAACACCGCGATGATCACCAGGATCGGGAAGCTCGCCACCAGGAGTTGAGTCCAGATGCTTTGCTGTTCAGGCTGCTTGCCCTCAACCACAACGTGGTTGTCGACCAGGTCGCCGATCAGGCCATTGTCCTGGATCGCCGGACGAATGGTCTTGAAGCTGTCGCCATCGTTGCGCTTGCCGGTAATCACATAGCCGTCAACGGCTACGCGCTCGACCTTGCCATCCTTGACCTGCTGGATGAAGTCGGAATAGTTGAGGGTCTGCGGCTCGTTAGGGCTGGAGAAGTTGTTCATCACCGTCACGAGGACTGCCGCGATGATCAACCACAGGATCAGATTCTTTGCCATATCGTTCAATTAACTACCCTCTGAAGCAAGCTCCGCTACTGGCGCGCGCTTCGCATGATATTCACCGGCCTAACTTACTACATTACCTACAACTCTGGCAGGCGCCGTCTGTAACCCTTTGTGAAACACTTTCTACACAATATTCGCTTATGCACGCGGGGCAAAATACGAAAAACCTATCGCCCCGGCAAAAAACCTCGTTTTACTCGTTACCACCGCGGTAACCCCAAGCCAGCATATATTGCTCGCGGGAGCTGCCTCGGGAAGAATCCGGCTTGATCATCTGGATCTTGTCGAATTTCTTGCGAGCATCCTTCAGGTAAACATCGAAACCTTCACCCTGAAAGATCTTGATCACGAAATTGCCACCCGGCTTGAGTATCCGTTCCGCTAGATCAAGCGCCAGTTCGCAAAGGAACATGGCTTTCGGCATATCCACTTCAGGCGTACCACTCATATTGGGGGCCATATCGGAAATCACAAGGTCCACCTGCGAATTACCCACGGCCTCAAGGATTCGCGCGAGCACTTCGTCCTCGGTGAAGTCACCCTGAATGAAGGTAACGTCCGGGATGCTGTCCATTTCCAGAATGTCCGAAGCGATCAGACGCCCCTGACCGCCGATCAGCCGGCTGGTGACCTGCGACCAGCCGCCGGGCGCTGCGCCCAGGTCGACAACGCTCATGCCGGAACGGATCAGCTTGTATTTCTCCTGGATCTCCAGAAGCTTGTAACTTGCACGCGAACGGTAGCCATCCTTCTGCGCCTGCTTCACATAAGGATCGTTGACATGTCGTTTCAGCCAACCAAGGCTTGTCTTGGAACGCGCCATTGGGCACCTCGATGATTAGGGTCGTGATTAATTGGGCGGATCCACGAACCCTCGGGTAAAATGGCCGCCATTTTACAGAATCCAGACGAAAGGGTCAGATTATGCCGCTCACTCCAGAGCAGAAGAAACAGTACAAATCCATTGGCCACCACCTGAAGCCGGTTTTGACGGTGGCGGACAACGGTCTGACTGAAGGTGTATTAGCCGAACTCGAACGCGCACTGGCGGATCACGAGCTGATCAAGATCAAGCTCAACATCCTCGATCGCGAGTCGCGCCTGGCGCACATTGCAGAATTGTGCAAGGTCGGCAAGGCTGACCTGGTTCAGGTCATCGGCAAGATGGCACTGGTTTATCGCAAGAACTTCAGCGTCAACAAGCAGCTGTCGAACGTTCATCGCTTCAAGTGATGACAAGGGTCAAGGGTGTGCTTCGCGCACCCTGCCACTCCATCCCGGCAGCGGTTGCAACACCAACACCACACCGGAGAAGCCCAACAGCAGAAAACTGAATTCCTGCCAGCGCTGCGCTTGCGGCCAGCCGACACGCACTGCAATAAACATCGCACACGCATACACCGCCATCAGCAACACCTGCCCGCGAAAATCCCGCCATAGACTGGCAAGGCCGTCGGCCTGTACCAGCACCAAAGCCTGAAAAATCACGCATGCCGCGGCAAAACCCGCCACCGGCACTTCGAATGCATCGGCAACTTCATCGATCAGCAACGGTGCCAGGCCAATCTTGCCCAACACCGGTCGCAAACCGAGATGTATCAACCAGAAGCCGCCGACCCACAACATCTGGGTCAGCTGCCAAAGCATGGCGCCCGCACGTAGCGGGCGCCTGCCTTCAGATGTGACGGACTTCGACAATCTCGTACTCGATAACGCCACTCGGCGTTTTCACGGCGACCACATCACCCTCTTCCTTGCCGATCAAGGCACGGGCCAATGGTGAGCCGACCGAAATCTTGCCGAGTTTGAAGTCAGCCTCGTCCTCACCCACGATGTGGTAAGTGACGCTCTCATCAGTCTCGACGTTGGCGATTTCGACGGTAGTACCGAAGATCACTTTGCCGGTGTGCGGGATAGTCGTGACGTCGATGATGACCTGATTCTGAATCCGGCCTTCGATGTCACGGATCCGCGCCTCGACCATGCCTTGCTGTTCGCGGGCGGCATGGTATTCAGCGTTTTCCTTCAGGTCACCCAACTCGCGAGCCGTACCGATGTCCTGACTGAGCTTCGGACGAACGACCTTGGTCAGGTGAGCGTGTTCTTCTTCCAGGGCTTTCGCGCCCTGGACGGTCATTGGGTATTTGATCATGCCTTCAATCCTGCGTGTAGATCCTGCAAGCGGCGCACGGTCTTCTCGGGACCGAACTTCAGCGCTTCGCAGATAGCTTCGCCCGCAGCAATGGTGGTGGTGCAGTAGATCTTGTGCTGCAGGGCATTACGACGAATGGAGTAGGAATCAGCGATCGACTGACGGCCTTCGGTGGTGTTGATGATCAGGGTGACTTCGTCATTCTTGATCATGTCGACCACGTGCGGACGCCCCTCGGTCACCTTGTTCACACGGCGCACTTTCAGGCCTGCAGCTTCGATCAGCTTGGCAGTGCCGGCAGTCGCGACCACTTCGAAGCCCAAGTTGATCAGATCACGGGCCACGCCTGCAACCAGCGGCTTGTCATCATCACGCACGCTGATGAACGCGGTACCGCCGGTCGGCAGCACTTCGCTGGCGCCCATCTGGGCCTTGGCGAATGCTTCACCGAAGGTGTCGCCGACGCCCATCACTTCACCGGTGGACTTCATCTCTGGGCCGAGGATCGGGTCAACACCAGGGAATTTGGCGAACGGGAACACCGCCTCTTTCACGCTGTAGAAGTTCGGGATGATTTCCTTGGTGAAGCCGATTTCCTTCAGAGTCTTACCGGCCATGACGCGAGCCGCGATCATTGCCAGGGAAACACCGATGCACTTGGACACGAACGGCACGGTACGCGAAGCGCGCGGGTTGACTTCGATGACGTAGATGTCTTCGCCCTGCAGCGCCAGTTGCACGTTCATCAGGCCGACAACGCCCAGTTCCAGGGCCATTTTCTTGACCTGTTCGCGCATCTCGTCCTGGATGTGCGCCGGCAGCGAGTAAGGCGGCAGCGAGCACGCGGAGTCACCGGAGTGAACGCCCGCCTGTTCGATGTGCTGCATGATCGCGCCGATCACCACGTCTTTGCCGTCGCAGACCGCATCCACGTCCATCTCGATGGCGCAGTTGAGGAAGTGGTCGAGCAGCACCGGGCTGTCGTTGGACACTTGCACCGCATCACGCAGGTAGCGCTTGAGTTCGTCTTCCTTGTAAACGATTTCCATCGCGCGGCCGCCCAATACGTAGGACGGGCGCACCACCAGCGGATAACCGATTTTCGCCGCAGCGCGAACGGCTTCATCTTCGCTGCGCACGGTGGCGTTTGGCGGCTGACGCAAGTTCAGGCGTTCAACCATTTGCTGGAAGCGCTCGCGGTCTTCGGCGCGGTCGATGGCGTCAGGGCTGGTACCGATGATCGGCACGCCAGCGGCTTCGAGGGCACGCGCCAGTTTCAGCGGCGTCTGGCCGCCGTACTGAACGATTACGCCCTTCGGCTTCTCGACGCGGCAGATTTCCAGCACGTCTTCCAGGGTTACCGGCTCGAAGTACAGACGGTCGGAAGTGTCGTAGTCGGTGGAAACGGTTTCCGGGTTGCAGTTGACCATGATGGTTTCGTAGCCGTCTTCGCGCAGTGCGAGGGCCGCGTGTACGCAGCAGTAGTCGAACTCGATGCCCTGGCCGATACGGTTCGGACCGCCACCCAGAATCATGATCTTGTCGCGACCGGACGGCGCGGCTTCGCACTCTTCCTCGTAAGTCGAGTAGAGGTAAGCGGTGTCGGTGGCGAACTCGGCGGCGCAGGTGTCAACGCGCTTGTAGACCGGGAACACTTCCAGTTTTTGACGGTGAGTACGCAGATTCTTCTCGGTCACACCCAGCAGCTTGGCCAGACGCTGATCGGAGAAGCCTTTGCGCTTGAGCTTGAACATCAGGTCGCGGTCGATGGCGGACAGACCGAGGGTCTTGACCTTCTCTTCGTCCTTGATCAGATCTTCGATCTGCACCAGGAACCACGGGTCGATCATGTTCATGCCGAAGATGTCTTCGACGGTCATGCCGGCGCGGAAGGCGTCCGCCACGTACCAGATACGCTCGCCGCCCGGCACGGTCAGCTCGCGTTTGAGGATGCTCATGCTTTCCGGATTGCTCAGGTCGAGCTTCTCGTCCAGACCGCAAACACCGACTTCCAGACCGCGCAGGGCTTTCTGCAGGGATTCCTGGAAGGTGCGACCGATGGCCATGACTTCGCCGACCGACTTCATTTGAGTGGTCAGGCGTGCGTCAGCGTTGGCGAATTTCTCGAAAGCGAAACGTGGCAGCTTGGTGACGACGTAGTCGATCGACGGTTCGAAGGACGCCGGAGTCTTGCCGCCGGTGATGTCGTTCGACAGTTCGTCGAGGGTGTAGCCCACAGCCAGCTTGGCCGCGACTTTGGCGATCGGGAAACCGGTGGCTTTCGAAGCCAGTGCCGAGGAACGCGATACACGCGGGTTCATCTCGATCACGACCATGCGGCCGGTGTCCGGGCAGATGCCGAACTGCACGTTGGAGCCACCGGTCTCGACGCCGATCTCGCGCAGTACCGCCAGCGAGGCGTTACGCAGGATCTGGTATTCCTTGTCGGTCAGGGTCTGTGCCGGAGCAACGGTGATCGAGTCACCGGTGTGCACGCCCATCGGGTCGAAGTTTTCGATCGAGCAGACGATGATGCAGTTGTCCTTTTTGTCGCGGACAACTTCCATTTCATATTCTTTCCAGCCGATCAGCGATTCGTCGATCAGCAGCTCTTTGGTCGGCGACAGGTCCAGACCGCGGGCGCAGATTTCTTCGAACTCTTCACGGTTGTACGCGATACCGCCGCCGGTGCCGCCCATGGTGAAGGACGGACGGATGATGCACGGGAAACCCAGACGCTCGAGGACGGCGTTGGCTTCTTCCATGCTGTGGGCGATACCGGAACGCGGGCATTCCAGGCCGATCGACTTCATGGCCTTGTCGAAACGCGAACGGTCTTCAGCCTTGTCGATGGTGTCGGCGTTGGCGCCGATCATTTCCACGCCGAACTTTTCCAGAACGCCTTCGCGCTCCAGGTCCAGGGCGCAGTTCAGTGCAGTCTGGCCGCCCATGGTTGGCAGCACCGCATCCGGACGCTCTTTTTCGATGATCTTGGCAACGGTCTGCCATTTGATCGGCTCGATGTAGGTCGCGTCGGCCATGTCCGGGTCGGTCATGATGGTGGCCGGGTTGGAGTTCACCAGGATGACGCGGTAACCCTCTTCGCGCAGGGCTTTGCAGGCCTGGGCGCCGGAGTAGTCGAATTCGCAGGCCTGGCCGATAACGATCGGGCCAGCGCCGAGAATCAGGATGCTTTTAATGTCTGTACGTTTTGGCATGGGTTTGTCACTCAAATCCGCAGGTCAGTCGGCAAGCCGTCTTGATCGATTTCTGAAGCCCTGAGGGGCGCCACCGGTGTCGGGGCCGCCCTCGAGGGCTTCTCGCTACAGTCTCAAGGCGAACGCTTAGCGTCGCTTGGCCATCTCGTTGATGAAGCGGTCGAACAGGGGCGCCACATCGTTCGGGCCCGGGCTCGCTTCAGGGTGGCCCTGGAAGCTGAACGCGCTCTTGTCAGTGCGCTCGATGCCTTGCAGGGTGCCGTCGAACAGCGACTTGTGGATCGCACGCACGTTGGCCGGCAGGGTCGCTTCGTCAACTGCAAAACCGTGGTTCTGGCTGGTGATCATCACGACGCCAGTGTCCAGATCCTGTACCGGGTGGTTGGCACCGTGGTGGCCGTGGCCCATTTTCAGGGTCTTGGCGCCGGAGGCCAGAGCCAGCAGCTGGTGACCGAGGCAGATACCGAAGACAGGAATTTCGGTTTCCAGCACTTCCTTGATCGCCTTGATTGCGTAGTCGCATGGCTCCGGATCACCAGGGCCGTTGGACAGAAACACGCCGTCCGGCTTGAGTGCCAGCACGTCGGCAGCCGGGGTTTGCGCCGGCACCACGGTCACGCGGCAGCCGCGCTCGACCAGCATGCGCAGGATGTTCAGTTTGACGCCGTAGTCGTAGGCAACCACGTGGTACGGCAACTCGGACGCTTCGATGGTCGCGTGGCTGTCGGTCTTCAAGTCCCAGACAGTGGAGCGCCATTCGTACTTTTCCTTGGTGCTGACGACTTTCGCCAGATCCATGCCCTTCAGGCCCGGGAAGCCTTGCGCAGCGGCAATTGCAGCTTCTTCGGAGATGTTGTCGCCGGCCATGATGCAGCCGTTCTGTGCGCCTTTTTCACGCAGGATGCGGGTCAGGCGACGAGTATCGATACCAGCGATTGCCACAACATTGTTGGCTTTCAGGTAGTCGGACAGGGACATCGTGTTACGCCAGTTGCTCGCTACCAGCGGCAGGTCACGGATGACCAGGCCAGCGGACCATACGCGGTCAGACTCGGCGTCTTCCGGCGTGGTGCCGGTGTTGCCGATGTGCGGGTAAGTCAGGGTAACGATCTGTTGGGCGTAGGAAGGATCGGTAAGGATTTCCTGATAGCCGGTCATTGCGGTGTTGAACACCACCTCACCAACGGTTTGACCGTCGGCTCCAATGGCTTCGCCGCGAAAAATGCTGCCATCAGCAAGGGCGAGTATGGCTGGCTTAGTCAAGAAGACCTCCCGTAAATAACGCATGAAAGGGCAATCGCAGGTTGTAAAAAAGCGGAGTGACGTATGGACACGTCACCCCGCTTCTTCACTGAATTATTCTGCGCGCTTTTAGTGGACACACTAAAGCTGTAGCTTACAGAAAAAGGCTTTTTTGGTCCACCGCTAAAGAGCCTAAAAGGCCGGAGAATGCGACAGGCCGTCGCGCGGTGTAGAAAAACCAGCGCAAACCGGGCGTTTGCGCTGGGTAAAGCAGTCAATTAATGCAGGTCGAGCACGTCCTGCATGTCATACAGACCCGGCTCGCGACCATCCAGCCACAACGCCGCACGCACCGCGCCCTTGGCAAAAGTCATGCGACTGGAAGCCTTGTGCGTGATCTCCAGGCGCTCGCCTTCGCAAGCGAACAGCACGGTGTGATCGCCGACCACATCACCACCACGCACGGTAGCGAAACCGATGGTTTCCCGCTCGCGCGCACCGGTGTGGCCTTCACGGCCATAGACCGCAACCTTCTGCAGATCACGATCCAGCGCCTCGGCGATCACTTCACCCATGCGCAGGGCCGTGCCCGAAGGCGCATCGATCTTGTGCCGGTGATGCGCCTCGATGATCTCGATGTCCGCATCATCGCCCAGCACCCGAGCGGTCATTTCGAGCAGCTTCAGCGACAGGTTGACCCCGACACTGAAGTTGGCCGCGAAGACGATCGGAATATCCTTGCCCGCCTCAGCCAGCAGCTGCTTCTGCGCAGCGTCGAGCCCGGTGGTGCCGATGACCATAGCCTTGCCAGCCTTGCGACAGAACGCGAGGTTTTTCAGCATGACTTCCGGCAGGGTGAAATCGATCAGCACATCGAACTCTTCAGCCACCGATTCGAGATTGCCGGACAACGGCACACCGATGCGACCCAGCGAAGCCAGCTCACCGGCATCCACCCCGATCAGCGTACTGCCGGGACGAACGATCGCCGCGGTCAGGCCGGTCAGCGGCGCGCGCTGTTGCACGGCCTCGACCAGAATCTTGCCCATGCGCCCGGCGGCGCCCATCACAGCTATACGTCGCATGCCGACTCCTTACAGATCGCCGAAGAAGCGCTTCACGCCATCGAACCAACCGGTGGTTTTTGGCGAGTGACTGTTGTCATCCGCCAGCGAGCTGCGGAACTCTTCGAGCAATTCGCGCTGACGACGATTCAGATTGACCGGGGTCTCGACCGCTACACGGCACATCAAGTCGCCCGCACCACCGCCCCGCACCGGCGCCACGCCTTTGCCGCGTACACGGAACTGCTTGCCGGTCTGGGTGCCTTCAGGGATTTTCAGTTTGACGCGACCGTCGAGGGTCGGGATTTCCAGCTCGCCGCCGAGCGCCGCATCAACAAAGCTGATCGGCACTTCGCAGAACAGATGTTTGCCATCGCGCTGGAAGATGTCGTGTTCGCGCACGTTGATCACCACGTACAGGTCGCCGGTCGGGCCGCCCTGGGTGCCCGCCTCGCCCTCGCCAGACAGACGAATGCGGTCGCCGGTATCAACGCCAGCCGGCACCTTCACCGACAGGGTCTTGTACTCTTCGACGCGACCGTCGCCGTGGCAGGAATCGCACGGATCGGAAATGATCTTGCCTTGGCCATGGCAGCGCGGGCAGGTCTGCTGCACCGAGAAGAAGCCCTGCTGCATACGCACCTGGCCGATGCCGCCGCAGGTCGGGCAGGTTGATGGCGACGAGCCTTTCTTCGCACCGGAACCATCGCATGGCTTGCAATTGACCAGTGTCGGAACGCGGATATTCACGGTAGTGCCGCGCACCGCTTCTTCCAGATTCAGCTCCAGGGTGTAGCGCAGATCGCTGCCGCGCTGGGCGCCGCCACGGGAACCGCCACGACCGCCACCGAAGAAGTCACTGAAGACATCGCCAAAGATGTCGGAGAAGTTCTGCCCGCCGAAACCGGCGCCACCGCCACCCATGCTTGGGTCGACGCCAGCATGACCGTACTGGTCGTACGCCGCGCGCTTGCTCGAATCGGACAATACTTCGTAGGCCTCGTTGGCCTCTTTGAACAGTTCTTCCGACGCTTTGTCATCGGGATTACGGTCCGGGTGATGCTTCATCGCCAGACGACGATAGGCCTTCTTCAGGTCTGCATCGCTTGAACCACGCTCTACACCCAATACTTCGTAATAGTCACGCTTTGCCATAAGTCTTTTGCACTCTTGAGGACGTTCGGCAAACCCCTCCTGAGGATGGCCAAACTCGTTGAGCCCCAATACAGGCCCGGACCCAACTCACGTCAATTCAACGATCCTGGTCTTTGTTTCTTTTGGTACTTGCGGCGCGAAAAGCAGGAGCATTCCCGGCCATACCAGCAGCAGGCGAACCTTGTCGCATGCTGTAAAAATTCGTGTATTCCAGATACGCCAACGCGGGAGCAAGCTCCCGCGCGGCGACATCCTACCAGTCACCGCCGCAAGGCAGTCAACCGGCCGACCAACAACTTACTTGTGGTCTTTGACTTCTTCGAACTCGGCATCGACAACATCGTCAGCCTTTTCAGCTTTCTCGTCGTGCGGTGCCGCGCCTTCAGCAGGCTGAGCCTGTTCGGCGTACATCTTCTGAGCAACCGGAGCCGAGACTTTCGACAGCTCTTCGATCTTCGCTTCGATGGCAGCCTTGTCGTCGCCTTTCACAGCGGCTTCCAGTGCAACCACAGCGGCTTCGATCGCGGTCTTCTCTTCAGCGCTGACCTTGTCGCCCGCTTCGGTAACCATTTTGCGAGTCGAGTGAACCAGTGCATCACCCTTGTTACGGGATTCAGCCAGTTCAGCGAACTTGCGGTCTTCCTCGGCGTTCAGCTCGGCATCGCGAACCATCTTCTGAATTTCTTCATCCGACAGACCGGAGTTGGCCTTGATGGTGATCTTCTGCTCTTTACCGGTCGCCTTGTCTTTCGCACCAACGTGCAGGATGCCGTTAGCGTCGATGTCGAAGGTCACTTCGATCTGCGGCACGCCACGTGGAGCTGGTGGAATGTCGGCCAGGTCGAACTTGCCCAGGGACTTGTTCTGTGCGGCTTGCTTACGCTCACCTTGCAGAACGTGAATGGTCACGGCGCCCTGGTTGTCGTCGGCAGTCGAGAAGACTTGCGATTTCTTGGTAGGAATCGTGGTGTTTTTCTCGATCAGCGCGGTCATCACGCCACCCATGGTTTCGATACCCAGGGTCAGCGGGCTGACGTCGAGCAGCAGAACGTCTTTCACGTCACCGGCCAGAACGGCGCCCTGAATCGCAGCACCCATGGCAACCGCTTCGTCCGGGTTCACGTCTTTACGAGCTTCTTTACCGAAGAAATCGGTCACCAGCTTCTGTACCAGCGGCATACGGGTCTGACCGCCAACCAGAATCACGTCGTTGATCGCGCCAACGTCGATACCGGCGTCTTTCATGGCGATACGGCAAGGCTCGATGGTGCGCTGAACCAGGTCTTCAACCAGTGCTTCGAGCTTGGCACGCGAAATCTTCACGTTCAGGTGCTTAGGACCGGTAGCGTCTGCAGTGATGTACGGCAGGTTGACGTCGGTCGACTGAGCGGACGACAGCTCGATCTTGGCTTTCTCAGCGGCTTCTTTCAGGCGCTGCATGGCCAGCGGGTCACCTTTGAGGTTCATGCCGCTTTCTTTCTTGAATTCGTCAACGAGGTAGTCGATCAGACGAATGTCGAAGTCTTCACCGCCGAGGAAGGTGTCACCGTTGGTGGCCAACACTTCGAACTGGTGCTCGCCGTCAACTTCAGCGATCTCGATCACGGAAACGTCGAAAGTACCGCCACCCAGGTCATAAACGATCACGGTGTGATCGCCCTTGGCCTTGTCCATACCGTAAGCCAGAGCCGCTGCGGTTGGTTCGTTGATGATACGTTTAACGTCCAGACCGGCGATGCGGCCGGCGTCTTTGGTCGCCTGACGCTGGCTGTCGTTGAAGTAGGCCGGAACGGTGATTACCGCTTCGGTCACAGGCTCGCCGAGGTAGTCTTCGGCGGTCTTCTTCATCTTCTTCAGAATTTCAGCCGAGATTTGTGGCGGCGCCATTTTCTGGCCGTTCACTTCAACCCAGGCGTCGCCGTTGTCAGCCTTGGCGATTTTGTACGGGACCATCTTGATGTCTTTCTGTACGACTTCTTCGTCGAACTTGCGACCGATCAGACGCTTCACCGCGTACAGGGTGTTGTGCGGGTTGGTCACTGCCTGACGCTTGGCCGACTGACCAACGAGGATTTCACCATCGTTGGCGTAAGCGATGATCGACGGCGTGGTACGCGCGCCTTCGGCGTTTTCGATAACTTTGGCTACGCCGTTTTCCAGCACGGAGACGCAGGAGTTGGTAGTCCCCAGGTCGATACCGATAATTTTGCCCATGTTCACTCTCCCGAAACTTTGGATTTTGTTGCCGCAGCAGTGGTGGCTAACTGCGGTAATACTTAAACGCTTGACTTCTAAATGGGGGCCTTGCGGCTAATTTCAAGCCTTCTCGTCAATCGAAGGCGAAATTGGCGCCGGCGCCTTGCTGACCACAACCATGGCCGGACGCAACAGGCGGCCATTGAGCTGGTAGCCCTTCTGGAACACCTTCAGAACGCTGTTCGGTTCGACGTCGGCGCTTTCCTGCATGGCCATCGCCTGATGGTGAACAGCATTGAACGGTTCGCCATGCGGATCGATCGCTTCAAGCTGATAACGCTTGAGGGTGTCGTGGAACATTTTCAGGGTCAGCTCGATGCCTTCGCGCATCGGACGGATGCTTTCGTCGTCCGGGCTCGACAGCTCGAGGCCGCGCTCCAGGCTGTCGACGATCGGCAGCAAGTCACCGGCGAATTTTTCCAGCGCAAACTTGTGCGCCTTCTCGACATCCTGCTCGGCACGGCGGCGGACGTTCTGCAGATCGGCAGCTACGCGCAGCGACTGATCCTGCGCGGCGGCCAACTGCTCTTCGAGCACTTGTACACGGGTCGCCAGGTCGTCACCCGAAGTTTCGGGCGCCTGATTGGCTTCTGGATTTTGCGTATCTACTGTCTGTTCGTCAGCCATAGAATTCTCCTTTCAATTACGTCCGCGAGCTGTACTCGCGCTTCTGCCCCGATATATGGGGCCGCAAAATCAGGCTTCAAGGGCCTGCAATGATTAACCCTACAAAAAAGTGCTGCATTGTCATTCCCGCTCGGACTAAGCATTTGATCGGATCAAGCAAATCGAGCTAAGCGAGGGCATTGTCAGCCTGAAACAAAACACTGTATAAATAACCAGACCTAAAGCCTGGGAGCGGCCTTTATGCTGGTGCACCTGTCCGTACATAACTACGCCATCGTTGAACATCTCGATCTCGAACTCGATCGCGGGATGAGCGTGATCACAGGGGAAACCGGCGCCGGCAAGTCGATCATGCTCGACGCCCTGGGCCTGACCCTGGGCGATCGCGCCGACAGCGGCGTGGTTCGCCCAGGCGCCGACAAGGCCGACATTCTGGCCACCTTCGATCTGGTCGACATTCCCGAAGCCCATGCCTGGCTGGCCGAACGCGATCTCGAAAACGACGGCCCATGCATCCTGCGTCGGGTGATCACCGCTGAAGGCCGTTCACGCGGCTATATCAATGGCACGCCCTGCCCGCTCGGCGATCTCAAGGCCCTCGGCGAACTGCTGATCGATATCCACAGCCAGCACGAACATCAATCGCTGCTGAAAACCGATACCCATCGCCGCCTGCTCGACGAATACGCCGGCGCTACCGACCTGGCCCGTCAGGTCCAACTCGCCGCGCAGCGCTGGCGTCAAACCCGCCAGGAGCTGGAGCGCCTCTCCAATTCTGGCGACGAACAACGCGCGCGCCACCAACTGCTCAGCTACCAGCTTGAAGAACTGGAAAACCTCGGCCTCGGCGACAACGAGCTGGAACAGCTGGAGCAGGAACACAAGAATCTGACCAATGCCGAAACCCTGCTCGGCATCTGCCGACAGGTGGTCGAGCAGTGCAGCGAAAGCGATTCCGGCAATGTGCTGAATGCACTGACCGCCAGCCTCAATCGCCTGTCGAGCGTGAACAACTCGGTTGGCGCACTGGGCGAAGCCAGCAGCCTGCTGACCAGCGCGCAGATCCAGGTCGAAGAAGCCGTGGGCGAACTCAATCGCTTCCTCGACAACTTCGATGCCGATCCGGCGCGCCTGCAGTATCTGGAAGAACGCCTCGACGCAATTTACACCCTGGCCCGCAAGCACCGGATCCAGCCAACCGAAGTCGCCGAGATGCAGCAGAAGTTGCTGGATGAGATCGAAACCCTTAACGCCAACGACGAATCTATCGAGCGCCTGGGTGAAGAACTGGCGTCCTACGCACGCCATTATCAAGAGAAGGCCCGCGAGCTGAGCGACTTGCGTCACCAGGCCGCCGGCAGCCTTGCCAGCGCCGTGGAGCAGGAAATCCAGCGCTTGGGCATGCCGGGCGGGCGCTTCACCATTGAATTGCGCGCCAATAGCAGCGACGAACTGCTGCCCAATGGTCTGGAACAGGTTGAACTGCTGGTCAGCGCCAACCCCGGCCAACCACTGAAGGCGCTGGCCAAAGTGGCCTCCGGTGGCGAGCTGTCGCGGATCAGCCTGGCGATTCAGGTAATCACCGCGCAGACCTCACGGGTGCCAACCCTGGTGTTCGACGAAGTGGACGTGGGCATCGGCGGGCCAACTGCTGAAATCGTCGGCCAGTTGTTGCGTCGTCTTGGCGATCGCGGGCAGGTACTGACCGTGACGCACTTGCCGCAAGTGGCTGCGCAGGGTCATCAGCATTTGTTCGTGCACAAGGTACGGGGCGAACAGGCGACTCACACCGCCGTGTCCAAGCTGAGCAAGAACGACCGTATAGAAGAAGTGGCGCGGATGCTGGGCGGCATCGACCTGACCAAAGAGTCTTTGGCTCACGCAAAAAAAATGGTGGTTACCGCAAAAGTTTAAGCACAGCAGAAAGCACGAAGGCGACCCTTGGGTCGCCTTCGTTCGTTTCGCGAACCTGAAATTCGCGCGACATGCTTACTTTTTCTTGCGTACGTACAGCACCAGATTGTGATCTACCAGATCAACACCGTGCTCCTCGGCAATTGCCTTCTGGAGCTTTTCGATTTCCGGACTGACGAATTCGACGACTTCACCGGTTTCCACGTTGACCATGTGGTCGTGGTGGCCACCGTCGGCCAATTCGAATACCGCGTGGCCACCGTCGAAGTTGTGACGGACCACGAGGCCAGCGGCTTCGAACTGGGTCAGAACACGGTAAACCGTGGCCAGACCGACGTCCTCGCCCGCTTCCATCAACGCCTTGTAGACGTCTTCGGCACTCATGTGACGCTGCTCGGTAGAGTCGAGCATTTGCAGGATCTTGACCCGTGGCAGGGTCACTTTGAGGCCGGCTTTGCGTAGTTCGCTATTTTCAACCATGGTCAGCTTTCTCGCGATGCTGCTTCGCAGCTTCTCTTAATGCGGGTATGATCGGCGTTTACGTTGTCCCAGCCAAGATAGTGGAAGTCGCCCACCGATGCAAAACACCAAGCTCTTGCTAACCAGTTTCACCTTTGTGGGACTGCTCGCACTCGCCGGTTGTTCATTCCCCGGGGTTTACAAAATCGACATCCAGCAGGGCAATGTCGTCACGCAGGACATGATAGACCAGTTACGCCCGGGAATGACCCGTCGGCAAGTACGGTTTATCATGGGTAACCCTCTGCTGACCGACACGTTCCATGCCGATCGCTGGGATTATCTGTACAGCCTGCAACCTGGTGGCGGTGAACGCCAACAGGAACGCGTGAGTGTTAACTTCAACTCCAACGACCAGCTTGTCAGCCTGTCCGGTGACTTCATGCCGGGCGTGAGCCGTGACGAAGCCATTCTCGGCAAGGACAGTGGCACCAGCGTGACCGCCCCTGCTGAAAACGCCGAGAAGCCGAAGCCGGAACAACCAGCCAAACCGGGCTCCTTGCTGGATTCGATCCAGAAGGATGTGGACGGTGTTGAAACCGTTCCGGTTCCGACGCCTGAACCGCTGGACACCTCGCCGCAGTAATGTGCGAGGCAATAAAAAACCCGGAATTTCCGGGTTTTTTATTGCCTGCGATTTGCTCGTCCTACTGATTTCGCGCCTTGGCTTCGGCAGCCTTGGCCGCCCGCAAGCGCCGAACCTCTTTCGGATCTGCCAATAGCGGCCGGTAGATCTCGATGCGATCCCCTGCCTGAATCAAGCGAACCTGTGAATCAGCCACCACCTTGCCGAAGATTCCCAGCGGACATTCGTTCAGGTCCAGCTCCGGAAATTCATCGCCAATACCTGACTTGAGCACCGTCTCACGCACTGTCGTCCCTTCAGGAACGCTCAAAGTGCGCAAGATCTGACGATCCACGGCGGCATACACCACCTCAATCTCGATCACCGGCTCAACCATGCATCTGCTTGGCGCGCTGGCAGAACGCATCCACCAACGTATTCGCCGCCTGATTGAACAGCGGGCCGAGTGTCGCGCGCACCAGCGGGCCGGCGTAGTCGAAAGACAGGTCAAGACTGATCTTGCAGGCCTTCTCGTTCAACGCCTTGAAGACCCAGACGCCATGCAGTTGGTTGAACGGGCCTTCTTCCAGGTTCATCTCGATCGATTGCCCCGGCACCAGAGTGTTGCGCGTGACGAAGTGCTGACTGAGGCCACCCTTGGCCACGCCAACGCTGGCACGCATGTGCTCGGGCGAACTCTCCAGCACCTCGGCGGACGAGCACCACGGCAGGAATTCCGGGTAACGCGCGACGTCGTTGACCAGGTCGTAGAGGAATTGCGCCGGGTATGGCAGCAACGCCGAACGTTGAATATGTGTCGTCATGTAAGCGTTACTTCCAGAGCTGAGCGGCAAACACTACAAGAATGCCGATAGGCGCCACGTAGCGCATCAAGAACAAGGACAGGGCAAACAGCGCCGGGTTACGAATCGACAACTCGTCACGCACCGCCTCACGCCCCATCACCCAACCGGCAAACAGCACGAAGCACAAGCCACCGAGCGGCAACATGATCCGCGAGGTGAAGAAATCGATCACGCCGAAGAAGTCCAGACCGCCTGCCGCCCCCCATTGGTAGAGATGAAACAGCCCGCCATCGTTCACGAAAAATTTGGCTTCCTTCCAGATATTGAAGGAGAAAACCGTACCCAGACCGACGAACCAGCAAATAAATGCCAGCCAGAAAGTCACCCAGCCACGGCTGATTTTCGTGCGTTCAACCAAATAGGCAACCATCGGTTCGAGCAGGGAAATCGCCGAGCTCCAGGCGGCAATTGCCACCAGGACAAAGAACACCACGCCCATCAACTGGCCGAAAACCACGTTACCGAAGGCAAATGGCAGACTGACGAACATCAGGCCCGGACCTTCGCTAGGGTTCAAACCGCCAGCAAACACAATCGGAAACAATGCCAGACCGGCCACCAGCGACACGAAGGTGTCGAGCAGTGCCACACCGACCACGGTGCCGGACAACGAGGCTTCCTTGGTCATGTAAGCGCCGTAGATCATGATCGAGCCGACGCCCACGCTCAGGGAAAAGAACGCATGGCCCATGGCGGGCAGCAAGCCGTCGAGGACTTTTTCCGGGTGGAAATCGAACATGAAATGCACGCCTTCCATGAAATGCCCGGTGGTCATGCTGTAACCCAGCAACACCAGCACCATCACGAACAGCAGCGGCATCATGATCCGCAGACTGCGCTCAAGCCCGGCAACCACGCCTTTGGCGATCACCACGGCCGACAACAGCATGAAAACTGTATGCCAAAGTGTCAGGCGCCAGGGATCGGAGATGACATTGCCGAAATAAGCGCCGACCTGCTCCGCCGTGGCGCCCTGGAAGTCGCCGCGCCCCATGTCGATGATGTAATCCAGCGACCAGCCGCCAACCACACTATAGAAAGACAGGATCAGCAACGCCGTGATCATCCCGGCAAATGCGCCCCACGACCACTTGCCCGAATGCCCGGCTTCCAGCGCCAGCACCTTCAGGGCGTTCGCCGGACTCTGCCGTGCGCGGCGGCCGATCAGGGTTTCAGCCAGCATGACCGGGATCCCGATCAGGGCGATGCAGGCCAGAAACATCAGCACGAAGGCGCCGCCGCCGTAGACCCCGACCATGTAGGGGAATTTCCAGATGCTGCCCAGTCCCACGGCCGAACCGGTCGCGGCGAATATGAAAACCCAGCGGCTAGCCCAACTGCCGTGGACAGAAACCTTGTCTGTCGACATTGAATATCACGCCCAAGCGTTAGAAAAAGAGGCCGCATTGTCCGGGATTCACTCAACGTGCTCAAGCACGCAGCATCACCGTAGCCGAGGACCGTTTATCTCCATATAATGCCGCCCCTATGGCTAAACAGAAGAAACACCCAACAGGGACCATCGCGCAGAACAAAAAGGCGCGACACGATTACTTCATCGAACATCGTTTCGAGGCTGGTCTGGTCCTGGCCGGCTGGGAAGTAAAAAGTCTGCGGGCAAGCAAGCTGCAACTGGTCGACAGTTACGTGCTGCTCAAGGATGGCGAAGCCTGGCTCCTCGGCAGTCACATCACGCCGTTGATGACCGCCAGCACCCACGTCATCGCCGATCCGACCCGCACCCGCAAACTGCTGCTCAACAAGCGCGAGCTGGAAAAACTCGCCGCTGCCGTGCAACAGAAAGGCTACGCCTGCGTGTGCCTGTCCTTCTACTGGAGCAAGCACATGGTCAAGTGCGAAATTGCTCTGGGCAAGGGCAAGAAGGAATACGACAAGCGTGACACCGAGCGCGAACGCGACGCTGGTCGAGAGCTGCAGCGCGCCGTGCGCAACAAGGGCAAGGAAGAATAATTTTCCTGCTTTAAAAGATCGCAGCCTGGGGCAGCTCCTACACAGGAATGAGAATTTCCCTGTAAGAGCTGCCGAAGGCTGCGATCTTTTTGCCTCTAAAAGCTACATTCCCTTGCGCCGCTCCGCCCGAGCCATGCGCTGAACTTCCTGCCGTACCTCCTCCAGCACTTCCTGCACATACAGAATATGCCGACTGGAAACCTCCCGCGCCTGCTCCGCACGCCCCTCGATAATCGCCAGATACAGCTCCCGGTGCTGAGAGATCAGCATGTCGCGGGTTTCCGTGCGCTGCTTGTACATGCCGCCAATGTTGGTCACCACGTTGCGCTTGAGCAGATCGAACAACCCGCGAATGGTGTGCAGCAGCACTGCGTTGTGGCTGGCTTCGGCGATCGCCAGATGAAACTTCGCATCCGCCGCGCCCTCTTCCGCCCGGCTCACTTCGTCATGCCGCGTATAGCAATCCTGCAACTCATTGAACGCAGCAGTCAGACGCTCACGATCCACATCCGTGGCGCGCAATGCTGCGTAATAGGCGCACGATGCCTCCAGAGTGTGCCGAAACTCCAGCAAGTCGCGCTGCGCCTCGGGATTGCTCTCCAGCAGCAATAGCAGAGGATCACTGAAGGTCGAGCCGAGCGTTTCCACCACATAATTGCCGCCGCCCTGGCGACTGACCAGCAAGCCCTTGGCCGCCAGTTTCTGAATCGCTTCGCGCAACGACGGACGCGACACGCCGAACTGCTCGGCCAAGGCGCGCTCGGCCGGAAGCCGCTCACCGGACTTCAGCGTGCCCTCGAGGATCATCCCCTCGAGGCGCTCGACAATATCGTCAGACAAACGGCGCTGACGAATCTGATCAAACCCCATAACTCATTTCTCCACGATCCCGACCGCTCGCCGGGCTCTCTATTCTGGCCTATCGGCGCCCCGCCGACACCTGTCAGCGCACATTCGCCCGACCGGATCAGATGCCCTCTGCACCGCTTATTCGACAAAAGTTTCAGGGCGACAAATTGACACACCGACATCAAGGCTTTTACCCTAGCCAACAGCGATTGTAAATTGGTATTACCAATTAACCAAGAACGCTGACAGTGCCTGACCAACAACAATTAGGGGCCACCCCATATGCAAACCTGGCAACAGCTCTATACCCCGCTCGGCAGTCTCGGCGTCTCCGCTCTTGCGGCCGTCATCCCCATCGTTTTCTTCTTTCTCGCGCTGGCGGTGTTCCGCCTCAAGGGTCACGTGGCCGGCAGCATCACGCTGGCCCTGTCGATTGCCGTGGCGATTTTCGCCTTCCACATGCCGGTCGACATGGCCTTCGCCGCGGCCGGATACGGCTTTGCCTACGGTCTGTGGCCGATTGCCTGGATCATTGTCGCGGCGGTGTTCCTCTACAAACTGACGGTCAAGAGTGGTCAGTTCGAGGTCATTCGCAGTTCGGTGCTGTCGATCACCGACGACCAGCGTCTGCAGGTGCTGCTGATCGGTTTCTGCTTCGGTGCATTTCTTGAAGGTGCCGCCGGCTTCGGCGCGCCAGTGGCGATTACCGCTGCGCTGCTGGTCGGTCTCGGGTTCAACCCGCTGTACGCCGCCGGCCTGTGCCTGATTGCCAACACCGCGCCAGTGGCGTTTGGCGCACTGGGCATTCCAATCATTGTTGCCGGGCAAGTGACCGGCATCGACGCGTTCAAGATCGGCGCCATGACCGGCCGCCAACTGCCACTGCTGTCGCTGTTCGTGCCGTTCTGGTTGGTGTTCATGATGGACGGCCTGCGTGGCGTGCGTGAAACCTGGCCGGCAGCACTGGTCGCAGGCCTGAGTTTCGCAGTGACCCAGTACTTCACTTCGAACTTCATCGGCCCGGAGCTGCCGGACATCACCTCGGCCCTGGCCAGCCTGATTTCCCTGACTCTGTTCCTTAAAGTCTGGCAGCCAAAACGCACCGCCGGTGCACAGATCGCCGGCGCCACCTCGAGCGCAGCGATTACCGCCAGCGTCGGCGGTTTCGGCCAGAAGCGCACCACCGTCGCTTCGCCTTACAGTCTTGGGGAAATTTTCAAAGCGTGGTCGCCGTTCCTGATCCTCACCGTGCTGGTGACCATCTGGACCCTCAAACCCTTCAAAGCCATGTTCGCCGCCGGCGGATCGATGTACGCCTGGGTATTCAACTTCGCCATCCCGCACCTTGATCAACTGGTGATCAAGACCGCGCCGATCGTCGCCACCCCGACCGCGATTCCTGCGGTGTTCAAACTCGATCCGATTTCCGCAACCGGTACAGCAATTTTCTTCTCGGCGCTGGTCTCGATGCTGGTGCTGAAGATCAACTTCAAAACTGGTCTGACCACTTTTAAAGAGACCTTCTACGAACTGCGCTGGCCAATCCTGTCGATCGGCATGGTGCTGGCCTTCGCCTTCGTCACCAACTACTCGGGCATGTCTTCGACCATGGCTCTGGTATTGGCCGCGACCGGCGCAGCCTTCCCGTTCTTCTCACCGTTCCTCGGCTGGCTCGGTGTGTTCCTCACCGGTTCCGATACTTCGTCGAACGCCCTGTTCAGTTCGCTGCAAGCGACCACCGCACACCAGATCGGCGTCAATGACACCTTGTTGGTAGCCGCCAATACCAGCGGCGGCGTGACCGGCAAGATGATCTCGCCACAATCGATCGCCGTGGCCTGCGCCGCGACCGGGCTGGTAGGTAAGGAATCGGATCTGTTCCGCTTCACTCTCAAGCACAGCCTATTCTTTGCCACGATTGTCGGCCTGATCACTCTGGCCCAGGCCTACTGGTTCACCGGCATGCTGGTGCACTAAACCTATAAACAAAACGGAAATAACCGACGCCGGCTGGTGATTCCGGCGTCAGCAATTCACACCCCGGTCTGTAAGGCTGCTGAAAGCAAGGCTCTTTATATTCAGCAGTCTCAACAGACGGATAACCGGGCCCACCCGGAGACACGCCTGATGAGCGAGCTTTTTTACAACGCTGTGCCCAACGCCACTCGCGTTGCACCGCCACTGCCCGAACCTCGGCAGTACCCCAGCGAGAAACCGTCGCGGGTCTATCTGTTCGGCACGTGCGTGGTCGACCTGTTCTACCCCGAAGCCGGGATGGACGCGATCCACTTGCTCGAGCGTGAAGGGATCAAGGTCGAGTACCCGCAAGGGCAAAGCTGCTGCGGGCAACCGGCCTACACCTCGGGTTACACCGAGCAAGCGCGGACGGTAGCGCGCGCGCAACTGGCGCTGTTTGCCGGGGATTATCCGGTGGTGGTGCCGTCGGGTTCCTGCGCGGGCATGTTGCGCGAGCACTATGCCGACTTGTTCAAGGACGAGCCGCAAACGTTGAAACAGGTGCAGGCACTCGCGGCCCGCACCTATGAGCTGGCCGAGTTCCTGCTGTTCGTCTGCAAAGTGCAGCTCAAGGACAGCGGCGAGCCGGTCAAAGTCGCGCTGCACACCTCGTGTTCGGCACGCCGCGAAATGAACACCCACTTGCACGGCCGCGAGTTGTTGGCGCAGTTGAGCAACGTGGAACGGGTCAACCACGACCACGAAAGCGAATGCTGTGGCTTCGGTGGGACATTCAGCGTCCGTATGCCAGACATTTCCGGCGCGATGGTGGCGGACAAGACCCGCGCGTTGAAGGATTCCGGCGCGCACAAAGTGTTGAGCGCCGACTGTGGCTGTTTGATGAACATCAACGGCGCATTGGAGAAACAAAAAGAAGCGCTGCGCGGGCAACATCTCGCCAGCTTCCTCTGGCAACGAACCGGAGGTGCGCGATGAGCACCTCGACGATTATTCCTACGGTCGCCGTAGAAGAAGACTTCCGCACCCGGGCGCACAACGCCTTGGGCGATCAGCAGCTACGGAACAACTTCCGCACTGCGATGGATTCACTGATGACCAAGCGGGCAGCGGCTTTCAGCGATGCCCACGAAAGAGAACATTTGCGCGCCCTGGGCAACTCGATCAGGGCGCGTGCGCTCTCCAAGTTGCCCGACCTGCTCGAGCAACTGGAACAGAACCTGACCCGCAACGGTGTGACAGTGCACTGGGCGGAAACGGTGGACGAGGCCAATGGCATCGTCCTTTCGATCATCCGCGCTCACGAGGCGCGGCAAGTGATCAAGGGCAAATCGATGGTCAGCGAAGAGATGGAGATGAACCATTTCCTCGAGGCTCAAGGTGTTGAATGCCTGGAGTCCGACATGGGGGAATACATCGTCCAGCTCGACCACGAGAAGCCTTCACACATCATTATGCCGGCGATCCACAAGAATGCCGGTCAGGTCGCGTCCTTGTTCCACGACAAACTTGGCGTGGAGTACACCAAGGACGTTGACCAACTCATTCAGATCGGTCGCAGAGTCCTGCGGCAGAAATTCTTCGAAGCGGACATCGGCGTTTCCGGCGTCAACTTCGCCGTAGCCGAAACCGGCACCCTGCTGCTGGTGGAAAACGAAGGCAACGGACGCATGACCACCACCGTGCCGCCGGTGCACATCGCCGTCACCGGCATCGAAAAGGTCGTGGAAAACCTGCGCGACGTGGTGCCGCTGTTGTCGCTGCTGACCCGCTCGGCGCTGGGCATTCCGATCACCACCTACGTCAACATGATCTCCGGCCCGCGCAAGGAACATGAACTCGACGGCCCGCAAGAAGTGCATCTGGTGCTGCTCGATAACGGTCGCAGCCAGGCCTTTGCCGACAGCGAACTGCGCCAGACCCTCAACTGCATCCGCTGCGGTGCCTGCATGAACCATTGCCCGGTCTACACCCGCGTCGGTGGTCACACCTATGGCGAGGTGTATCCGGGACCGATCGGCAAAATCATCACGCCGCACATGGTCGGTCTGGCGAAAGTCCCGGATCACCCGAGCGCTTCGTCGCTGTGCGGTGCCTGCGGAGAAGTGTGCCCGGTGAAAATTCCTATCCCGGCGATCCTGCGGCGCCTGCGCGAAGAAAACGTCAAAGCCCCGGACAGTCCGCATCAAGTGATGCGCGGTCAGGGCAGCAAGTATTCGCGCAAGGAACGTTTCATCTGGAACGCCTGGGCGAAACTCAACAGCTCGCCGACGTTGTATCGGTTGTTCGGTTTCTTCGCCACGCGCCTGCGTGCGTTAACGCCGAGCAATGTCGGCCCGTGGACACAAAACCACAGCGCACCAAAACCCGCCGCCCGCTCACTGCACGACATGGCCCGCGAGCATCTGGCCAAACAGGGAGACCGCTGATGAGCGCCAAGCAAAATATCCTCGCCAAACTACGGAAAAGTCTGACCGGCGCCACACCGATTGCCGACGAGTTCGACGTCGATCTGGTGACCCAGCCTTACACCTACAGCGCCGAGCAACGCATCCCGCAGCTGCGCAAACTGATGGAAGCGGTCCACACCGAGATCCATCTGACTACCGGCGCAGACTGGCCGACGCTGCTCGCGCAATTGCTGCGTGACCGGCAGCTACCGAGCCTGCTGATCGCACCGACTACGCCTCACGGGCAGCGCATCTCACAACACTGGGCGAACAATCCTGATCTGCCGACACTGAAATCCTACAACCGGCCGATGGAAGAATGGAAAGCCGAGCTGTTCAACGACACCCCGGCCAGCCTCACTGGCACTCTCGGCGCCATCGCCGCGACCGGTAGCCTGATCCTCTGGCCCACTCGTGAAGAGCCGCGACTGATGAGTCTGGTGCCGCCGGTGCATTTCGCCCTGCTCAAGGCCAGCGAAATCCGCGACAACTTCTATCAGGTGCAACAGGAATTCGAGTGGGCCCAAGGCATGCCGACCAACGCGCTGCTGGTGTCCGGCCCGTCGAAAACTGCCGACATCGAACAAGTACTGGCCTACGGCGCCCACGGCCCGAAAGACCTTGTGGTGCTGATCCTGGAGGACCAATGACGCTTCCGGTGAATTTCCTGCGCGATGCGCAGCAACTGATCCCAGCGGAGCGCCGCTTCGACGATCCGCTGTCGACCTTGGCCTTCGGCACCGACGCCAGTTTTTATCGGCTGATTCCCAAACTGGTGATCCGCGTCGAGTCCGAAGATGAAGTGGTAGCGCTGCTGAAACTGGCCCAGCGCGATCAAGTCCCGGTGACCTTCCGCGCCGCTGGCACCAGTTTGTCCGGGCAGGCGATCAGCGATTCGGTGCTGATTGTGCTGGGGGATAACTGGAACGCTCGCGAGATTCGCGACCAAGGCATGCAAATCCGCCTGCAGCCGGGCGTCATCGGCGCGCAGGCCAACGCATGGCTGGCACCGTTCGGGCGCAAGATCGGTCCGGACCCGGCGTCGATCAACGCCTGCAAGATCGGCGGCATCGTCGCCAACAACGCCAGCGGCATGTGCTGCGGCACGGCGCAAAATACCTATCACACCCTGGCCGGGATCCGTCTGGTACTCGCCGACGGCACCCGTCTCGACACCGAAGACGCCGCCAGCGTCGCCGCTTTTCGCGTAAGCCACGAAGATCTGCTGGAGCGCCTGGCAACATTGGGCCGCGAGACCCGCGCCAATGCCGAACTGGCTGCGCGAATCCGCCACAAATATCGTCTGAAAAATACCACCGGTCTGTCACTCAACGCCCTGGTGGATTTCGACGAGCCTGTGGATATCTTGAGCCACTTGCTGGTCGGTTCCGAAGGCACCCTTGGCTTCATCAGCGCGGTGACCTATGACACGGTGATCGACCATCCGAACAAGGCGTCGGCGCTGATCGTGTTCCCGGATGTGGAAACCTGCTGCAACGCGGTCACCGTGCTGAAAAGCCAACCGGTGTCGGCAGTGGAATTGCTCGATCGGCGCAGTCTGCGTTCGGTGCAGGACAAACCGGGCATGCCGGATTTCGTACAGCAGCTGTCGAATAATGCCTGCGCGCTGCTGATCGAATCCCGCGCCGCCTCTTCCTCTTTGCTACAGGAACAACTGGCGCAGATCATGGCTTCGCTGACCCGTTTCCCGGTGGAAAAACAGGTCGATTTCACTGAAGACCCGGCCGAGAACGCCAAACTCTGGGCCATCCGCAAGGACACCTTTCCGGCCGTCGGCGCCGTGCGCAAAACCGGCACCACGGTGATCATCGAAGACGTGACCTTCCCGGTCGAGCAACTGGCCATCGGCGTCAATCGCCTGATCGAACTGTTCGACAAACATGACTACGACGAAGCGATCCTTTTCGGACACGCTCTGGAGGGTAATCTGCACTTCGTTTTCACCCAAGGCTTCAACAGTCCGGAAGAAGTCGCACGCTATCAGGCGTTCATGGACGACGTGGCGCAACTGGTGGCGGTGGAATTCGGCGGTTCGCTCAAGGCCGAACACGGCACCGGGCGCAACATGGCACCGTTCGTTGAGCTGGAATGGGGCAGCGATGCCTATCAGTTGATGTGGCAGCTCAAACGTCTGCTCGACCCCAACGGCATCCTCAACCCCGACGTGGTGCTCAGCGAAGATCCGCAGATCCACCTCAAACACCTGAAGCCGCTGCCGGCGGCTGACGAGATTGTCGATAAATGCATCGAGTGCGGCTTCTGCGAACCGGTCTGCCCGTCGAAAGGTCTGACCCTCAGCCCGCGCCAGCGCATCGTGATCTGGCGTGACATTGAAGCGAAGAAACGCGCCGGCGTTGACACCACCGAGCTGGAACAAGCCTACGAGTACCAAGGCATTGAAACCTGCGCCGCGACAGGCTTGTGCGCGCAGCGTTGCCCCGTAGGCATCAATACCGGCGAACTGGTGAAAAAGCTCCGCGCCCGTAACGCCACGCATCAGAAAACCGCTGACTGGATCGAAGGAAATTTCGCCAAGACCCTGCAAGGCGCACGCTTCACCCTGCACGTGGCCAACGGCGCACGGATGTTGCTTGGCGCACCGCGCCTGGCGAAGCTGTCGGCAACCCTGACGCGTTTGTCCAAAGGCCAGGTGCCGCTGTGGACCAACGCGATGCCGCAACCGGAAAAAGCCATTCGCTTCAGCCCGAGCGTGTCCGACGAACGCCCACGCGTTGTGTATCTGGCCGCCTGTGTTTCACGGGTGATGGGCCCGGCAGCGGGCGACAAGGAGCAGATGTCGCTGTACGACAAGACCCGTGGCCTGCTGGAAAAGGCCGGTTACCAAGTGGTATTCCCGGACAATCAGGACAACCTCTGCTGCGGTCAGCCGTTTGCTTCCAAAGGCTACGCCGAACAGGCCGAGCACAAGCGTCAGGAGTTGATCAGCGCGCTGCTGCACGCCAGTCGCGGTGGACTCGATCCGATCTATTGCGACACCAGCCCGTGCACCTTGCGCCTGGTGCAGGACGTGGGAAATGTTCGCCTGGATCTGTATGACCCGGTGCGCTTCATCCGTACGCATCTTCTCGATCGACTGGAGTTCACCCCGCAAGAAGCACCGATTGCAGTTCATGTGACCTGCAGCACCCAGCATCTGGGCGAAAGCCAGGCGCTGATCGAACTGGCACGCAAATGCAGCAAAACCGTGGTGATTCCGGAAGGTATTCATTGTTGCGGGTTTGCCGGTGACAAGGGTTTCACCACGCCGGAGCTGAACAGCCACTCGCTGCGCACACTCAAGGACGCGGTGCAACATTGCAACGAGGGGATTTCCACCAGCCGCACCTGTGAGATCGGCCTGACGCAGCACGGCGGCATCGACTATCACGGACTGGTCTATCTGGTGGATCGGGTCACTCGAGCGAAGGCCTGCTAAAAGAAAGTTAGAACCCTTGAGCGAGGCGGTAGTCCACAGAACAAGCCCCCGAACACGCGGGGCTTTTCCTCCTTTCGCAGGCCTGCTCTGACGGTCAGCGAGAGTCTGGATTCCTCAGTGCAAGGAGATACTCATGAAGCATTCTGTACTGTTTGGTCTGTTCGTTACTGCCTCGATGATGGCTTCTACCTCGTTCGCCGATGGCAAACCTGCCGACTTGTGCGAGGCGAATCTGCAAAAGATCGAAAGCGCCAAGACGCAATATCAGACGTCGCCGGATCTGAATTCGCGCGTCTCGGCAAGCGTCAGCAAAGCCCAGGCCCTCAAGGCTCAGGGCAGGATCGACGACTGCCTGGCGGAAACCCAGCAAACCCTTCTGGTAATCCAGAACTCGACGGGGGATACCAAGAAATAAACCTCGGGACGACCAGTCTTCAGGTGGCGTGATGCAGCGCGGTTCGGGTTGACGGGCCACGATGTAAAAAAAACCGAATTCCTGCGTGCGGCCGCGGTCGATTGAACAGGCCCACTACCAAACACGGCCTGTTACGACCTCGGCATCGCCGCCAGACCGTCCGGCAGCACCGAGACCAACCGTTCAAGGAGATACCCATGAAGCATTCTGCAATTGCTGGATTGTTCATCGCTGGTGCCCTGCTGACGTCGCCGGTGTTTGCGGCAGACAAAGACCTTTGTGCCGGGAATCTTCAAACCATCAAAGACTTCGTTACCAGTCAGCCGTCAATTCCCGAGACGTCCATGAACAACGTCAAGGAAGCGCAGAAAAAAGCTGAAGACGCGCAGGCGGCCGGCAATGACAAGGATTGCGTTGAGGTCACCTCTTCCTTGATAACCAAAATGCAAATCCGCAATCCAACGCGCAATTGATATGCCACGAGGCCAACCTTCGGGTTGGCCTCGCCGGCCGTTTGGCGTACACTGCGCAGGCTTGTTGCCTCACCTGATGTACGAGGCAATGAGTTCGGGGCCGATTAGGATTCGACGCCGGTGACGAAACTTTAGGTGCATGCCGACTTGGTAACAGAAGTCGTAAATCCACTGTTGCAACTTCTTATAGTTGCCAATGACGACCAATACGGTGCTGCTCTCGCTGCTTAATTGCAGCTGACATGCACTCCTGGTGCCTTCGGGCCCAGCAATCATCAGGGGATGTCTGTAAACCCGAAATGATTGTCATATAGAACAGAATCGCCGTGCAGTACGTTGTGGACGAAGCGGCTAAAACTTACACAACTCGCCCAAAGCACCCTGCCCGTCGGGTCGCTGAGGGTTAACTTAATAGACACGGCTACGCATGTAGTACCGACAGCGGAGCACTGGCGGACGGGGGTTCAAATCCCCCCGGCTCCACCAACTCTCGACGACAAAGCCCGCCTTGTGCGGGCTTTGTCGCATCTGGACATCAGCCAAACCGGGCACACAAATCTACAGCCTGCAGGCGATCGAGCTCGATAACCCTGGCAATGCTCTGCCTACTCATAAAAAAGGACGACACGATGTCGTCCTTTTTCGTACCCGCATTCATCAGAATCAATGAACCGCGCTGATCAGATCCGGGCGGCTGGATTTGAGCATTGCCTCATTGACCTTGCCTTGAATCGAGCAGGTAAACATCCCCTTGCTGCCAGTCGTCAGCTCTTGCGGAGCAGGCTCGATCAGGAACACGCGCTCGGCACTGTCGACAACCAGCTTGCCCGCCGTTGCGGATGGGTCTTCCGGCTGCCAGTTGGATTTGCCGTGGGACCAGATTTCCGCGCGTGCGTAGAGCCCCTGCGACATGTCCATACGCGGCCCGCCCGCTTTTTCCAACTGGGTGTGGAGTTCATTCGGAGTCTGTTTGGCGTAGAACCCCCAACTGATGATGCGAGTGCCCATCAGGTCTGTATCTTCGGCGTAGAAGCCGGTCAACGACATGCCGTCAATTTCGACCGGCTTGGCGAACATCCAGCGCTGCCCCATATCGCTCTTGGTGCCGCCGGACAATTTGATCTGGCCATTTTCGACAGTGCTCGGCACCAGATTCTTGAACAAAGGTGATTGCACGACTGCCAGGGAGTGATCGTCACAAGCGGCAAACGACGCCACCGGCGAAGGTGCAGCGGCAACGCTGAAAGCAGAAAAAAGGGCCGCAATGGGCAACAGCAGGAAAATTGGTTTCATGGAATGACTCGAATGAAAGACTGAAGAAATCGACAGAGACGATATCACAATGACATCAATCAACAGACTTCAGAGTTTCAATCAATGCCCATGCCGATGATGCACATCCGGAAAATGCGCATGACTGTGCCGCATCGGCGTGTGCACATGCGGATGGCTATGCGGCTCCGCCCCATCCCACTCAAACCCATGCGTATGTTGATGATGCTCATCGTGTGTATGCCGATGATCATGCTCAAGCGGTTCGTGCTGATGCTCATGAACATGGTTTTCCATCAGATGAATCCATACCCCCACGGCCATTAACGCCGCTGCGAGCAGAAACATCAGCGATATCGACTCGCCGAGCAGCAGAATCGAGATGCCTGCGCCCAGAAACGGCGCGGTGGAAAAGTAGGCGCCGGTGCGTGCGCTGCCGAGGCCGCGCAGGGCGAGGACGAACATTACCAGGCTGACGCCGTAGCCGAGAAAGCCGACCAGCATGATCGGCACCAGCCAGGTGGCGACGGGTAGTTGGGTGCCGATGAACAGGGCCAGTGTGCAGTTGACCAGCCCCGCCACCAGGCCTTTGCTGCCGGCGATGAATAGTGCGTCCGAGGCCGAGACTTTACGGGTCAGGTTGTTGTCGATGGCCCAGCAGAAGCAGGCGAAAGCGACGGCCAACGGGCCGCTCCAGTCTTGCGCCGAGACGGCCTCTTGTGGCCAGGACAGCACGACGCCACCGGCGACGATGGCGAGCATGCCGATCACGATTCGTCGGTCGGCATTTTCCTTGAACACCACCCACGCCAGCAGCGCCGTGAGCACTGATTCGAGGTTGAGCATCAGTGACGCGCTCGCGCCGGACGTTCGGGTCAGACCGAACATCAGCGCCACCGGCGCCAGCACTCCGCCGAAGCCGATGGCGCCGAGCAGCCATGGCCATTCACCGGTGCCGAGCCCGGAGGGCTTCCAGCCACGATCGCGGACAAAACGCAGGGCGGTCAAGCCCAGACCGCTACCGAGATAGAGCAACCCGGCCAGCAGAATCGGCGAAACCTGTACCCCCAACAGTTTGGCGAGAGGCGTACTGGCGCCAAACAGCGCCGCCGCAATCAATGCGTGGAGAACGCTCACATTCATGCTGGGATCACTCGCTGGAGCCGATGGAATACCGGCGCCCATCATCGCAAAACTCAGGTGAGAATTATGTGAACAGCTGATTCGTGTCAGCGAACATCATCTCTGGCTTGTGCTCAAATCCAGCAACATTTAATCCGCGCAATCTCTGGGCGGTCGCTCGAAGCAGGCTCTATGCTGCGAACATCGAGATGCAATGGAGTTGAAGATGAAAAGCTGGATTGCCGTAGCGCTGGCCGCGCTGATTTCCTTGTCCGTCCATGCGGCCGACGCCCCCACCGTGCGCGTCGAGCCGATCGCGTTCACAACCAGTGCCGACAGCATCCAGCGCAAACAGTCGATCAAGGGGGACCAGACCGCGCAGTACACATTCAACGCCAAGGCCGGCCAGATACTGACCGTCGACTTCAAACCGTCCAACACCTCCGCTTACTTCAACATCCTCGCCAAGGGTGCGGATTACGCGCTGTTCAACGGCTCGATCATGGGCAATCACTTTCTCGGTCCACTGCCCGGCGATGGCGAGTACACGGTTCAGGTCTACCTCATGCGCAACGCCGCCCGGCGTAATGAAGTGGCCAAGTACGATTTGTCTCTGAAGCTGGTTAATAACGATGCTGGATCTGGCACGAGGACAAAGTGACGGAGTTCAGAAGTGACATCGCTCAGTGTCGCCGGCAGATAAACCCCTGAACCACTTCTACACTCACACCGCCCCCACTGCCACGACGAGCCCCCATGACCACCCTCCAAACCCGCATGAAGCAAGGCAAGGACGCCCGCAAGAAATGCTCGCGCAGCGCCCACGCCACCACCGGAAAGATGAACCGCGATCCGATCCCGCTGATCAAGGCCTCCAGTCAGGGCCGCGTCGCCTCGCTAGTGGAACTGCGTTACGGACGAATGCTGGTGTCGCCCTTCACGTTCTTCCGTGGCAATGCGCTGGTGCAGGCACATGATCTGTCGAGCACCGAGAACATGGGGCTGGTCGGGCCGATCTGTGGGGATGCGCACTTGATGAATTTCGGCGGGTTTGCCACGCCGGAGCGCAATCTGCTGTTCAGCGTCAATGATTTCGACGAGGCGCATCCCGGGCCTTGGGAATGGGACGTGAAGCGGCTGGCTGCGAGTTTCGTGGTGGCGGCGCGGGATTTGCGCCATGGCGAGTCGGTTGAGGAAGACGTGTGTCGGCAGATGGTCGGCGCCTATCAGGCGACGATGCTGGAGTGCGCCGAGCAGAGTGCGCTGGAAACCTGGTACGAATCGATCAAGTACGAAGATTTGCTCGATCAGGCGCGCAAGAGTGCCCTGGAGCACGTGCAGCGCGCCGTCGATAAAGCCGAACGGCGCACCCACGCCGAGTTGCTGCCGAAGATCAGCGAGCGCGACGCGAATGGGCGGCTGGTCATTCGTGACGATTTGCCGGAGATTTTCCACCTGCACAAGAACACCACGCTGCTCGACGCCGATGATGACTGGTTGCGGCTGGCGGACTGGCGGCCGTTGTTCGATACGTTCATGCGTGACTATCGCACCACGCTGCAGGCTGACCGGCGGGAATTGCTCTCGCGGTTTCACGTGCAGGATCTGGCGTTCAAAGTGGTCGGCGTGGGCAGTGTCGGCACCCGCTGTCTGGTGGCGCTGCTGACCGACGATCAGGAGTTTCCGTTGTTCCTGCAGTTCAAGGAGGCGCGGCGCTCGGTACTCGCCGACTATGTGAAGGCCAAGTCCCGCACGCGTCATGAAGGTCAGCGGGTGGTCGAAGGGCAGCGCTTGATGCAGTCGGCGAGCGATCTGTTTCTCGGCTGGACCACCGGCCCCAATGGTCGGCATTTTTATGTGCGGCAGTTGCGCGACATGAAGATCTCGGCCGAGCTGGAAAACTTCGACGCCGAAACCTTCGCTGCCTATGCCCGGGTCTGCGGTCGCGCACTGGCCCGCGCCCACGCCAAAGCCTCAGGCAACGCTGCGCTGATCAGTGGTTACATCGGCAAGGGCGATGCCTTGGCCGACGCTTTGTTCAAATACGCCCGCAGTTACACCGCGCAGAACGAGCGCGACTTCGAACGCTTTCAGCAGGCCTGCCGCAAGGGCCGGCTGACGGCGCGTTCGGAAGCGGATTTCGCCGCGGATCATCTGCCCTGAGGCGTTGCAGAGCGGTCGCTGCCGAGATGAATTTTTCTTCACTGCTCAGGCTCGATCAACACGGTACAGTCCGCTCGCTCATTCAAGAAACTACGGTTCGCCCGCGCTCTCCCGCGGGCTTTTTTTTGCCTGGCGTTTGCTGCCGAAGCGATACACCCAAGTGTCCTGCACGCCGTGCTGCTGCGATTGCCGCGCCTGTGGATGAACCCTGATCAGCGCAAACCCCGCCGCTTCAGCCAGACGCTGACTGCGGCTGTTGGCCGACGATGTGGTCAGGTAAAAGGTGAACTCCGGCAGGCGCCTGACCAGTTGCTGGAGCACTTCGCGCATGTAGCCCTTGCCGGCAAACGCGCTGTTGGCCCAATAACCGACGACATAACGCTTGCGTCGACGCGGCACCAGGCCGATGCAGCCAACGACGGCTTGTCCGTCTTCAGTCACGATGAATAAGCGCCGCTCACCGGTCTCGCTGGTGAAGTCATCCCGCGCTTGCAGCATGGACGACAGCGCCCGCCCCTCACTGGTGTGTTCAACCGCCCACTCGAGAAAAGGCGCATGCTCGCGGTAACTGGCGTTCAGCGCCTCGCGCACCGGAGTGACCAGCGCTGGGTCCGGCGCCCGAACACGCAGCGCCAACCCGTTCACCGTCAATGCAAATTCCATTGCTTGTTCCTCCAATCCCGGAAATGCCGCAGTCGATAACCCTGTGCACTCAACCAAAGAAATTTACAGAGCGCCAGCGCGGTTTGTTTTTTTCCATCTCCTAGGCAATCCTGTCCCTCGACCCTGCCAACCGGAGCCGCCGATGTCACTGCTGAGCCTGCCCTGCCAACGCCTGACGCTCGCCATCCTCGCCCCGGAACAGGCCGAGCTGGAAAGTGACTTCTATGCACGCAACCAGCGCCATCTCGCCCCTTGGTCGCCGATTCGCACCACCGAATACTTTTCCAGCGAGCAGATTCGCCGACGCCTTGAAGTCCAGGCCAGTGCCTACGAGGCCGGGCTGGCGATGCATTTCGCTCTGTTGACGCCGGATGGCCAGCAAATGATCGGCGCGTGCAATTTCAGCGGGATCATTCGCGGCGCGTTTCAGGCGTGTTATCTGGGTTATCACATTGACCACGCGCATCAGGGTCAGGGCTTGATGCAGGAAGGTCTGGAGGCCGGCATCGGCTACATGTTCGACACGCAGAACCTGCACCGGATCATGGCCAATTACATGCCCGGCAACGAGCGCAGTGCGCGGTTGCTGGAGCGTCTGGGTTTCGAGCGCGAAGGCTACGCCAAGGCTTATCTGAACATCGCCGGCCGCTGGCAGGACCATGTGCTGACGGCGCTGGTCAATCCGTTGTTCGAAACACCGGAGAAGCGTTGGTCGCGTCAACTGGCGTGAGTTTCACAATTTGTTAAGCATTGGCGAAGTATGCTCAAGGCTCCTGCCCTTTCCGGTTGCCTGAAACCCATGCCGCGTGCCGCCACTTCACTGTTTCTACTCGCCGCCCTGCTGTTTTTTTTCGCTTTGGGTAACCACCAGTTGCAAGGCTCTACCGAGGCCCGGGTCGCCGGGATCGCCATGGAGATGCATCTGGACGATGACTGGGTGACGCCGCGCCTGTTCGGCGAACCGTTTCTGGAAAAGCCACCGCTGAGCCTGTGGCTGGACGCCGGCGCCATGCGCGTGTTCGGTGTTTCGCCATGGGCGGTGCGGCTGGCGTCGGCGGTGGCCGGGTTGCTCAGCGTGATGCTGCTGTACGGCATGTTGCGCCGCTTCGGCCGGCCAAAAGCGGTCGCCTGGACAGCGGGAATTCTGCTGGCAACCATGGCCAGCTACTGGAGCAACGTACGCGGGGTCGGCGAAGATGCGCTGCTGGCGCTCGGCGTGACCACGGCGCTGCTGGCGTTCTTTCAGGCACAACGCGCACCGAGCGCCGGTAACTCGCTGCTGTTTATCGTCGGGATCGCTATCGCCACTTTGAGCAAGGGTGTGCTCGGTCTGGCGATGCCGGGGGTGGTGATTTTCGCCTACCTGCTGGCTGATAACCTGATCGACAAACGCCTGAAGATCGGCGCCTGGCTGCGTCCCGGCCTGCTCACGGCAGTGGGCCTGATTCCGTTGCTGATCTGGCTCGCCGTGCTTTACCAGCGCGGTGGTTCGCACGCCGTCGCTGAAGTGCTGCTGACCAACAGCGTCGGGCGCTTCAGCGGCTCGTTCGTCGAGGCCGGGCATTATGAGCCGTTCTATTACTATCTGGCCAAACTGCCGGAAGCGTTTCTGCCTTGGAACATTCTGGTGTACCTGGGCCTATGGCATTTCCGCAAGGATCTGAAGGCCAACCGTTACCTGCTGTTTTTCAGCCTGTGGATCGTTGCGCAGTTCATCATGCTGACCCTGGCCTCGAGCAAGCGCACGGTGTACCTGATGTCGATGACCCCGGCGGCTGCCGTGATCGCCGCGGAGTACGCGCGCGTGTTGTTCGAGCGCTTGCAGGCGCGCGAAACCACCGACCGCTTCATCGGAAAAGTCGCCCGTCATCGTCAGGCGATTGCCGCAGGACTGCTTACGGTGGTGATCGCCAGCTACCTCGGCGCCGCGCAGTGGGCACTGCCCAACGCCGACAAGGAGTTGTCGTTCCTGCCGTTGACCGAACACATTCAGAGCTTGCAGGCCAACGGTCAGCAGGTCGCACTGTTTCAGGCCAATGAACGGGTCGGCGGCGCCAGCGTGTTCTACACCCAAAGCGTGCTCAAGGGGCTGGATACTGACGCGCAACTGCACGACTTCCTCAGCGCTTCCCCCTCGAACGTCGCGGTGATCTCGGCAGACAGCGAACCCGCCGCACCACTCAAAGTGCTCAAGACCATGATGGTCGGGCGTCAGGCGTATTACTTCGTCGGCTACTGACGTCCTTCGCACCAGACAATAAAAAACCCGCCGTCACTGGCGGGTTTTGTTTGCGCTGAAGCTTGGCAAACGTCAGTTCATCGGGTGCTCACGGAGTGCCAGTCGGAGGCTTCGATGAAGCCAAGCACCCGCGGGTCTGCTTTGTTTGCGGCAGACACAAACAGTGAGGAACCGTAGCCAGGGTCAGAAACCGGTGTATTCAAGTCCTTTTCCAGCTCCGCCATGCATTCGCTGTGGGTCACCAGGATCAGATTGCGCCCGGGGAGCTTGTGCGCCAGCGCTTCCTGCAGGATGTGGCCCTTGCAGCTGATTAGCCAATCTTCGCCGCTGGCCGCGCGGTTGAACATGTAACCGGCGGTCTGCACCGTGCGCAGCATCGGGCTGTTGTAGATGTCAGCGTTATTCAGGCCCAGATGCTCAAACTGTGCACCGACACCGACCGCAACACTGCGCGAGCGGTCGGTGATGCCGTCGTCGCCACTCAGGCACGGCGCCGGCGAGTGATCGCAGCGCTCGACGTGACGCACCAGCACAATCATGTCGCCCTTGGCCCACCCGGCCGCCAGCGCGCGGGCTCCGGACACATTGCCATGGGCCAGATCCGGCACCGCCGCCGGGGCGAGCAGCCACAGTGTCAGCGGAATCACCAGCAGCGACGCGCCGAGCACCACCCAGGTATTGCGATAGCGGGCCAATCCGCTCAGGGAAATCGAGCGTTTGACGCCGAACAGACTCAGTCTCAACTCCACATCGGGCCGCCTCGTCGGCATGCATCACAGTCAATACGATGCGGCGAGAGTAAGGAAGCGGGCGTAAGTGGCGAGTGAAACGCATGTGAAAAAAGTCTTGAAGCGCCCTTGTTACAAATTCCGTAGGACAAAAACCTTTCAGCTCTCGTGTTTGCGGCCGATACAGACCTGCTAACACCCTTGCTGGCTCAAAAAAACAACAATCTTCCAGCCTGACCGACGATCAAGTAGCTCTACGTTCCTGGAGGAATTGTGATGAATAGCTGGTTCGGCAACATCAGCGTGAACATGAAATTGGGCCTGGGCTTCGGCCTGGTCCTGGCCCTGACCTGCGTGCTGGCCCTGACGGGCTGGACCAGCCTCGGCGGCCTGATTGACCGCAGCAACTGGATGAGCGACATCACCCAGCTCAATGCCGGTCTGACCAAGCTGCGCGTGGTCCGCCTGCAATACATGCTGACCAACGGCGACGAAACCGCCGCGCAGAATGTACAAACCACCCTCGAAAGCTTCGCCGCGCAACAACAGGCGCTGATCAACAAGTTCAAGAGCCCGGAAAACGTCAAACTGCTGAAAGAGCAGGCCGCGACTATCGCCGAATACCAGACCTCGCTGAACAAGATGCGCAACGCCTACCGCACCGGCAACAGCGCCCGCGACGTGATGGGCACTAACGCCGACGCCGCTTACAACCTGATCGAAACGATCAGCAAGCGCGTGCAGCAAATGGACATGAGCGAGCAGCGCTTCGAGCAGTTCCAGGCCATCACCCAGGCCAAGGAAGCGTTCATCCTGGCGCGCTATGAAGTGCGCGGCTACACCGCCACCACCAACGCCGAAACCGAGCAGAAAGCCGTCGGCCAACTGGACGCAGCGATCGCCAGCCTCAAGCAACTGAACGTGCATTTCGCCGCCACCCAGCAAGACGCCCTGCGTCAGCTGGAAACCGCCCTGAGCAACTACCGCAGCGCGTTGCAGGCCTACAAGAACGCCAACAGCGAAGCGGTGCAGGCGCGTAAAGAGATGACCGATCAGGGCACCGCGATCGTCAACACCAGCGAGCAGCTGTACCAGATCCAGCTCGACCGCCGTGACATCGAAAGCGCCCAGGCCCGTACCTTCCAGCTGATCAGCACCCTGCTGGCGCTGTTCGTCGGTGTGATTGCCGCAGTGATCATCACCCGTCAGATCACCCGTCCGCTGCAAGAAACCTTGGCCGTGGTCGAGCGCATTGCCAGCGGCGACCTGACCCAGAACGTCACGGTCACCCGCCGCGATGAACTCGGCGTGCTGCAACAGGGCATCGCGCGCATGGGCGTGACCCTGCGCGACCTGATCAGCGGCATCCGCGACGGCGTCACCCAGATCGCCAGCGCCGCCGAAGAACTCTCGGCCGTGACCGAGCAGACCAGCGCCGGTGTCAACAGCCAGAAGGTCGAGACCGACCAGGTGGCCACCGCCATGCACGAGATGACCGCCACCGTGCAGGAAGTAGCGCGCAACGCCGAAGAAGCCTCGCAAGCCGCAGCCGCCGCTGACGGCGAAGCCCGTGAAGGCGACAAGGTGGTCAACGAAGCCATCGCGCAGATCGAGCGTCTGGCCAGCGAAGTGGTGCGTTCCACTGAAGCCATGAGCGTGCTGCAACAGGAAAGCGACAAGATCGGCAGCGTCATGGACGTGATCAAAGCCGTGGCCGAACAGACCAACCTGCTCGCGCTCAACGCCGCGATCGAAGCAGCGCGTGCCGGTGAAGCCGGTCGTGGGTTTGCCGTGGTCGCCGACGAAGTCCGTGGTCTGGCCCAGCGCACGCAGAAATCCACCGAGGAAATCGAAGGTCTGGTCGCCGGTCTGCAGAACGGCACCCAGCAAGTGGCGGCGGTGATGAACAACAGCCGCGCCCTGACCGACAGCAGCGTGGCCCTGACCCGCAAGGCTGGCGACTCCCTGGAAAACATCACCCGCACGGTGTCGAACATCCAGTCGATGAACCAGCAGATCGCCGCCGCGGCCGAGCAGCAAAGCGCCGTGGCCGAAGAAATCAGCCGCAGCATCATCAACGTGCGCGACGTGTCGGAACAGACCGCCGCGGCCAGTGATGAAACCGCCGCGTCCAGCGTTGAACTGGCACGCCTGGGTGGTCAGTTGCAGCAGATGGTGAGCCACTTCCGCGTCTGATCTTCACCTCTGCGTTGAACGGAAGATCGATTCGCGAGTAGGCTCGCTCCCACAGGTAATGCGTTGAACACAGATCATGTGAACAACGCCAATCCCCTGTAGGAGCGAGCCTGCTCGCGATGGCGTCAGTCCAGTCAGCCCATACTCACTGCCCCACCGCTCACACCTCCCACGGATTCATCACTTCCACTCCCGAGAACCGAAAGTCCTTCACGTTACGGGTGGCGATTGCCGCGCCATGAGCCCGGCAAATTGCGGCTATCTGAGCATCAGCCATCGACACCGCCCGTCCCTTTGCTTCGCAATCTGCGACGAGTGCCGCGTACTCGACAGCGGCATGCGCATCGAACGGCAAAATGCGTCCGGCGAAATCCTCTTCGAACATTGCCATCGCATGGGCTTGAAGATTCTGTTTGCGCTTGCCTGAGGGAAGTCGGGCGATGCCGTGGAGTATCTCAGCCACCGTTATCGCACTGATGGCCAGATCCATGGCGGGCTGCGCATCAACCCAGGCCAGCACCCTGGTTTCAGGTTCGATACGCATAAACTCTGAAAGCACGTTGGTATCGAGCACTATCATTCAGAAAAATCCACCCCGGTGGCTTTCTCTGAGCGCTCCGGCAATTCAAGTTCAACTCCGCCGTTTGCACTGAACCTGCTGCGTATCCGGCTTCCAAGTCCGCCGGCACGATCAACTGTGGCCAAGGCTCGACCGAGAATCAGGCGCGCCTCTTCTTCCATGGAGTGTCCGTTGTGTGCAGCGGTGATACGCAACTGTTCCTTGAGCTTTTCGTCAAGGTTTCGAATGGTGATGCTGGCCATGACGCCTCCTGCAATCAATGAAATCATTGATTGCATGCTAGCACATCCGTTCTGGCTCACACCGGGCAATCTTCCGAACGGCCATTCTCACTGCAGCAGATGGTCAGCCATTTCCGCGTCTGACCTTCACCTCTGCGCTGAACGAAAGATCGATTCGCGAGCAGGCTCGCTCCTACAGGGGTGGCGTTGGATCAGCAGGCCGGTGCGCGTGTTGCCTGACTCTAGCGTGTCCCGCGCTGGCGCAACGCCGAGGGCATGAAATACGCGTCTTCCGGCACCGGTTGCGAGAAGTCCACGGTGGAGGCTTCTTCGTTATCGAGGTTCTGCACGTAGTAACGGCGGGCCTGCAGGTCGTGGAACACGTCCAGTGCGCTCCAGGTGGTCGGCAGGTCGTAGAAGTTTTTCAGGTAGGCCATCGACACCCGCCACAACTCCCCTCGCCCATCGTATTGATCAACCAGCGCCGCGCCCCAGCTGTCCTCGTCGAGAAACAGCACGCGCTTGGAATAGATATGCCGCGCGCCCGGTTTCAGGTTGCCTTCAACCACCCACACGCGGTGCAGTTCGTAGCGGGTGAATTGCGGGTTGAGGTGGCCCGGGGTCAGCAGTTGTGCGTACTTCACGTCGGGGCTGCCGACCTTGTAGTTGTTGTAGGGAATGTAGATTTCCTGCTTGCCCTTGAGCTTCCAGTCGTAGCGGTCCGGCGAGCCGTTGAACAGGTCGGTATCGTCTGCCGTGCGCAGGCCATCGGATGAGGCGATCGGCGTGTCATATGCCAGGTTCGGCGCGCGGCGCACACGGCGTTGGCCGGCGTCGTAGACCCAGGCCTGGCGCGGGTCCTTGAGCTGATCGAGCATCTCGTGCACCAGCGCCGCACCGCCGGCCAGCCGCGCCGGACTTTTCACGAAGGCGAGGTAGTAGAACAGGATGTTTTTCAGGTCGGCGTACTGCCCGCCCGGACGGTAGAAGTTGAACAGCGCTTCCTGCTGCGAGGTCACCAGCGCAAAGCTGCCGTTGCGCTGCACCGGGGCTTCGGACGCGCGACGTACCACGTAGATTCCGCGATAACGGGTGATGTGGTTCCACAGCACTTCGATGCCGTCCTTGGGCACCGGAAACGGTACGCCGCCGTAGGCATCGGCGAATCCGCTGCCGCCTTCCAGCAGCTTGGCCGAGGTCGCGTTCTTCAGGGTGTTGTCATACAGCCACTGCGGCGCCGAACCCGAGCGACGCGACGGGTAGACCGGCATCTGGAACGTGTCCGGGTAGCTGTTAAACAGCGCAATCTGACCGGGGCTGAGGTGGGCCTTGTACTGGTCGAGATTGGCCTTGGTAATGGTGAACAACGGCTTGTCCGCCGCATATGGATCCGGGTGATGTTGGCCCGGTTTGTAGCCGGCGGGCGCCTGGGTGATGCCGCCGGTCCAGGCCGGAATGGTGCCGGCGGCGTTGCCCGCGCGCTCGGCGCCCAGGGGCGTGAGGGTGGTTTTCAGTTGTTCGGCTTGTTGCGGGGTGATGGCGGCGAAGGCGCTGCCGGCGGTGAGGCCCAGAACCAGCGCCAACATGGTTTTGCTGAATCGTGATGAGTAAAACATGATCGATCTCCGAGATGGGAGTGAGGTCTGAGAATCACCGCAAGTCCCTTGTAGGAGTGAGCCTGCTCGCGATAGCGGTGTGTCAGACAACATTTACCGCGACTGAAAATCCGCTATCGCGAGCAGGCTCACTCCTACAAGGGGGTGCGCCTGTGTTCTGGATATCAAAGAAAATACTTGAGATTGAACCCGACGTTGTCGCGGTCGCGAATCCCGTTGTTCTGTCCGCCGCCCCAGAAGTTGGTGTATTGCACCTCGGCTTCGAGCTTGTTCTGGTAGTTGGCCTTGATCCCCAGGGTGTAGGCCTTACGCCCGTCGATGGTGTTGCCGGCTTGATAGCTGTTGCCCTTGAAGTCGTCCTTGTAGACGACGTAAGGCGAGACGTTGACCCCGGCGTACACGTCGTTCCAGGTGCCGTTGAACATCACCGTGTAGCTGTAGGAGTTGCGGTTGACCTGATCATCACGATCACCGCCGGAGACATAAGAGGTGTTGCCGGTACCGGCGTAATAACGCGTGCTGCCGTCGTAGGCGGTGTATTGCAGACTGCTGCCGCGCAGGTGTTCGGAGGCCAGTTCGAAGATGCCGAACATCGAGTCGAACGACAGCGTCGGGCCGAAGTTGTAGATGCTGCCCAGCGAGGTGTTGAACGCCTCCACGCGCTCGGCGTTATTGATCTGGCTGTCGAGGGTGACCATCTGCCCGCCGACGTTGATCGCCTTGCCGGTCACCGCCACAGCGGCACCGTTGGCCAGATCGCCGATCAAGTCGTTAGTCGCGGCGATGCCGATCGGCAGGTTCGGCCGGTAGGCAATCTCGCCGAACACCGAGGCCTGGCCCAAAGTGGTATTGAAGCTGAAACCGTACATGCGGATGTCTTCGGCATAGCGCCGATGCGCCTGAATATTGCCCATCACGTCGGCTGTCGCCAGACCATTCGCCAGCGCCCCAGCCTGACTGCCAGCGACGCTGGAGAGCATGTTGGTCAGGGCATTCATGTCGATGCCTTTGTAGCCACCGAGGTCAGCGGCGATGGTCGGCTCCTTGGCGTGGTAGTTGACCAGATACAGGCCGAACTCGGTGCTGTTGAGCTCCTCGGCGATGTAGCGAAACGCAAAGCCAAACTGACCATCGTTGCGCGCGTTGTAGTCCTTGCCGATCGACGCCACTTTCAGCGTATTGCCGTAGGCCGGCGTAACGCCGTTGGCGTACAGGCCAGTGGTCTGCAAAACCGGACTGAGCAACGGGTTGTTGCCCAATGCGCTGTACAGGCCGATGACGTTGCCAAAGCCCGGCACCGGCGTATCAAGCGCAGTGCCGCTGAAGTTGTTGTAACCGGTGTTGCCGCCATCGGCGAACAGGTCGGTCTGCGAGTAGAAAGTGCCGACCGGGTCGATGCGGGTTTCCTTCCAGTTGGTCTGGTAGAAGCTCTCCAGGGTCAGCGAATCGCTGAGGCCAATGTTGAAGCTCACGGCCTCCACCGGCATCAACACTTCCTTGACCTCGGCGCCCGGCAAGCGGTACTTGGCGGCGTCCACCGGGTTGGTGGTGTTGACGCCGCCGCGATAGAAAATCCCCTCGCCCCAGTTGAACACCTGACGCCCGACCCGCGCAGTCACCGGCATCTGCGCCACGTCCCAGTTGCTGTAGACATAGGCGTCGAGCATCTCGATCCGGCTGCCGGCGATGTCGCGGGTCTGGCTGGTGAAGCGGTCATCCTGCGGGTAGCTCTGGCTCGGCTGCGCCGGGTTGTTGTTGCGGTAGTAATCGTTGCGCTTGTCCATCAACTGGGTGTCGTAGAACGCCGTGCCGCGCAGGAACATCCCGTAGTTCTGGTAGTTGGCTTCCAGCTCCGAAGTGATCTTGTACACCTCGGAAACCAGCCCGGTGTCGAAGTTGCGATTGCCGTCGTTGGTGTTGACGTCATCGTTGTTCTTGTCGCGACCCTGCACCCGCCACAAACGCCCATAGGACAGGGTCGTGTCGATCGAGCCGGTGACCTGATTGTCCAGCACGCTGAACTCGGCAGCCTGCAGCGCATCCACCGCGCAGAGTTGCAGCAGCCCTGCCAGGCCGACACCGGGCAGTGCCACGCCGGTGAGGCGCAATCGAGTGTTGATCATGGGTTCCTCCTTGTTCTTATTGTTTTTGTGTGGCCGCGATGGCTACGGTGCCAGTCCCGCACGGACATAAATCCGGCTGTGCGCGCCGAAATGGCCGAGCAGTTTGAACAGCTGCTGATTGAGTGCCGGATGCTCGAAGGTCTCGCGCTGCACCTGATTGCCGCTGCTGAAATCACTGGTCACCGGGGCCGTCTCCAGCCACTGGCCGATGGTTTCATCGAACGCTGCCGAGTCCTCGACCGACTCGGCGCTGACCACTTCGCGCAAGTAGTCCACCGAGTACGGCGGATAGTGTTGGTCTTGAGCGACATCGGCGTAGGCCGCGAGCATCGGATGCGCCTGACCGGCACGTAGCACGCGGCGCAACCAGGTCGATTGATACTTCTCGATTTCCATATGGCGGGTGGCGACCCGTTCGATCGAGGCTTTTTTATCATCGGCAAAACCGGCCAGCGCCTTGCCTTCCAGCAACAACAGACTCGGCAGTTCGACCCCGGGCAATGGCTTGGCGTGATAAGGCTGGGTCAGGTCCTGCACGTGGTGCACGCCCCATCCGAGAAAGCGGTAACCCCAGTAAGGATGGCCAGAGGCGAACGCCAGACGCGCCAGCCCCAGGTACTGATAGGCGCGCCAATCCGGCCAACTGCGCTGAAGAAATCCGGCAGCGGCATACACCACCGCGCTTTCATGGAAGAAGCCCATGTGGAACGGTGCCTGCGAGCTGTACTGAAAACGCGCATCGCCAAACGGCTGCGGGCCGAAGCCATACAGCGCGCCGACCTCGCCGGGGTTGTCGCTGAACAGGTTGATGTCGTGACCGTAATCCGGCTCGTCGGCGGCGCTTGCCAGCACCGCCAGCGGCGCAACTTTTTCGCCGTCCGCCACGCGAATGAAACGCTGACGATTCCATGGCGAAAGCGTCTGCTCGACCATCACCTGATCGGCACTGAGATGTTCGCGTTCGGGCAGGTCTTGGCCCGGCAGCGGCTGAATGACCATCGCCAGATGAATGCGCGGATTGAGCCGCAACGCCGTGAGAAAATCGTGGCGCAGATTGTCGCTTGGTACGGCGGGCAGTTTCAGGTTGTCGGGGCGCGGCGGGTATTGGGTGAAGTGTTCACGGGCGAAGTTTTCCTGTTGTTCCAGCAGTGCGACCACGGCTGGATACTGCTCGGCGAGAAAACGCTCCAGCGGCTCGACTTCGACCGGCGGCGCATCGCGCAGCGCCGGCAGTTCCTGCAACGCCAGATAGCTGCCCACCGTGTGGTTCGACCAGCCCCACGCCGTCGGGGCCATTGCACAAAGCAGCAACAGGAGAAATGTCAGCTTCATTGCTTTTAATTCTTATTGGAGGTGCTGTGGGGGTTGAGCCTAACAACCGCCCCAGGCGCTGACACTGTCCGATCTCACCAGAAAAAGTCTCCGATAGCGCCATGTGCGAATCACCACGCCCCCTGTAGGAGTGAGCCTGCTCGCGATGGCGGTGGGTCAGTCAAACAGGTGCAAGCTGACACACCGCCTTCGCGAGCAAGCCCGCTCCCACAGGGGATTTCTGGTGTCTGGTCAGGCGGGGTAACCGGTGATTTTGCGGATGCTCTGGTACAACGGCTTGAGCTGGCGATACATGCGCAGGTACACCTCTTTGTACAAACGCTCATAGACCTGCTGTGCCTCGGGCTGCGGCGTGAATACCGTCCCGACGCGGGTCATCGCGGCGATTGCCGTGGGGAAATCCGCATACAAGCCCAACCCCACCGCACAACAGATCGCCGCGCCCAACCCGGACGCTTCGTACACATGCGGACGCTCCGCCGGCAGACCAAAAATATTCGCCGTCAGCTGCATCGCCGCATCACTCTGCGAACCGCCACCGGCCACGCGCAGACGCTTGACCGACACCTTCGAGCGCTTCTCGATGTTCTCCAGGCCTTGGCGCAGCGCATACGCCAGCCCTTCCAGAATCGCCCGGTAAATGTGCGCGCGGGTGTGCACGTCGCCGAAGCCGATCATCGCGCCCTTGGCTTCGACACCCGGCTCACGAATCCCCGGCGACCAGTACGGTTGCAGCATCAGCCCCATCGATCCCGGCGGCACCGCATTCACCAGCGCATCGAACAGTTGCTCGGGTTCAATGCCCTGCTCTTTGGCCTGCTGCATCTCGCGCAGGCCGAATTCGTTCTTGAACCAGCTGACCATCCAGTAACCGCGATAAATCATCACCTCGCAGTTGTACTGATCCGGCACCGCCGAGGGGTACGGCGGGATCAGCGGGACGATTTCCAGATAGCGCGAGCGAGTGCTGGTGATCGTCGCCGTGGTGCCGTAGGACAGGCACACCGTGCTCGCATCGACCACGCCGGAACCGACCACTTCGCAGGCCTTGTCAGCGCCCGCAGCAATCAGCGGCAAGCCCTCCGGAATCCCCGTGTGGCGGCTCGCTTCGGCGCTGATGTAGCCAAGGGTTTCGCCGGGCTTGTGCAAGGTCGGCAATTGTTCCGGACGCACCGCCAGCGCCTGCCATTTCCAGTCGCTGGGCGCGGCCCATTTCAACCGTTTGAAGTCGAACGGCAGATAGCCGACGCAGCAACCCACCGAGTCGACAAAGCGCCCACACAAACGATGGGTGAGAAACCCCGAGAGCAGCAAAAACTTGTCGGTCGCTGCCCATACTTCAGGCTGGTGTCTGGCGATCCAGTTGGCCTCGGCCTGAGCGCGAAAATAATCCACGGTGGCCTGCGCGCCGACCAGTTTGAACAGCCAGCCCCACGGCCCCTTGATCCCGCCCTCGACTTCGCTCTGGCGCTGATCGAGCCACAGAATGGCCGGGCGCAGTGGCTTGCCCTGAGCATCGACGTTTATCACCGTGCCGCGCTGAGTGGTCAGCGACACCCCGGCAATCTGCGAGCGATCAATCCCGGTTTGCGCCCATACCTGCTGACAGGCTTCGCCGAGTTTCGCCCAATAATATTCCGGGTCCTGTTCGGCCCAGCCCGGTTGCGTCGAGTAATACGCCTGCAACTCGACCTTGCCTTTGCCCAGCAGATTGCCCTGCAAATCGAAGAGCAATGCGCGCACGCTCTGGGTGCCGTTGTCGATCGCCAGCAGGTAGCGCTTGTTCGAGTGGTTATCCATGGCGCTCTCTTCAAGGGGCATCAAGGCGTGGCATCCGGCAGACCGTGATGGCGTTGCCACAACGCCCGGTAACGCTGCAGCTCTTGCTGCCAGTGTGCATCGTCCCAGCCCAGTCTTGGCTGGCAGAGTTGGCGGATGGCAGCGAAATATTCTTCACCACCGCGCGCCAGCAACAGGCCCAGACGGGTGCGGCGCAGCAACAGATCATCGAGGTGCAGCACCATTTCCGCTTCGCAGGCAAAGGCCAGCTCTGCCCACAAGGTGTCGGTGTTGCCGACCGTTTCGTGACCCAACTCGTCGATCAACTGCGCCAGTCGCGGCAGGTCGCGACCGTGGCGTCCGGCCAGACGTCGCCACTGTTGCGGGCTGAGTCCGGGGATCGGCCGTGGTGCTACAGCGGTAAAAACCGCTGCGCCATCATCTTCGAAATCGCGGCCAAGCATGTCGGCACAGGCCTTGAGCACTTCGATGGCTTGCGGGCGAAACGTCGTCAGCTTGCCGCCGGCCAACGTGACGCAACCCGGCTCCTGCCACAGCACATGCTCACGGGTTTCATTCGACGGCTTGCCTTGCTGTTCACCCGCCGCGCTGCCGACCACCGGACGCACGCCGGACCAGGTCGACAGCACATCGCTCGCCGTCACTTCGGCACCTGGAAATTGTTGCGTGCAGGCCGCCAGCAGATAGTCGAGTTCGTCAGCGCTGATGCTCGCGCTCTGGTCCAGATTCTCGCGATGATCGAGGTCGGTGGTGCCGACCACCGTCGCCCCTTCCCACGGAAAAACGAACACCGGCCGACGGTCGCGCGCATGCAGAAACGTGAAGGCCTGCGCCACCGGCAAACGCCAGCCCGGCAGCAGCAGATGACTGCCGCGCAGCGGGCGCAACTGTCGTGGCGCTTCAGGCAAACGCAGGCGCTCAGCCCATGCCCCGGTCGCCACCGCCAGCACGCCGCAACGCAATTGCAGCGATCCACCCGCTTCGCAGTCCTCGATCTGCACCCCACACACCCGACCGTTTTCGCGCAGCAAATGTTCGACGCGCACCCCGTTGAGCACTACCGCGCCATCGGCTCGCGCTTCGCTTAACACGCGCATCACCAGCCGTGCATCATCGGTCAGCGCATCAACGAAACAGGTGCCGCCGAGCAGGTGGTTTTCCTTCACCCCCGGCGCCAGAAAACGCAGTTGCTGCGCGTCATGAAAACGATGGCTGCGGCGTCCCGCCAACGCGTCATACACCGACAACAAGCCACCGAGCACACGCGGCCCGGGAAAGCCACCGCGATAGTGCGGCATCATGAAACTCATCGGCTCCACCAGCCCCGGCGCTTCATCGAGCAGGCGCTGGCGCTCGCGCACTGAATCACGGGTCAGGCGCCACTGGCCCTTGGCGATGTAACGCAAACCGCCGTGGACCATTTTCGACGATCGGCTAGAGGTGCCCCAGGCGAAATCCCGTTGCTCCAGCAGCAGACAACGCCAGCCACGCCGTGCCGCTTCGCGCAGAATTCCAGCACCGCTGATGCCGCCGCCGATGACGATCAGATCCCAGCTTGCGTCGGCCAATGTCGGCAAGGTTTGCTGGCGCCACGCGGCGTTCCAGTCCGGGTGCATGATCGTCACTCCTGCAACAGCGTGCCGGGGTTGAGGCGCCCGGCCGGATCGAAGTGCTTGCTCAGCGCCTGCAAAGCGTCCATCGCCAGCGCGCCTTTTTCGCGCGGCAGGTACGGCGCGTGATCCTTGCCGACCCCATGCTGGTGGCTGATGGTGCCGTGATTGTCGACGATGGTCTGGCTGGCCGCGTGCTTGAGTGCCTGCCAGCGCGCCAGCGTCGCCGGATAATCCGCCGCCGGGCGAAAAACGTAAGTGGTGTAGATGCTCGAGCCTTCGCCGTAAACGTGGGACAGATGGGTGAACACATGCACCCGCTCGCCCTGCGCTGCCAAGGCATCGCGCAGGCTGTTTTCGATCAGGTTGAGCAGGTGGTCGACGTTGCTCCAGTCGGTGGCGGTTTCCAGGGTGTCGACAACGTAACCGGCGTTCCACAGGTTCTCGCGCAGGTAGGGGAAACGGAAGCGGTTCTGCGCCCATTTCTTGCCAAGCAAGGTGCCGGTGAACACGCCACCGAAGGCTTTCAGATGCCGGCGGGCCTGGCTCAGCGACAGCGCGTTTTGCCGACGGTTGCCGGTCACGCCGAAGGTCAGCAGGCATTTGCCTTCACCGGCACCGCGCAGGCTCAGGTACTTTTCCAGCCAGGCGATTTGCTGCGGATGCCCAGACAGCGCCAGTTGGGTTTCGGTCTCCACCGCGTTCGACAGGCGCAGCATCGACAGCGGCACCCGCGCCTGGGCCAATTGGCGAATCGCTTGCAGCGCCTTGCTCCAACTGGGCAGGAACACTCCGTAAAAACGCTCATCGGCCGGCAGCGGACTGACCCGCACTTTGACCTCGGAAATGATTCCGAAACGACCCTCACAACCGAGCACCACTTCGCGCAGATCAGGCCCCGCCGCCGAGGCTGGGAACGTCGGAATTTCCAACGGCCCGGCGAAAGTTTCCAGGGTGCCGCCAGCGAACAATTGCTCGATGCGCCCGTAGCGCAACGACTGCTGACCGCTGGAGCGACTGGCCACCCAACCGCCCAGCGTCGACAACTCCCACGACTGCGGGAAATGCCCCAGCGTATAGCCGCGAGCGCGCAGCTGACTTTCCACCTGCGGGCCACTGGCGCCGGGGCCGAACGTCGCCAGTTGGCTCTGCTCGTCGAGGTCGATCAGGCGATTCATCCGCGCCAGCGACACGGTCACCACCGGTCGCGTCGAATCCGGCGGGTTGATGTGCCCGGCCACCGAAGTGCCGCCGCCGTAGGGAATCAGGCACAGGTCCTGCTCATGGGCAAGCGCCAGCAACTGGCGGATCTGTTCGGCAGTTTCGGGAAACGCCACCGCATCGGGATAGTTGCCCAGCGCGCCTTCGCGCAGCGCCAGCCAGTCCGGCAGGCTCTGGCCCCTGGCGTGCAGCAGACGGTCATGGGCGTCGACGCTGTACAAGGTGTGCGCCGCCAGTCGCGAGAGCGGCACCCGCGCCAATGCCGACTCCAGCGTGGCATCGGGCAATACGTGCCCGGCCCCCAGTCGTTCATGGAGAAAACTCGCGCCCTGGGCCGGCAGTTCGACCACCGTTGTTGCCTCTCCCCAGCCGTTCCAGCGTCGCATGCGTGTGTCCTTCTTATGCAGTCTGATCAGTGATGTGGCAGGCCTCCATACTAGTCAGCGGCCAAAAAGTGTCACGGTCGCATCCGGCCAGTTCGAGTAGCCAATTGAGTCAAACGTCGCGCAAGTGCCAGCCATTTACTTTAGTCGGGGTTTCAAATTACCTTTCAGGCATTCATTCGCTAATGCAGGCCTTGATCAAGGAATTCGGATCATGCAATCGCTCGGCTTCACCTCGGTTCCGCCGCTGCTCAAATACGTGCGCCATGCCGAGCAACTGGGCATGGCCATCGAGCCGGCGTTGGCGGCAGCCGGATTGCAGGCGCAGCAACTGAGCGACAACAGCCTGCGCCTGCCGGGCGAAACCCATGAACGCCTGCTCGATTATTTCTGCGAGCACTCGGGCGACCCGCTGTTTGGTCTCAACGCGGCCAATTTCGTCCTGCCCAATTCCTGGAGCGTGCTCGGTTACATCACCATGAACTGCGCGACCCTGGGCGATGCCATGAGCCGGATCATGCCGTTCGAAAAACTGGTGGGCGACATGGGCGTCAGCCGCGCCGAAGTGCAGGACGGTCATGTACACCTGATCTGGACTTGCCGCTACGAGCGTCCGCGGATTCGTCGGCATCTGGTGGAAAACGTTCTCGGCTCCTGGCTGCAATATGCACGCTGGATTGCCGACACACAGATGTCGCCCGCCGCCGTGTGGCTGGAACATCCATGTCCGACAGACGCTACCCAGGAGCAGTACGAAGCGTTTTTCGATTGCCCGGTGCTGTTCGAGCAAGCGTATTCGGCGCTGATCGTGCCGTTGGCGTATCTGCAATTACCGCTGCGCCAGGCCGATGCGCAATTGCTGCGTACGCTGGAAGAACACGCGATGGGCTTGATGGCGACGCTGGAGGATGCATCGCTGGAACAGCGGGTCAAAAGCATCCTGCGCCAGTTGCTCAAGGAAGGCTTGCCGCGCAAGGAACAGGTGGCCGAGCAAATGGCGGTGTCGGTGCGCACGTTGCAGCGCCAGTTGCATCAGGCGGGGACGTCGTATCAGCAGATTCTTGATGATTTGCGTCAGGAACTGGCCGAGCATTACTTGCTCAACAGCACGTTGCCGATTCAGGACATTGCGCAGTATCTGGGGTTTACCGAGCCGCGGTCGTTTCACCGCACGTTCAAGAGCCGGCGCGGGATGCCGCCGGGGGAGTTTCGGCAGATGCATCGGGGATGACGGGACTGGCCTCTTCGCGAGCAAGCCCGCTCCCACAGGGGATTTGTGTCGTACACAAAATCTGCATTCACTGAAGATCCACTGTGGGAGCGGGCTTGCTCGCGAAGGCGCCAGTCGCCTCACCTCAATCCGACAGACAAATCCTCCGCTCCTGTAGTGCAATAAACACTTTCCAGCACACGTGTTTAAAGACACTCAGTGTTACGCCCTACTGCCTACAAATCCTTGCGCCACTGCCTACGGCTACGCCAGAATCCGCCGGCTTGTGCGCCCCGGAGGCCGTCGGTAACTTGAGTCCGTCACTGATTTCCAGTGATCGGGTTTAGTAGCCCGAGGTTTTTGGGGCGTATCGCTCATCAGACAGTCAGGTCTTGCCTGAACGTTATGGTGGCTGTGCGCAGGGCGCCCTCGGGCGCGCCGGTTTCCCAGATCCCCGGTCTACTAACCTGCGCACGGCTGCCTCCATTTCTTTTAGTAGGGAAACGGCGGCCAGCCCTCAATGAGGATCTGGCAAATGTTCAAAGTTACACCCAACCCGCCGTCCACCGACGCGGCCTCCCCCTACGAATCCCCCGCTTCAAGGAAATTCCACGAAGCCGCCGAGCGCGCCCTCGACCACTACCTCGGCCCACCGAGGCCCGCGATCATGGCCACCCCGTACCAGCCCAATAGTCTCTACATGGCCAATCCGGCCAGCGGCACCGAACCGTTGCTGGCCGATGCCTGCGAATCCCTTGGCTCGGCCACCGTGATGCTCAACGACTTCGCCGGCCTGCTTGAAGGCTCGCACCGCAAGACCCTGCAAGGCATCGCACAAGTGGTGATGGTGGCGGAAGTCGCCGTCAATCGGGTGCTGGATCAGTTAGTGCCAACCGAGTAACGAAAAAGCCCGCGGCAAAACCTTAGTGGTTTGGCAGCGGGCTTTTTTGTATGGCGTGAATCTTTTTCCCTCACCCCAACCCTCTCCCGGAGGGAGAGGGGGCCGATCGAGGGATGCTCGCGAGACACACCGACCTGAAAATGCTGCTGTGAATGCACAATCGCAGCGGATCATTCAGGTCGATGTACAGCGCAAGACACCTCGGTCAGTCCCCTCTCCCTCTGGGAGAGGGTTAGGGTGAGGGGCTCTTCTCAGCTCAAACACTGATCGCGTTGGTAAACACCAACCGATTACCAAACGGATCAGCAATCGTCATGTCCTGACTGCCCCACGGCATCGCCTGAATCTGTGGGTGCGAGAACTTGTAGTCCTTGGCCACCAGTTGCTGCTGGAACGCCTCCAGCTCATCGGTCTCGATGCGCAACGCCGAACCCGGCGTCGCATCGCCATGATGCTCCGACAGGTGCAGCACGCACTCGCCACGCGACACCTGCAGATACAGCGGGAAATTGGCTTCGAAACGATGCTGCCAGTCGATCTTGAAGCCGAGGAAGTCGACGTAAAACTCCAACGCCTTGGCTTCATCGAAGATCCGCAGGATCGGGGTGGTTTTGCCGAAGCTCATGGGGTGCTCCCTGACTTGTTTGGCCCAAAAGTGTAGACGGGCTGGATGTCAGCAATTCGGCTTGGCGGTGGCTTTCTTTAATTGCAATGTGCCACCACTGTGACGCACTCCGCGAATCGTCAGCGAAAGTTGTCACGCAAATCCCCGTCCCGCGCCAGAAACCGCCCTTCCCGGCGACCATTCGCCTGCCCATCGCGATAACTCAACACGCCATTGACCCACACCCCATCAATCCCCTGCGCCGCTCGCTGCGGATCATGGAAATCCGCCACATCTCGCACCGTCAAAGGATAGAACAGCACCAGATCCGCCCAATAGCCTTCACGAATCTCGCCGCGCCCTTTCAAGCCAAACCGTGCCGCCGACAGACCGGTCATCTTGTGCACGGCGGTGTGCAGCGGAAACAGCCCGACATCACGACTGAAATGGCCGAGCACTCGTGGGAAAGCGCCCCACAGGCGTGGATGCGGGAATGGGTCTTCCGGCAGTCCGTCAGAGCCGACCATCGACAGCGGATGCGCGAGGATTTTTCGTACATCCGCCTCGTCCATGCCGTAGTACACCGCGCCCGCCGGTTGCAGGGACTTGGCGGCTTCGAGCAGTGGCACGTTCCATTCGGCGGCGATGTCGATCAGGTCGCGACCGCTGACTTCGGGGTGCGGCGTCGACCAGGTGATGGTGATGCGATGGGCATCGGTGACTTGCTTCAGATCCAGCGTCGAAGAACTCGCCGCGTAGGGATAGCAATCGCAGCCCACGTGCTGGGTTTTCGCCGCTTCCTCCAACGCCGCGAGCAACTGCGGACTGCGCCCCCAATTACCGACACCGGCGCATTTGAGGTGGGAAATGATCACCGGCGATTGCGAGTGACGGCCAATGCTGAACGCTTCTTCCATCGCCTCCAGCACCGGTTCGAATTCACTGCGCAGATGGGTGGTGTACACCGCGCCGAACGCCGTGAGTTCTTCGGTCAGTTGCTTCACTTCGTCGGTGGAGGCGTTAAAGGCGCTGGCGTAGGCCAGGCCTGTGGATAAACCGAGCGCGCCAGACTCAAGGCTTTCACGCAATTGCTCGCGCATCGCGGCGATTTCATCTGGAGTGGCGGTACGGAACAGGTCGTCGAGGTGATTGCTGCGCAGTGCGGTGTGACCGACCAGTGCGGCAACGTTTAACGTGGTGTTCGCCGCTTCGACGGCGGCGCGGTAATCGCTGAAGCGCGGATAGACGAACGCCGCTGCGCTGCCGAGCAGGTTCATCGGGTCCGGCGGATTGCCTTTCAAACTCACCGGCGAGGCGCTGATCCCACAGTTGCCGACAATCACCGTGGTCACGCCCTGGCTGAGCTTGGGCAGCATTTCGGGCTGGCGGATGACCACGGTGTCGTCGTGGGTGTGTACGTCGATGAAACCCGGGGCGAGCACGCGGCCGGCGGCGTCGATTTCCTCCGTGGCGCGGGCATCATGCAGGTCGCCGATACGTTCGATGCGCCCGTTGAGAATCGCCACATCGGCGCGGTAGCCGGGGGTGTTGCTGCCATCGATAACGGTGGCGTTGCGGATCAGCGTGTCGTACAGCATGTCAGTCTCCCAGCGGCAGGTGATCGTCGCCGCCACGGTATTCGTCGAGGGCGAGTTTGATCCGCCGCAGACGCTCTTGATTGTCTTCAGGATTGGCCAGCGCCAGCTCGGTCGCAAGCACATCGATGGCCAGCAGCATGCCGTAGCGCGCCGCCGTCGGTTTGTAGATGAACGAAGTTTCCGCGCCTTGCAGCGGCAGGACGATGTCGGCCAATTCGGCCAGCGGCGAGTCGGCGCGGGTGATGGCCAGAATGCGTGCGCCGTAGTTGCGCGCCAGTTCGACGGTTTCCAAAAGCTCCGGGGTGATGCCGGTCAGCGAGCAGACGATCAGCACTTGCTCGGCGTTCAGGCTGGCGGCGGTGACGCGCATCATCACCGCGTCGTGACACACCGCAATCGGGTAGCCGAGGCGCACCAGGCGCACCTGCAATTCGTCGCTGCACAGGGTCGAGCAACCGCCCATGCCGAACGCATGAATCATCCGTGCCTGGCCGAGCATTTTTACCGCGTCGGCGAAGCGTGATTCGTCAAACCCGGCAAGATGCTGGCGTAGCGTGGTTTCGATATCGCCGACAATCTGCCCGTAGAACGCCGACTGTTCAGGTGTGCCCGCCGGGTCGAGAAAACGGCTGCCGACGCCGCTGGCCTGAGCCAGTTGCAGCCGCAGATCGCGCAGGTCGCGGCAGCCCACCGTGCGGGCGAAACGCGACAGCGTGGCGGTGCTGACCTCGGCCCGTTGCGCCAGCTCTTCGAGGCTGGCGGAGGCGGCAAAACCGACGTCGTCGAGCATCAGCCGGGCGATGCGGCCCTCTCCCGCGCTGAAGGAGTCCTGACAGGCGCGGATCTGATAAAGGATGTCCATGGCGGCTGGCTCCGGTTACAGCAAATAAGAAAGGCCGACGGTCAGACCGAAAGCGACCAGCGAGATCAGGGTCTCAAGCACGGTCCAGGTCTTGAACGTCTGCGCGACCGTCATGTTGAAGTATTCCTTGATCAACCAGAAGCCGCCGTCGTTGACGTGGGAAAAGATCACCGAGCCGGCGCCGGTCGCCAGCACCAGCAATTCCGGGTGTGGATAACCCAGACCAATGGCCACCGGTGCGACCACGCCGGATGCGGTGGTCATGGCCACGGTCGCCGAGCCGGTGGCCACCCGCATCAACGCGGCGAACAGCCAGCCCATGATCAGCGGCGACAGGTGAAATTCGTGGGCCAGCCCGACGATCTGATCGGTGACTCCGGCATCCACCAGAATCCGGTTCAGGCCGCCACCGGCGCCGACCAGCAAGGTGATACTGGCGGTCGGTGCCAGGCACTCGTTGGTGAATTTGAGGATCGATTCACGATTGAAACCCTGAGCGATGCCCAACGTCCAGAAGCTCAGCAAGGTTGCCAGCAACAGCGCAATCACCGAGTTGCCGATGAACAACAGAAACTGGTTGAAACCACTGCCCGGCGTGGAAATCAGGTTGGCCCAGCCACCGATCAGCATCAGTACCACCGGCAACAGAATGGTCGCCATGGTGATGCCGAAACCCGGCAGCTTGTCGCGCGGTTCGCGGTCGAGAAATTGTTTTTCCAGCGGGTTATCCGGCGGCAGTTGAATGCGCGGCACGATGAATTTGGCGTACAGCGGACCGGCGATGATTGCGGTGGGAATACCGATGGCAATCGCATACAGCAAGGTCTGCCCGACCGAGGCCTGATACGCCTGCACCGCGAGCATCGCCGCCGGGTGCGGCGGCACCAGCGCATGCACCACCGACAGACCGGCAACCATCGGCAAGCCGACCATCAGAATCGACACGCCCACCCGCCGCGCCACGGTAAAGGCGATGGGTACCAGCAACACAAAACCGACTTCGAAGAACAGCGGCAAGCCGACCAGAAACGCGATGCAAACCATCGCCCAATGCGCGTTCTTCTCGCCGAATTTTTCGATCAAGGTGCGGGCCATCTGCTCCGCGCCACCGGACTCGGCCATCATCTTGCCAAGCATCGTCCCCAGCGCCACCACCAGCGCAATATGCCCCAGCGTCTTGCCCACCCCGGCCTCATACGCCCCCACCACGCCCGACGGCGGCATCCCCGCCACCAGCGCCAGACCGATGGAAATCAGGGTGATGACGATGAACGGGTTGAGCCGGTAGCGGGCGATCAGCACGATCAGGGCGATGATGGCGACGGCGGCATACATCAGCAGCCAATAGCCGAAGGAAGGCGTCATGCGGTACTCCTCGAAAGGGTCACGTTCGAATGGGTTGTGAAACTCATAAATCATTTCGAGATCGAGTTTTCAAACACCATGAAAGTAATTTTCGTTGAGAGGTAAGGCGTGTCGCTGTTGGATATGTCTTGTCGCGATTAATGAAAATCGCGGGGTGGGATTTACATGGTTCTCAGGCAAACACAAAAACTTGTGGGAGCTGGCTTGCCAGCGATGGCGGCTGCCCATTCAAGATCTCTGCCGACTGATCCACCGCTTTCGCGAGCAAGCCCGCTCCCACAGGTTGATCGCATTCCTTCAGCCAGAATGCGCTTCACTTGTGGGAGCGGGCTTGCTCGCGAATGGCTTCACGCGGTGTAGCGTGAACTCACACCATCTCGTTACGAATCCACTCCACCACCGACGTACGCTTCGGTACCCAGCCCAGCAGTTCGCGGGCGTGTTTGCCGCGTACCCGGCTGTTGGAGCCGAGGCCGTAGTTGGCCATTTCGTAGCCCCACTCGGCTTCGGCATCTTGCAGCGGCCAGTCTTGTGGCTCGCCGAGATTCAGCGCTTCGGCCATGGCAGTGGTCATGTCGATGAACGAGGCTTCGCCGCTTTCGACGAAGTAGAAGGTGCCCGGGACGTTTTTGGTCAGCGCCAGCAGGTACAGGGCGACGACGTCTTCGATGTGCACGTTGGACCAGATGTTCTGGCCAGTACCGACATGGCGCACCACGCCGCTTTTGCGTGCTTGTTTGAGCAGACGCGGCAACTGCACGCTGTCGCGATTGACGCCCAGGCTGTGGCCATAGATCAGCGTGTTGCAGATCACCGCCGAGTTCACGCCGTCCTTCGCGGCGGCGAGGATCAGGTTGTCGATGGCCACACGGGCAGCCTTGTCGACGGTGGGTTGCGGCAGGTTGTCTTCGTAATAGATGACGTCGCTGGACTTGCCGCCCGAGGCATCGCCGACGATGCTCGAACCGCTGGTGTGCAGGAACACTTTGTTCGATCCGCGCAGGGCATCAAGCAACGCTTCGACCGCACCGCGATGGTCGCTGCTGGCGGCGTTGATCACCGCATCGGCGGCGCGGGCCTGTTCAGCCAGCAATGTGCTGTCTTCGAGGGTGCCGATCACCGGGGTGATGCCCAAAGCTTTCAGCTCATCAGCCTGTTCGGCGCTACGCACCAGACCCGTGACGGTGTGGCCGGCCCGAACCAGACCGGTGGCGATGGAACCGCCGATGAATCCGGCAGCGCCGGTGATGAATACGTTCATGGAGAAACTCCCTGCGTGAATAAGTGATGCTGCGAGTATCGACCGCTAACCCCGGTGGAAAAACCCGCCCTCGCCCAAATCACTGTTGCGCAGGGATCACGAATCAACCCTTGAAATCCGCACTGGCGTAAGCCGCAAGCTTGCTCTGGATGAAGTCGAGGAAGCACTGGATGCGCAGCGCCAGTTGCGAGTTCCGGTAGTACACCGCGTTGATCGGCTGGCGATAACCGCTGTTGAATTCCGCCAGCAGCACCTTGAGGCGCCCGGCGCGGATGTCGTCGATGGTCATGAAGTGCGAGAGGCAGGCAATGCCCTGCCCTTCCAGCGCCAGATGACGCACGGTCTCGCCGCTGGAAGCGCTGATGGCCGGGGTGATCGGCCAGCGGTCACCGTGCACGTAACGCAGCGGCCACTGATTGAGGCCTTCGTTGTGGGTGAAACCGAGCAGGGCGTGGTCAGTCAAGTCGGCAACCTGCTGCGGCGCGCCGTGCTGCTCCAGATACGCTGGGCTGGCGACGATCAGCAGCGGACTGCAACCCAGCGAGCGCGCATGCAAGGTCGAATCGGCAAGGGTGCCGATGCGGATGGCGACGTCGGTGCTTTGTTCCAGCAGGTCAATGATCAGGTCATTGCTGTTGAGTTCGAGCTGGATGTCCGGGTACAGGCCACGGAATTCGTCGATGTACGGCACGATGGCGTGCAGCATGAAGGGCGACGCGGCGTTGATCCGCAGGCGTCCGGACGGGGTTTGCTGGCGTGAGGACAGTCGCTCTTCGAGCGCATCCATCTGGTCGAGAATCAGCTTGGCCTGCTCGAAGAAATACTTGCCCTCCTCGGTCAGGTCCATGCGCCGCGTGGTGCGGTTGATCAGCGTGGTGTCGAGCTTGGCTTCCAGCCGCGACAGTGTGCGGCTGACCGCCGAAGGGGTCTGGCCGACCTGCTCGGCAGCAGCGGAAATCGAACCGCACTCGATCACGCAGACGAAAATCTGCAACTCATCGGATCTGGCTTTCACGGGTGTCCCTTATTGATCGTCAGCACAAAATCCATTGTGGAGAGAGAACACCCCTGTGGCGAGGGGATTTATCCCCGATGGACTGCGCAGCAGGCCCCGCTTTTCGAGATCAAGATCGGGGGGCCGCTGCGCGACCCATCGGGGATGAATCCCCTCACCACATTTAAAACCCTCACCACAGTTACAACCGTAACCACATGAAATCACTTCACGCCTTGAGAGCAAACACCTGTTTCAGATGCTGCTCATACCGCGCCACATCATTCTCGATGTTCGGGCGCTTCATCACGTCCACACAGAGGAACGTCGGCAACCCGCTCATGCCCAAGAACTCGTTGGCCTTGTGGAACGGGAAATACACCGCATCCACACCTTTGGCTTCAAAGAAATCGCTCGGGTCATCGAACGCCTGCTGCGGTGCGTTCCAGGTCAGCGACAGCATGTATTGCTTGCCCTGAATCAGGCCGCCGCTGCCGTACTTCTGCGACGCATCGGAACGGGTCCGACCATCGCTGGCATAGAGGCTGCCGTGGCCTTCGGTGAAGACTTCGTCGATGTACTTTTTCACGGTCCACGGCGCGCCCATCCACCAGCCCGGCATCTGATAAATGATCACATCGGCCCAGAGGAATTTGGCCACTTCTTCAGCGACGTCGTAACCCTCGTCGATGAACGTGGTTTTGACATCCAGACCGCCACGATCCAGCACGCTCAGCGCGGTTTCGTGCAGGGTGGCGTTGTAACGACCGTCGGAGTGGGCGAATTTCTTGCCGCCATTGAGCAACAACACTTTTTTCATCGGAACGCCTCGCGCAGCCATTGGGCTGGAGAAAGATGGGAAAACGAATGGCGGCAGGTTAACCATCCATCTCGCGCGGAATAAGCCGCGTCAGCGCAAAATACATTTGATCAAAAAGCACGAATCGAATACCGATTGTTGCAATAGCATTCCCGGCCATCTGCATTTGAGGAGTTGTTTTGATGAGTGAACGCCACGGTTTCATCCTGCATGCCAAGACCCGCCCGGAAAAAGCCGAGGCCTTCGAAGCGCTGTTTCGCGCCTATGTCGAGCCGAGCCGCGCCGAGCCAGGCTGCATCGAGTACCACATGCTGCGCGACAAGGAAGACCCGACGCTGTTCATCTTTTACGAGATCTGGGAAAGCCAGGCGCACCTCGACGTGCATTCGAATCTGCCGCACATGCGCGAGTTTTTCGACAACCGCATGACGTACCTGGAGCGTGATTTCGATATCCGTCGGATCGACATGCTCAGCGCCTCGTCGGCTAGCCGCTGATCAGCAAATGGGCGCCGAGTGCGCCCAGTCCGATAAAGAACACCCGCTTGAACAGCACGGCGCTGATGCGCTGACGCAGCCATTGGCCGAACCCCATGCCCAGCATCGCCGGGATCAGCACCAGCAGCGACGCACTCAATTCGCCACTGCCCAGTGCGCCGCGCCAGAACAGGCCGCCGGCCAGCGCCAGAGTCGACACGGTGAACGACAGGCCCAGCGCCTGCACCAGCTCATCGCGACTCAAACCCAGCGCCTGCAGGTACGGCACCGCCGGAATAACGAACACACCGGTGGCCGAAGTGATAACCCCGGTGATCAGCCCGCACAGCGGGCCGAGCCACGGTTCATGCCGGGGATTGACCTGCAGGGTCGGCAGCAACAACCCGCTCAACGCATACAGCAGCAACGCCGCGCCCAGCCCACGCACCACCCAATGCCCGCCTGCCATGCCGATCGACAACGTGCCGACGGCGGTGCCGAGGAAGATCATCAGCAACAGCGGCCACAGGCGTTTAAGCAACCCTTTCAGATGCCCGCCGAACGCCAATTGCCAGACATTGGTCAGCGTCGCCGGAATGATCAGCAGCGCGGCTGCCTGTGACGGCGCCATAGCCAGACCAAGCAGGCCCATGGCGACGGTGGGCAGACCCAGGCCGATTACGCCTTTGACCAGCCCGGCCATGATGAAAGTGGCGATGACCAGCAGGCACAGAGCCAAGCCGAGGTTTTGATAGAAGTCTGCAAATGCGTTCATGGCGCTACTGTGCGCTTTGGCGGGTGCGTTGAAAATCTGCCATATACTGAGGCTGCCTCTGCCGGTACAAGAGGCTGTTAATTGCGTTGCGGCTGATGGCCCCTTCGCGAGCAAGCCCGCTCCCACAGTTTTGGATTCACCACTGATCCACTGTGGGAGCGGGCTTGCTCGCGAAGAGGCCCGCCCAGACACCACAACAACCACAGGCGGCCCCATGCACTTCGACCTCACCGACCTGCGCCTCTACCTGCACATCCTCGACACCGGCAACATCACCGCCGGCGCCGCCCGCAGCCATCTTTCGCTCGCCGCCGCCAGTGCGCGCATTCGCGCCATGGAAGCCTCGCTGGGCACCGAGTTCCTGCATCGCGGCCGCCGTGGCGTGAGCCCGACGCCCGCTGGCAAGGCACTGGCCCACCACGCGCGCATCCTCCTGCAACAGGCCGAACGCATGCAGCAGGATCTGGCCGACTACGCGCAGGGCGTCAAAGGACAGGTGCGACTGTTGTGCAACACCACGGCGATCACCGAATACCTGCCGGAAGTGCTCGCGGACTTTTTGCGCGAGCATCCCAACCTCGACATCGATCTGCAGGAACTGCCCAGCGCCCGCATCATCCACGCCTTGCGCCAGGGCGCAGCCGATATCGGCATCGTCTCCGATGCAGTGGACACCTCCGATTTACAGACTCAGCCCTTTCGCGATGATCCGTTAGTGCTGATCGTGCCGCGGGAACATCCACTGGCCAACGCCGCCGAAGTCAGCTTCAGCGACGCCCTGCATCACGATTTTGTCGGCCTGAGCACCGACAGCGCGCTGGCGATCTACCTCGAAGAACAGGCGCTGCACAGCGGCTCGCGCATGCAGGTGCGGATCCGCGCCGACGGTTTCGAAGGGGTGCTGCGCATGGTCGCCCGAGGCGCCGGCCTCGCCATCGTGCCGCTGGCGGCCATTGAACGCGCGACGCCGCGCTCATTCAACAGCATCGCCCTCAACGAGCCATGGGCGCGCCGCACCCTGATGCTCTGCGCCCGGGATTTCAGCGCCCTGCCCGGTTATGCCAAAGCCTTGCTGCAAGCCTTGACTCTCCCCTGAGGGGCAGACTTCATCCTTGGCGTTCAACGGCAAGGAGCATGACCATGGGCAAACGCATTCTGCTGATTCTCGGCCATCCCGGCGCGACGAGCTTCTGCGCCGCACTCGCCGAGCGCTATGCACAATCAGCGCTCGATGCCGGACACCAGGTGCGTCAGCTACGCCTGGGAGAGATGGCTTTTGACCCGGTGTTGCGCCAGGGGTATCAACAGGTTCAAGCGCTGGAAGAAGACTTGAGCCGCGCGCAATCCGACATCCTTTGGGCCGAACATCTGACGCTGGTCTACCCGATCTGGTGGGGCGGCATTCCGGCGCTGCTCAAAGGTTTTTTTGATCGGGTGTTGCTGCCGGGATTCGCCTTCAAATACCGAAAAGGCAACCCCTTTCCCGATCAGTTGCTCAAGGGGCGCACCGCGCATTTGCTGGTGACGATGGACACGCCACTCTGGTATTACCGCTGGATCTACCGGATGCCGGGACTGCATCAGGTGCGCAAGACCACCCTGCAGTTCTGTGGTATCAACCCCCTGCGCACGCTGACCTTCGGCCCGTTGCTTGACTCCAGCGACCGGCAGCGCCAGCGCTGGCTGCAACAGGCGCACGCTATCGCCCGCCGCTAAGTCTGCCGATAATGCGCCGCATGGTTTCACATTGAAAAAGGACTTTTATGTACATCGGCCAAGCCGCGCAACGTGCCGGCACCACCATCAAAAGCATTCGCCACTATGAGTCGATCGGTTTGCTGCCCACGCCCCGGCGCCAAGGTAAATATCGCCTCTACGACCAACAAAGCATCGAACTGCTGATCTTCATCAAATGCGCAAAAGAGATGGGCTTCAGGCTCCGGGAATTGCAGACGATTTTTGCCGCGCATCATGGCGAGGCCATGCCATGGGATCTGGCCCAACAGGCTATCGAGGCAAAAAAACGCGAGATCAACAGCAGCATCGCTGAGCTGACGCGGCAATACGCGCAACTGGAAGGTTTCGAAATCGACCTTGAACGGGCGCGGGTCGAATGCCCGCTGGAAAACCTTTGACGGTTTGCGCGTTTCTGAGCAGCTCGATGTCGAGCACAGACAACTGAGCGGCAACCGGGCGCTATAGGGTGCGAGTTGGTTTCTTTGCCATCCGCCCACTGCCCGGAGTTCTCATGACCGCGACCGCCCCCATCACCGTTCTGCGCGACACCCACCCGCTGCCGGTACTCGATGCCTGCAAATGGGAAAAACTCGAAGGTGACCCGCACACCGTCAACCTCAACGCTTACACCAGCGAAGACGGCAGCAAGATCATGGGCACCTGGATCTGCACCCCGGGCAAGTGGCGGGTCGATTATGTGAAGTGGGAGTACTGCCACTTCCAGGAAGGCTACTGCATCATCACCCCGGACGGCATGGCGCCAATCCACCTGCGAGCCGGCGACATCTTCGTGGTTGAACCGGGGATGAAAGGCACCTGGGAAGTGGTCGAGACCGTACGCAAATATTTCGTCTTCGCCTGATGCAAAAAAAGCCGGGAAACCACCCGACGTGATTTCCCGGCAACACCTACTGCATTCTGGCTGACGCCATGGTTGTGGCGCCTTTGAGATTTGTGGCGAGGGGATTTATCCCCGATGGGCGCAAAGCGCCCCCCCGCATTGTGTCAGTTGAAACGCAGGCTCAGTGGTTGCGACTGCTACACAGTCGATCGGGGATAAATCCCCTCACCACAAAGTCTCCGTTGCCACAAAAAGTATTGATGTCCAAGTTACTGTGGCTTGCGATAGCTGTTGATAATCGCCGAGAAGTCCTTGCCACCCTCCCCGCGCTGGCTCATCGCCTGATACAACTGCTGCGCCACCGCGCCGAGCACCACCGGTTGATGCGCCTGACGCGCTGCTTCGGTCGCCAGCCCCAGATCCTTGAGCATCAGTTCGGCACCAAACCCACCGGTATAACCGCGCGAGGCCGGCGCCGTTTCGACGATGCCCGGCCACGGGTTGTACATTTCCGAACTCCAGCAACGCCCGGTCGAGCTGTTGATGATCCCGGCCAGCACCGAGGTGTCGATCCCCAGTGCATCGCCCAGCGCCATGGCTTCGCTGACGCCGACCATCGAGATCGCCAGCAGCAGGTTGTTACAGATCTTGGCGATCTGCCCGGTGCCGACTTCGCCGCAATGCACGATGTTGCGGCCCATCTGCGCCAGCACCGGTTGCAGGGTGACGAACAGTTCCGGAGTGGCGCCGACCATGAAGGTCAGCGTGCCGGCGGTCGCGCCGCCAGTGCCGCCGGAGACCGGTGCATCAGCCATGGCCACGCCTTGTTTGGCAGCAGCGGCGGCCACATCGCGGGCGGTCTGCGGATCGATGGTGCTGCAATCCACCGCCGGCACACCTTTGCCGATACCGGCGAGCACACCGTCCTCACCGAGCCAGACGCTGCGCACATGCACCGCCGCCGGGAGCATGGTGATCACCAGCTCGGCGTCTTCGGCGGCCTCACGGGCCGAGGCGCGGATAGTGCCGCCCAGTTGCTCAAGCTCCGCCAGCACCGTCTTGTTCAGGTCGACCAGATTCAGTGAATGGCCGGCCTTGATCAGGTTGCGCGCCATCGGCGCGCCCATGTTGCCCAGACCGATAAATGCGATTTTCATGGCCAGTCCTCAGCGCAGGTTGATGGTGGTGTTCACGCCGTCGTTGACGCTGTCGTCATCGAACCAGCGCGCCGTGACCGTTTTGGTCTGGGTGTAGAACTGCACCACTTGCTTGCCGTACGGACCCAGGTCGCCGAGTTTCGAACCACGGGAACCGGTGAAGCTGAAGAACGGCACCGGCACCGGAATCGGGATGTTGATGCCGACCTGGCCGACGTCGATTTCCGTCTGGAATTTGCGCGCCGCCGCACCGCTCTGGGTGAACAGGCCCGTACCGTTGCCGAACGGGTTGGCGTTGACCAGTGCGATGGCCTGATCGAGGGTGTCGACTTCCAGCACCACCAGCACCGGGCCGAAGATTTCCTGGGTATAGATCTGCATGTCAGTGGTCACGCCCGAGAACAGGGTCGGGCCGACGAAGTTGCCTTGTTCGTAGCCCGGCACCTTGATGTCGCGACCATCGAGTTCAAGCTTGGCGCCTTCCTTGATGCCGCTTTCGATCAGATCGAGAATCCGCGCCTTGGCTTTCTTCGAGATCACCGGGCCGACATCGGTGCCCGCCTCGCTGCCGGCGTTGACCTTGAGTTTCTGCGCCAGCGCTTTCAGATCCGGCAGCCATTGTTTCGCCGCACCAACCAGCACCACCACCGAGGTGGCCATGCAGCGTTGCCCTGCCGCACCGAAACCGGCGCCGACCAAGGCATTCAGCGCTTGCTCGCGATTGGCGTCCGGCAGCACGACGGCATGGTTCTTCGCACCCATCATCGATTGCACGCGTTTGCCGTGCTTGCCGGCCAGGTCGTAAACGTGCGTACCGACCGCGGTCGAACCAACGAACGATACGGCTTTGATGTCCTTGTGGGTACACAGGCCATCGACGACGTCCTTGCCACCGTGCACCACGTTGAGCACGCCGGCCGGAACGCCGGCCTCGATCGCCAGTTCCACCAGGAGCATGGTCGACAGTGGATCCTGCTCGGAAGGCTTCAAGACGAAGGTGTTGCCGCAAGCGATGGCCATCGGGAACATCCACAGCGGAATCATCGCCGGGAAGTTGAACGGGGTGATGCCGGCGCACACGCCGATTGGCTGGCGCAGGGTGTAGGTATCGACACCGCCGGCCACGTTTTCGGCGAACTCGCCCATTTGCAGGGTGCCGATGGAACAGGCGTGTTCGACCACTTCCAGGCCACGGAAAATATCGCCCTCGGCGTCGGCAATAGTCTTGCCCTGCTCGGCGCTCAGCACTACAGCGATGCGCTTGGAGTGCTCGCGGATCAGTGCCTGCAGCTTGAGCATGATGCGCATCCGCGCGCCGATCGGGGTCAGTTTCCAGGTCTGGAACGCGCGGTGCGCGGCACTGATGGCGGCGTCGACTTCAGCGGCAGTGGCGAACGGAACCTTGGCCAGCACTTGCTGGGTCGCCGGGTTGACGATGTCGTGCCACTCGGTGGTCTGCGATTCGACCCACTCGCCGTCGATCAGCAACTTGACCTTCTGGACCGTGGTTTCGTTGGGCGTAAGCGATGCGTTCATGCTGGTCTCCGAAACTTGTTTTTATCGTAGGAGCCAAGGCGAAAGGGTTCGCCTTGAGATGAGGCGTGTGTCACGAATTGGTTGTCGGACTGTTTTTGGAGTATAGATGTGCAAACTTCTAATAAGAACGCACATATAAGCCCGTCCATCATGCAAAAAAACATCACCTCCCTGGGGTCGCTGAACTGGGACGACCTGAAGTTTTTCCTCGAAGTCGCCCGCACCCGCAAGGCCAGCACCGCGGCCAAGCGCCTGGCGGTGGACTACACCACCGTGTCGCGGCGCATCAGTTCGCTGGAAGCGGCATTGGGCACATTGCTGTTCGAAAAATCGCGCACCAGCGGTTTTGTCCTGACCACTGAAGGCCAGCGTTTGCTGGGCTATGCCGAGTCGATTGAAAGCACGTTGCACATGGCTTGCGAGCAGGTCTCGGGGTCCGGCGTGGCACTGTCCGGGCACGTGCGCATGGGTTGCACTGAAGGTTTCGGCAGTTTTTTCATCACCCCGCAGCTGAGCCACTTCGTCGACGCCTACCCGGCGATTTCGGTGGACATCCTGCCGCTGCCGCACTTCATCAGCCTGTCCAAGCGCGAAGCCGATATCGTCATTGCCCTGGAACGCCCGGAGCACGGCCCGTATGTTTGCTGCAAACTCTGCGACTACCGCTTGCAGCTGTACGCAACCCAGGACTACCTCGATCAACACCCACCGATCCGCCGCCCGGCCGATTTGGGCAAGCATCAATTCATCAGTTATGTGGATGACCTGGCGTTCAGCTCGGAGCTGCTTTACCTGGCGAACGTGCTGCCCGGCGCCAGCGCAAACCTGCGCAGCACCAGCGTGATCGCGCAGTTCGTCGCGGCGCAGCAAGGGCGTTCACTGGCGATTCTGCCGTGCTTCCTCGCGGCGCAGGATCCGCGCCTGCTGCCGGTGCTGCCCGAGGAAATCGACATCACCCGGCAGTTCTGGATGTACTGCCGGGAGGATCTCAGGAAATTGAAGCGGATCACCCTGTTGTGGGATTACATCCGTGAGGTGACCGAGCGTAATCAGGGTCTGCTGATGGGGCAGACCCGCGAGATGCGGTTTGCCGATTAATCGGCGCTGACCACAATCGACACCCGGCGATTCTCGGTGCGTCCGGCGGTAGTGTCATTGGACGCCACCGGCTCGCTGCTGCCCAGTCCGCGCAGCTGGATGTTCTCTTGCTTCATGCCGACGGTGGTCAGCACTTTGGCCACGCTTTTGGCCCGACGCAGCGACAGTTGCTGGTTGTAGGTTTCCTTGCCCGAGGCATCGGTATGACCGTCGACCCGCACCCGCTCGATACCGACGCCGAGCAGTGCCTTGCCGATGCGTTCGACGATTTCGGTGCTCTGGTTGTTCAGGCTTTCGATATCGCTGCCAAACAGCACTTTGCCGGACAGGCCAAACTCCCAGCCCTCGTCGGTCGCTTCGAAGCCTTGTTGTTTGAGGACGGCGATCTGCGCCGGGGTCAGGCCTTTCTGCGGTGCGGTCTGGCACCCGGTCAGCGCCAGTACGGCGATCATCAGCAAGGCGGAAAACAGTCGAGCGGGAAATGTGAACACGGAATCAGCTCCTGGTTTGCAGATTGACGACCGGGCTCTCCGACCCGGCAGTGAATTGAGCGCCACGCGACAGGCGCTTGGCCTGATACATCGCCGCGTCGGCGGCGTTGAGCAAGGCACCTGGCGTGGCGCCATGATCGGGGAAAACCGCAATGCCGATACTGAGCGACGTCACCACACTGGTATCCCCCGGCAGCGCGATGGGCATGTCCATGCTGGCGAGAATCTTGTCAGCAATGCGCTCGGCGTCCTCGATCTTGTGCAGCGGCGCGAGCAGTACGGCGAACTCGTCGCCGCCGAGCCGCGCCACCAGATCCTCTTCACGCAGTTGCGCGCGGATCCGATTGGCGACCGCCACCAGCACCGCGTCGCCAGCGGCGTGACCGAAGTTGTCATTGATGCCTTTGAAGCGGTCGCTGTCGAGAAACAGCACCGCCACCCGCTCATTGAGCTTGCCGGCGTTGCGCAAGGCGCGAATCAATCGCCCCTCGAAAAACGCCCGGTTGGGCAAACCGGTGAGGCTGTCGTGGCTGGCCTGATGGGCGAGGGTTTCGTTCTCGCTTTGCAGATGGGTCTGCCAGGATTCGAGTTCATCGAGCAGGGCATTGAAGTCGTTGCCGAGGTTGTCGAGCTCGGCGATCTGCGCCGGCGGTACCCGGCGATCCAGTGCTCGCTCGCTGCGGGCAGCGTGGGCCACCGCCGCGAGGCTGCGAAGCGGGCCGGTAATGCTGCGCAGCTGTCGGCGCGCCAGATACAGCGCGACCCAGGCACTGATTGCGGTGCAGAGAATGATCCCCGCCAGACCGCTGAGCAAGAAGCGCATCAGGCTACCGCCGTGACCGACCAGCAGGATGCGTCCGATTTCACGATCCTGATGCACGATCGGCAGGCTGATCGGCTTTTCCAGAATGGTCCGGGCAGCCTGCATTTCCAGTTGGGAAAACAGACCGTTTTCGGGCCGCTGCCAACGCGCCAGCAACTGCCCCTGTGTGTCGAACACCTGGGCATCCGCCACCTCTTCGGTGGACGCGATCAAGGCCAGCGCTTCGGTGGCGGCGTCCTTATCGTTGAACACCACCGCCGCTTCCACGGTGTAGCTGATCGAACGTGCAATCAGATGCAGGTTGTGATCGGCGTACACCCGCAGCGCGAGAACGCCCAGCAGGGTCAGCGACACGCTGGCCATCGTCACGGCCACCAGCGCGACAATCAAATGGCCGCGGCCGATGACCGAGCCCAGTGTCGGGCGGCTCCTGGAACGAAACAGCTTCATGGTGCCGCCGGTTTGCGGCGCGACAACTGCAGTACGCTCGGGTGGATGCGTACACCGCTGCGGGCGACGGAGTCGAGATTGACCTCGAAGGAAACCTGCTGATCGCCGACCCGCAGGCAGAACAGGCTGCCGACCGTGCACTGATCGCCCCCTTCGCTGATGCTCAGCACCGGATGGCCGATCAATGAGGTGAACAGCCGACTGCGTTCATCTGCGGTGAGTTTGCCGATGTACACCGCATCGCATTCGCTGACGATCGCCGGGTTGTCGGCCAGCAGTCGGCGCACAGCGACCGGACGACCGGTGGCTTGCGTAGTGCCTTTGACCAGGTCATCGGTGTATTCGGTGGGGCCGACGATGCACAGGCGCAATTGTGCGGGTTCCACCGGCCAGCGCGCGTAACTGAGGATGCCCAGCACAACCTGCGTCACCGACTGGGCGCGCTGCTCGGCCATGCCCACCGGCGTCTGTGCCTGCGCCATGGCGGCGCCGGTCAGCAAACAGAGCAGACCGACAAGCAATGCGTGCTTGCAGCGAACCACGCGCTCTGTCGCCCAGACAGCCACCTTCATGCAGGGATTCTCTTGGATCGTACCGAAATGATGCCGCAACGATAGCACAGCGGAGTAACACCAGCGAGACAGCAGCTGCTGACCAGTTGGTCAGTAATCGGCACCGAACATCAGGCTATTTCATTCCCGAACCTCGCCACCTTCCTCCAGTTCCAGCATCAATCCGCTCAGGCGCTTGACCTTGCGCTGCACCGCCTCTTCAAACACGCCAGCCCGGGGTTCGATCAAAGTGAACCAGTGTTTGGCCCGGGTAATACCGGTATAGATCAATTCCTTGGTCAACACCGGATTCAAGGCATCCGGCAGGATCAGCGCGGTGTGGGCGAACTCGGAGCCCTGGGATTTGTGCACCGTCATCGCGTACACCGTTTCCACATCGTTGAGCCGGCTCGGCAGCACGAAACGCACACCGCCCTGCCCGTCGTTACGCGGAAAGGCCACGCGCAGCACCGGTTTGCCGGCGTCCGGGCCTTCGCGCTCGGGCAACTTGAGGGCAATGCCAATATCGCCGTTCATCAGACCCAGACCGTAATCGTTGCGCGTCATCAGCACCGGCCGGCCTTCGTACCATTGCTGGTCATGCTCGATCAGGCGTGCCTTGACCAGCGTTTCGGTGATCCGCAGATTCAACCCTTCAACGCCCCAAGGCCCCTTGCGCACAGCACACAACAACTGGAAGGTGTCGAACGCCTGCAGCACTTCCCGCGCCCAGTTGATCCAGTCCGGATGCTCCAGCGGTCTTTCCGCTGGCGGGCGTTGTTGGCGCAGGATATTCAGATAGTGGCGATAACCCTTTGGACCTTCCCCATGACCGTCGAGCAGCAGCCGCTCGAACGTGTGATCGTGTTCGCCCTTGAGCGGCAGGGAAAACACGTCATCATAGTGACCGGCCGCCAGCAACTGGCGCGCCTCCTCCGGCAACTGCTGATTGACCCGCCGCGCCAGCTGACCGATGCCGCTGCCTTCACCGAAGCGTCGGGAATGGCGCAGCATCACCAGTTGCTGAGCCAAAGGATGCGAGCCGTCGTGGTCCTCGTGCAGGCCACTGTCCTGTAATGACTCACCACTGACCGACTCCAGCCACCGCCGGGTCTGCGGGTTGTACCAGCCTGCCTCGGCATCGCGGCACAGATCGCCGAGCACCGCCCCGGCCTCTACGGAGGCGAGTTGATCCTTGTCACCGAGCAACACCAGACGCGCATGCGCCGGCAACGCATCGAGCAGGTTAGCCATCATTTCCAGGTCGATCATGGAAGCTTCATCGACCACCAGCACATCCAGCGGCAAGCGGTTGCCGGCATGGTGGCGGAAATGTCGGGTGCCGGGCCGACTGCCCAACAAACGATGGACAGTGGTCACGTCGCAGGGGATCTTCTCGCGCACGTCTTCGGTGACTTGCAGCGACTGCACTTGCTGGCTGATGGACTCGGTCAACCGCGCAGCAGCCTTGCCCGTGGGCGCCGCCAGACGAATGCGCAACGGCTGACCGGCTTCCACCGCCGGCGCCTGAAGCAGCGCGAGCAGACGCACCACCGTGGTGGTTTTGCCAGTTCCCGGGCCGCCCGTGATGATGCTGAAGGCTCCCCGAGTGGCAAGCGCGCAGGCGAGTTTCTGCCAGTCGATCACTGCTCCGGGCCTGGCGGGGCCGAACAATTCATCGAGACGTTGGGGCAAGTCATCCGGCGGCGTTTCGCCTTGGGCCAGACGTGTGCGTAACGCCGCATCGATACGCCGCTCATAGGCCCAGTAGCGCCGCAGGTACAGACGCTTGCCGGACAGCACCAACGGTCGCTGATGCGCCGCTTCGCTATTGTCCGCAGCGAGTGCAACCAGAGCGCTGCTCGCCAGCACCTTGCACCAATGGGCGCCATCCAGCGTTCCAAGCAACTGCGACGGCAGGAGCAAGACATCACTTTGCTCATCGCCTTCAGGAGGTAAAGACAGGGCGAAATCCGGGGCCTTGAGGGTTTCGAACAAGTCGAGGCAGACATGTCCGTGACCCAGTTGATGGCTGGTCAGTGCGGCAGCGAGCAACACCAGTGGATCGGACTGGGGTGCGAGTTCGTAAAGAAAACCGATAAAGGCCTTGTCAAGCGAACGAAGCCAGCCTCGCTCGACCCAGCGATCAAGCAAGATCAGCAGATCCGAGGCACTGGTCAGTGGCGCCAGGCTCGACGGGTTGTCGATAGCCGATGACAGATCGGCGAAGGTACGGCTCATAGCAGGACTCCCTGTTCCCATGCGGGTTCGGCCTTGGGTTCCGGCTTGCCCTGGAAAAGGCGATCCAGGCGCTCGATCAGTTCGCGCGGCGGCCGCGCAAAATACACCCCGCGACTGTCTGCCCGGGTCCCGCGCAGGAACACATACAACGCACCACCGACATGTCGATCGTAATCGTAGTCAGGCAACCGCGCCTTCAGTTGTCGATGCAACGCCAGCAGATACAACACGTATTGCAGGTCATAACGGTTGTCGAGAATCGAGCGCTCCATGGCTTGCTCGGTATAGGCCGCATCGTCGACACCCAGCCAGTTGGATTTGTAGTCAGCGACGTAGTAGCGCCCTTCATGTTCGAAAGTCAGGTCGATGAAGCCTTTGAACATGCCGTTGAGCTGTACTGGCTCGGCGGCCACTCGTGCCACACCGTTGTGGGTGTACTGGCGCACCCACTCATCGAGTTTGAGAACATCGACCTTGTGGCTGGCGAACCAGAACTCCATCTCGACGCGGTACTGTTTCAGTTGCTCGAGAACCACCGGAGGCTGTCCGCCACCTGCTGGCAGCGACGACTTGAGCAAGTGTTGCAGCCAGTCACTCAGGGTGGTGATCCACCCCTCCCAACCACGCAGGTTGCAGCGCCGGCCAATCGCATCCTTGAGCGTTTCAAAAGGAACGGCAAAACCTTCGTCTCCGGCCCATTCGAGCAGACCATGAAGAAAGGTTCCCGGATTCGGACCGCGGGGAAAACGATGAATATCGGCGCCACCGGCCACGATCTCGCGTGGCGCTTCCGGGTCGAGACGCTCATCATCAAACAGCTTTTGCGCTTGTGGACTGTCCGGCGCCTCATCGCTGCCCACGCTCAATACGTCACTGATGCGCAAAGCACTGTAGGAGGCAATCCACCAGTTTTCGCTGGCCTTGCGCTTGGGCACCAATGTAGCGCTGAGGATCGCTTCGTTACGCTCGGGCCGGTAGATCTCCTGAGTGGCTTGAGGCAACTCCCCCAAACTGATGGCCGTGCAGTTCTGCTGCAAATCCTGCAGCCAGCGGCTCAGACCGGTTGACTCATCCAGCCTTGCGCCGCCACCCAGGAGATAGCCAAGCGCCGAAAGATGAAGCACCGAACCGTTGTTATTACCGCGTTTGAGGTCCGTGACACCCAGCCAGCAGGCATGTTGCGCGCGAGTCAGGGCGACGTAGAGCAGACGCAGGTCCTCGGCCAGACGCTCGTCATCCGCCAGGGCGATCAATTCGGCGGTCGGCTTCAGTGTCACCTGGGCTTTGCCGGAGGCATCGTGGTAATGCAGCGGCATGCGACTGCCATCCACCGGTTTTGCCGAGCAGATGAAAGGCAGGAACACCAGTGGATACTCAAGCCCTTTGGACTTGTGAATGGTCACGACCTTGACCAGTTGCTCGTCACTCTCCAGACGCAATATCTGCTCTTCGCCGGCCTGACCGGACAACGCCAGAAGCTCGGCCAGATGACGAATCAGCGCTTGCTCGCCATCAAGCTCAGCGGCAGCCTGCTGCATCAGTTCCGACAAGTGCAAAAGGTTGGTCAGTACCCGCTCGCCATCACTGCGTGCGATCAGGGTCTGCGGCAGGTGAAAGTCGTGCAGCAGGCGTCGCAACATAGGCAGCACACCTTGCTTGCGCCACAGTTCGCGATAGCCACGAAACTGCATGACCCGGGCTTCCCAGACCAACTCGTCCTGATTCAAACGTTCCAGTTCAGCCAACGGCAGATTGAGGGTGATGCAAGCCAGCGCAGCCTTCAGAGAGCGCTCGACATCCGGCTCCGCGCAGGCCTTGAGCCAGGAGAGCAGGTCATGCGCTTCCTGGGCGGCGAACACCGAGTCCTTGTCCGACAGGTAAACGCTGCGCACGCCACGGGCCGCGAGTTCTGCGCGTACGGCTTGGGCCTCTTTGCCGTCGCGTACCAGAATCGCAATGTCAGAGGGTCGCAAGCCTCTGAAGTCTTCTCCGTCGCGGACAAATCCCGCCGCACCGGCTTGCCCGCCATTGAGCAACGCGGTGATTTCGCTGGCACAGGCCGCCGCCAACTGCTGGCGATAGACCGCGCCTGACAGCGGCTGCTCCGTCGACAGGTGCCAGACATTCAGTGCCGCGACATCGTGCCCGGCGATCTGCAGCCGCTCTTTACGCCCCTGAGACTCAACAGGCTGGAACGGCACCGGGTTTTCCCCGGTTTTTTCCCGAAACAAAAACGCGCCGCGTCCCTGCTCGCGGGACTCGGCGCGTTCGAATACGTGATTGACCGCGTTGACCATGCCATGGCTGGAGCGGAAGTTGGTGCCCAGCGTATGCAGGCGGCCGGCAGTGGCCTGACGCGCACGCAGGTAGGTGTAGATATCGGCGCCACGGAACGCGTAGATCGCCTGCTTGGGGTCACCGATCAGGAACAGACCGGTATCCGGACTGTTGTCCTCGATGCGGTAGATGCTCTCGAAGATCCGGTATTGCACCGGGTCGGTGTCCTGAAACTCATCGATCAGAGCAACCGGAAACTGCTCGCGGATCACCGCAGCAAGGCGCTCGCCGCTGTCGGATTGCAACGCCGCATCGAGGCGCAACAGCATGTCGTCGAAGCCCATTTCCGCACGACGACGCTTCTCTTCCTCAAAACGCGCGCCCACCCATCGCGCCGCATGTTGCAATACGGCGGCATCGGGGGTGGGAAGCGCGTCGAGGCTCGACTTGAGCCCCGGCATCGCGTCGAGACCCGGATGACTCGGTGCCTGGCCCTTCCAGGCTTCGGCCATTCCGTCAGGGGTCAATCGGGTGAAACCGGTGCCGATGTCCAGTTGCTCCATGGCCTCGTCTTCGGCCCACGCCTTGAGTTTCTCGAACCAGGGCTCGAAGTAGCGCGCCTGCATCTTGCGTCCATCGACGGCTTTGCTCGCAACGCCTTCGTGACAGATCACCAGCAGCTCATCGGCCCACTGACGCCACGGCATCTTCAGTTCGAGCAACGCGGCACGCCGTTCTTGCAGACACTCGTCGATCAGCTCTGCGGGGACCTTGCCGTCATCACTGTCGCGCTCACTGCCAAACAGGCCGCGCACTCGTGGCAACAACGCTGCCGGCCCACCCCAGTTAGCGCGAACCCAGTTCAGCGCGTCGCCCTGCATCGGGTAACAGAACAGTCGCCAGTAATCGCGCAGTACTTCACCGAGCAGATCGCTGTGATCGGTTTCCAGGGACTGGGTAAACAGGCTGCCGCTGTCGAACGCGTGTTCGCGCAGCATGCGCTGGCACCAACTGTGGATGGTGGAGACGGCCGCTTCATCCATCCATTGCGCGGCGATGTCCAGGCGATTGGCGCAACCGGGCCATTGTGCCGGGTCAAACTGCTCGCGCAGCTCGGCAATCAAGCCATCCGGCGCCGGGGTTTCTTCACGGAAAAACCGCGCAGCCTCGGCCAGCCGCGTACGGATTCTTTCACGCAGCTCCTTGGTGGCGGCATCGGTGAAGGTCACCACAAGAATCTGCGGGGGCAGCAATTCACGGCCGAAGCCGCTCGATTCGCCGCCGTGGCCAAGGATCAGCCGCAGATAGAGAGCAGAAATGGTAAAGGTCTTGCCGGTACCCGCACTGGCTTCGATGAGTTGACTGCCGTGCAGCGGGAAGGCCAGAGCCAGCGGTGTTTTGGTACTCATGCGCGTGCCCCTTCGCTGGCCAACGAGCGCCATGGCGCTTCCAACAGGGGGCGATACAACGCGTCGCACCAACCGGAGAATGTTTCGTCGGCACTCAATGCGTCAAAGTCAGCGAATTGGCGTGACAGCGCAGGGCTTTCACGGCGCTCACCGTCACTGGTCTGGCCGTCGCCTTCGTAGGCTTTTCTGGCAGCCGCCTCAGCCTTGAGCGGATCAGTCTGCGCAAGCCAGGCGAAGGCCGTCTTGACCGCGATCGGCAGCGGCTGGCGCATGCCGACCTGCCAGGCGAGCAGCAGATCACCCAGAAAACGAACCGCTCGGTCCTTCTCCGTCGGCTCAAGCAGCAGCGTATCGTCACTCGCCACCAGTGCCGTGGTCAGGATAAGTCCGCTGGCGCAGGCCACCAGGTGATTGACCCACGGCTTGATCAACCGATGCCATTTCCGACTTTTGATCGAGCCGATGCTGTTGGGAATGGTCGTGACCGACAACACGCCACCGTCAGCGCGTTGATGCAAACCGGCGAGCCAGCCTTCAACACGCACGCCCTGCAACTCAAGACTGACCGGGAGCGCGCTGGTCAATGGTGTCGGCCATAACGCCAGAAGGTGTTGGTAACGTTGCAGCAAGTCAGGTAACGGCTCGATCAACTCTCGTTGCAGGCATTCGCCGAAGCCGGCCATGGGCAGCAATCCGCTGTTTTGCAAACGCCGCGCCTGATCTTCGAGTGCCCGATTGATATTGTCCGGCTGCCGGAGTGCGGCTTCGAGCAGGCTGTCGCTCAGTGTGTAGCGTTGCAATGCGTCCAGCACGAACGGTTCTTCGTCAGCCAGGGGCGCCTCGGCGGCCTCGAAGTACACTTTGAGGCGCTGCGTGAAAAAGTGCCGGACCGGGTTACGCAAGAAATCCTGCAGCAGAGCCAGACTCAGCGGCTCCTCCTGAACATGGGGCGCGAGTAGCTCCATCTCATGTTGTGGCGCATGCACCTGGTGCAAGACCTGCCATTCACGGGCATAACTGAATAGTTGATCGCCTTCATGGAAATAGCGCGAACTGAACGGTTGCAGGGGGTGCTCCTCGGTCATGGAGGTCAACAGATCCTGATGCTCATCGAGCGACCGCCAGCCACTGGCGAGGTGATCGCGCAACTGCCCGATCAGCACTGAAGCAGGCCGTTCACTGTTGTCGCGAATGCTGCGTCCGACCCAACTGATGTAGAGCTGATCGCGCGCAGACAGGAGCGCCTCGAGCAACAGATAGCGATCGTCTTCACGCCGGGAACGGTCCCCTGGCCGGTAGTCACTGCCCATGAGGTCGAAGTCCAGCGGGGGTTGCGCCCGGGGATAATCGCCATCGTTCATCCCCAGCAAACAGACAAGCTTGAACGGGATCGCCCGCATGGGCATCAGCGTGCAAAAGTTTACTGCGCCGGCGAGAAAACGCTGGGACAGACGCCCCTGATCCAGCCCCGCGAGCCAGGCTTCACGAACCACCGTCAGCGGCAATTCATCGACCAATCCAACGGATTCACAGGTCTGCAGCCAGGTTTCGCGCAACTCCTCAAGTTGCGTGAGCAGATAATCGTCGTGCTCGTTACTGGCCTTGAAAAACAGCTGCATCAGGATTTGCAGGCGCTGGCCCCACACCTTGGGCTGAGCGACTTGAGTGAGTTCGTGATGGGCCAGTTCCAATGCATCGAGCAGGGCAACCAACGGACCGATCAACGCAGCATCCAGACCACCGATTTCATCGTAGGGTTCGATACCGGCACAGGCGCTGGAGCTGCCAACTGCGTACCCCAACAACATCCGCCGCAAACCGAAATGCCAGCTGTTCTGTTCAAGCTCATCCGGCAAGCCCAGGCCGGCACGTTGCCCGGCGTTCATTCCCCAGCGCACGCCTGCTCCTTCGATCCAGCGATGCAGAGTAGGCAAATCACGCTCTTGTACGCCAAATCGGGCGCGCAACGCAGGGACGTCGAGCAGATCGAGGATCTCGCTCACCGGGAAACGACTATCGGGCAGCTTCAGCAGGTGCTCGACAGCAATCAGCAACGGATCGCGGCCCCGCTGGCCCTGGTCGGCCAAGGTAAATGGAATGAAGCGTGGATCATGTCGATCCAGTTGTCCGAACACCGCCCGGATATGCGGCGCATAGCTGTCGATGTCCGGCACCATCACAATTACATCTCGTGGGCGCAGATCTGGATTGGCGCTGAAGCGTGCGAGTAACTGATCGTGAAGGATTTCCACTTCGCGCTGGGCACTGTGGGCTATGTGGAAGCGGATCGACCCATCCTGCGTCAAGTCAACGGCAGGCCAGCGCTCACGCGTTTCATTGAGTGGCCGCAACTCGAGGATGTCGTCCTGAAGTTGGTTGAGCATGTTATGTGGCTGATTTTCGCTGAACAGATCAATGCGCCCGTCACGAAACGCCGCGCGATAGCTGTTGGGGTCATCGTAACTGTCGAGCAGGTTGATATAGTCGCGGCCTTGCTTGCCCCAGGCGGCGAGCAGCGGATGAGCATGTTGGTGCAACGTTTCAGGATCGAGTACGACCGGCATGCCGTTCTTGCGGCTCTGACGCTTGTATTGATGACGCAGCAGATCCTTGTCGGCGACGATATCGGCCCAGTGGTGTCGGCAAGGGTTGTGTACACACAACAGCACCTGACTGAAACGTGCGAGTCCGGCCAACGCTTCAAGCACCTGGGCGGGCAACGAGGATATACCGAACACGATCACCCGCGAGGGTAGTCCTGCTGGTGCATGTTCGAGGGAATTTATGCACTCGATAAATCGTTGATGAACACCGGCGCGGCTCTGGGCCATGCCTTGCTCACCGACATCTTCCAAAAGAGCACGCCACAGTTCAGCCTGCCAGCAACTGACTGGAGGCAGTGGCTTTATCTCGCCTCGAACATTACGTAACTGATGCCGGCCCTCGGCCCAATCTTCGAGCCAGTCGGCCCGATACACCTGATATTGGTCAAACAGGTCTGCCAGGCGCTCGGACAACTGGTAGCGCTTGCGCAAGTCGGTGTCATGGGTGAGGAAGCGTTGTAGCGGTTCGAAATGGGGGCGATCAATCACTTGCGGCAACAGGCGCATCAGCCGCCAGGTCAGGGGAGCTTTGTCGAGCAGGGATGTGGCGGGGATTTCGTCTCGGCCCAACACCATACGGTAGAGCTGCCACATGAAACTGCCTGGAAGCTGCACATCGATGGCAGCGGCTATTCCGCAACCACCGAGATCGTCCTCTTCAGGATCTTCTGCCAATGCCAGCTTGAGCCATTGGGCGATACCGTTGCTTTGGACCAGAGCGATTTCGTTCTCCAAGGGAGCCAATGGGTAGCGCCGCATGATGCTGACCACCAGGCTGCGCAGCTCGTCCAGGCTATTGCTCTGAACCACCATGAATGCAGCGTTGAGGGACGAGGCGTCCGGCATAAAAGCTTCCTTGGAAAAGTACAAAAGCCAAGGCAGAACCTTAGCACTGTCGGCAGGCTGTGACAGCCGGAAGGGCCTACCGCATGCTGTAGGAACTTTCCTGCGGGCAAAACAAAACCCCAACTGCTTTCGCAATTGGGGTTTCGGAATTTAATCTTGACGATGACCTACTCTCACATGGGGAA